>NZ_SSNL01000004.1:364714-729428 GCF_007004735.1 Salinigranum halophilum
CGTCGACGTCACAGCCACAGCCAGCGCCACAGTCGAACTCGACACCGCCGTCCGCGGCGGCCTCCTGGTCGCCGGGGTGTTCGACGGGCGACTCTGGGGGTTCGCGGTCGTTGAGCACGTCCGCCGCGTACTGGATGGACTTGACGATGTTCTGATAGCCGGTGCAGCGACAGAGGTTGCCGCTGATGTTCTCTCTGATCTCGGCCTCCGTCGGGTCCAAGTTCTTGTCGAGCAGCGCCTTCCCCGCCATGATCATCCCGGGGGTGCAGTAGCCGCACTGGAGGCCGTGCATCTGGTGGAAGCCCTCCTGAATCGGGTGGAGGTCGTCGGAACGACCCATCCCCGCCTCGGGGAGTTTGTCCATGCCCTCGACGGTGGTCATGTCACTGCCGTCCGCCTGGACGGCGAACATGAGACACGACTTGACGGCCTCGCCGTCCTTGTAGACGGTGCAGGCGCCACAGTTGCCCGTGTCGCAGCCGATGTGTGTGCCGGTGAGGTCGAGGTCCTCGCGGATGGCGTGGACCAGGAGCCGCCGGGGCTCGACGCTCAGTTCCCGTTCGGTGCCGTTGACGGTGATGGTGATGTCCTTCTTGCTCATGTTATCTCGCACGCTCCACGGCGGACGCGAGGGCTCTCTGGGTCAGTACCCGGGTCATGTTCTCCTTGTAGTCGGCGCTCCCGTGTTCGTCTGACTCGGGGTGAGCCGTCTCCGCCGCGGCCTCGCCCGCCCGTTTGAACAGGTCACCAGAGGGCGTCTCGTCGACGAGAATCTCCTCGGCGTCCGGGACGCCGATGTTGGTGATGTCGACGGCCGTGAGCGCGACGCCGGCGTCGGTGATGACGCCGTCTTCGAGGACGACGCGGGCGGCGACCCCGACCATCGCGTAGTCGCCGACCTTGCGCTTCAGCTTGTGGTAGGCGCTCCCCTCGTTCTCGGTGGGGACGGGGACGCGAAGCTCCGTGATGAGTTCCGTCTCGTCGAGCATGTTGTCGTACGGGAGGAGGAAGAACTCGTCCGCAGGGATGGTCCGTTCGCCGTCGGGTCCGTTGGCGACGACTTCGCCGTCGTGTGCGAGGAGGACCGTGCCCCAGTCACCCTTCGGGTCGGACTGGGCAACACTGCCGACGACGGTTCCGCGGTTGCGAATCTGCGGGTCCGCGACCAGCGGGGCGGCGTCGAAGAAGCTCCCGTACGTCTCGGCGATGAGGTCGGACTCCTCGATATCGACGTGTCGACAGAGCGCGCCGATGCGGAGGTGCCCGTCCGACTCTTCTAAGAAGTCGAGGTCAGCGATGCGGTTCAGGTCGATGACGGTCTCCGGACGGGCGAGGCGGAAACGCATCATCGGAATGAGGCTCTGTCCGCCCGCGAGGATGGCCGGTTCGTCCAGGCTGCCGAGGAGGCTCACCGCCTCGTCGAGTGTCGTCGGTTCGTGGTGTTCGAATTGGGCTGCTTTCATGATCGGTGTGGTTCAGAGAAGTCCGCTGAGTCGGTCGCGGATGCCGCTCGACTTCTCGCTCTCTTCGAAGCCGGTCATCTGCTTCTGGATGTTCTTGAAGAAGTTCGAGACGATCTTGTCGGCGACGGGGTTCATCACCCGCCCGCCGAGTTGGGCGATGCGCCCGGAGACGTCCGCCTCGGTCCCCCACTTGACGACCGAACCGGTCTCTGTCTCCTGGATGTCCATCCACGACTCCATCTCGAAACTACTGTTCGAGGCGTCGCCGCCGCCCGTCGCGACCATCTTCGGGAACGTGCGCTCCTCGATGGTGACGCGCGTCTCGAATCGCGGCTTGACGCTACCGACGCCGACCTGCATCAGCGCGGCGTAGACACCACCCTCGACGAACGCGCGCTCCGCGACGACGTCCGGGTTCGCGTCCGGGAGTGTCTCGATGTCCTCCTCGGGCTCGTAATCGTCGAAGTTGAAATCGTCGTCTTCGATACGCGTGATGTAGCGACACCCCTTGAGGGCGTCGCGTACTGCGATTGGGTCCGAGAGAACGATCCACGCGTCCTCCGGCGATACACCTTCCAGCTCGAATTCACCACTGAACTCCATTTTTGTACTAGCCCCTATGCGAGTGCTAAGACTCGTGCGAGTGACTCTCACCCAATTGCATAAACGTTACTGAAGAACGGAGGGAACACACGTCGTCTCGGGACTGTGTCGGGGGTGTCTCGCCGACAGAACGTGGAACGAGGCGGGGAAGACACCGGTTCGCCGGGTCAGTCGGCGGCCGAGGGGCCGGCTTTGCGCACGATGACGTGCCCGTCCTCGACGTGCCACTCGACACGGTCACCCTCGCCCACGTCGAGGAAGTTCCGGACCGGCTTGGGGATGGTCGTGAGATTCTTCTCCGAGACCTTGGTGTCCGCTAGCATTCCCATAGAGTTCACCTAGCATTTGCATAGAGAGGGGTCGTATTCAACGTTGTCGTGGCCGCGAACGTCGCCCCCACGTGGTATTATACCACACCCCGCGTAGGGACGAGTCATGGACTGTGCTCCCTTCTTCGACCTCGTCGACGAACTGGTCGGCGACCGCCTCGTCCGTCCCCGGGAGACGCGGGCCGGCGGCCAGTGCGTCGTCGACTTCTTCCACCCGTCGACCGCGGCGCGGCTGGGTGACGACAGCCTCGTGACCGCGTTCAACCGCAGCGGCATCGTGTGGGCACCGCCCGCCCGCCGGCTCGGTATCCAACTCAGGGTCCCCGAGACCGACGAATCGCGCGTGCGAGCGGCGCTGGCGGCGGGCCCGTTCCCGGTCGACCGGACGGACCACCGCGGGGCCTCCGCACCGGACGGCGAGATGGTGATGCTCGTCCACTACGCGATTCGCGAGGCGGACGTCTCTGACGCGGACCTGCGGGCGACGCTCGAGGCTGTCGCGGCCGCAATCGAGCGTCCGACCGGCGCGGACGCGTGACTCGGCACCTCGCTCACCGTCCGCGTGAGAGGATTTAACAACCCCCATCGCCAACCCGAGGGGCGTGACACAGGACACCGACGACGCGCACGAGTCGTCCGAACCGTACGACGTGATGCTGTCCATCCCCGAGGCGGCCCGCCGGGTCCACGCGCTCCGCCGGTCGACGCTCGCGACGCGCCCGACGGAGACGGTCCCGCTCGCCGAGTGCGGCGGTCGCACGCTCGCCACCGACGTCGTCGCCGACGCCGACCAGCCGCCGCACTCGCACGCGACGATGGACGGCTTCGCGTTCGACGCGACCGAGGAGTACCCGCTCCGCCTCCGCGACTCCGCCGTCTTCCCCGAGGACGAGCCGTCCGACATCGGTGAGCGCGAGGCCGTTCGAATCGCGACGGGCGCACCGCTCCCCGCGGGCGCGAACGCGGTCCTCAAACGTGAGGAGGCGACGGTCACCGAAGAAGGGGGTGAGGAGTACCTCGACGGCCCGACGCTCTCACCGTGGACGTACGTCTATCGCCGCGGGAGCAACGTCTCTGCGGGCGAGACCCTCTTCACTGCGGGCGAGCGGCTCTCCGCGAAGGATACAATCCTGCTCCGCGACCTCGGACACGAGTCCGTCGAGGTGCACGAGCGCCTCTCGGTCGCGTTACTCGCGACTGGGACCGAGATACACGAGGGCCGACACACCGACCTCGACTCGCCGATGCTCGCCGCGCTCGTGCGCGCGTGGGGTCACGAGGCGACCTACGAGGGGTCGGTCCCCGACGACTACGAGACGGTCCGGGACCGAGTCAGCGAGTTGGCCGACGGGTACGACGTCGTCGTCACCACCGGCGGGACGAGCGTCGGCAAGAAGGATTACGCCATCCGGGCGCTCGCAGAACTCGGCGACGTGCTGTTCCACCGGGTCCGCATCCGCCCGGGCAAACCAATCGCCGTCGCCGACTTCGGTGACGCCGTCGCCTTCGCCATCCCGGGGAAACCCGTCGGTGCCCACGCCGTCACGACCCTCGTCGCCCGGCCCTTCTTCGTCGGCGAGACGCGGCGGCCGACGGTGACGGCGACGCTCTCGCGCGGGTTCGACATCGGCGTCGAGGGCTTCGACTACGTCGTCCCGGTGACGCTCTCGGGGGACGACGAGGCCCTCCCGCTCGGCCACGTCGACTCGCCCCTCACGGTGTACGACGAGACGTTCGACCCGAGCGTCCTCTCTTCCAGTACGCGGGCGACTCGTGCCGACGGGTTCGTCGTGACCGACAGCGGCATCGAGGCGGGGACGTCGGTCGAGGTCGTCCCCTACGACGTCGTCGAGCGATGAGCGACGCCGGGGAGTCCCGTTCGGAGCGACTGCCGCTCGTCCATCCGCCGGCGGCCGTGGGTGCTGACGAGTGCGCGCCACGTGTGGCCGGCGTCCTCCTCGCTGCGGGGACGAGTTCACGCTTCGGCGACGCGAACAAACTCCTCGCGACCTACGAGGGAACGCCGCTGGTCCGTCACGCGGCCGAGACGCTCGTCGAGGCCGGCCTCGCTCCGCTCGTCGCCGTCGTCGGCTACCAGCGCGACCGGGTGACCGCGGCGCTTTCGGGGCTTCCGTTCACGGTCGTGGAGAACCCCCAGTACGACGAGGGGCAGGCGACGTCGGTCCGGCGGGGAGTCGAGGCGCTCGACCCCGACGTCGACGCCGTCGTGTTCGCGCTCGGTGATATGCCCGCCGTCGCGCCCGAGAGCGTGCGAGCGCTCGTCGACGTCTACCGAACGGAGTCGTGGACCGCGCTCGCGGCCGCCTACGAGGGCGAGCGCGGGAACCCGGTCTTCTTCGACCGCCAGCACTTCGACGCGCTCGCCGGCGTCTCGGGCGACCGGGGTGGCCGGCGAATCCTCACCGCTGGCACAGGGTCGGCGCTGGTCGAGACGGGTGACGCAGGCGTCCGTCGCGACGTCGACACCCGGGCAGACCTCGACCGGTTCGGCTAGTCGTCCGCCGGTCGCACCCACTGGTGGACGCCGTGTCGAGCGAGCTGTTTGACCGCGGCCGGCGACGGCGCCGACCGCTGGAGGCTGGGTCCGACGAGGTACCGGCCCGTGGCGTCGAACTGCGGTCCCTCACGGAGGAGCCCCCGCCTGCACATGGTCTCGAGCACGTCGGCGACGGTTCGCTCGCGCCCCGAGATGAGGTTCGCTTCCTCGACGACGCTCTCGACGTCGACCCACCCCCGGAGGTACGCGAGTCTGATGGCGGCGACCCAGGCGGGTTCGCGGTTTAGTTCTCGACACATGGTTGGCTGGTCCGGTGGCGCACTCGTCCCCACTCGCACCTCGGTTAGCCATCGTTGGGACTCGAACGACATATAAACCGACTGTTCAGGTCAGTATCGCGCTCGCGCGTTCCCGTCGACGCCGCTATCGCCTCACCGAGAGACCGTCCGTCTCGACGTCGAGCCCCCGGTTCGCTGGACGCGTGCTCGGACGCGTTCGGCTGTCACGTCACGCCACCGAACGGAGCCGGAGTCGAATCCGACTTTGGGTTCGAAGGTTCGGGCGTTCTCTCACCGAACGAACGAAAGAGAAACCCCGTTGAATAAGGGGCCCGTACTAGCCAGTAATGAGCCAGCATCGAAGCCAGATCGACATCCAGGGGATGAGCTGTGCGAACTGTTCGCAGAGCATCGCCGACGCCGTCGGTGCCCTCGACGGCGTGTCGGAGGTGAACGTCAACTTCGCCACCGACGAGGGGACCGTCGAGTACGACCCGGCGGTCGTCTCGCTCGGGCGGATCTTCGAAGCCATCGAGGAGGCCGGATACCACCCCGTCACGGAGTCGGTGACGGTCGCCATCACGGATATGTCGTGTGCGAACTGCTCGGAGACGGTGCAGGAGGCACTCGCGGGGACGCCGGGGGTCGTCGACGCGGACGTCAACTACGCGACCGACGAGGCGCAGGTCCGCGTCAATCCGGCGGAGGTGAACCGTTCGACCCTCTACGACGCCATCGAGGACGCGGGCTACACACCCGTCAGGGAGGACGGAGCGGACGGCGACGGTGACGGTGACTCGGGGACCGACGCCCGCGACGCCGCCCGCCAGGCCGAGATTCGGCGTCAGCTGCGCCTGACGCTGTTCGGCGCGGCGCTCGCTACCCCCCTGCTCTTTTTCATCGTCGAGAAGCTCCTGCTGGGTGGGAGCGTCCTCCCCGACCGGGTCTTCGGCGTCGAGTTCGGCTGGGTCCAGTTCCTGCTCGCCACGCCGGTGCAGGTGGTCCTCGGCTGGCCGTTCTACAGGAACTCCTACAAGGCGCTCGTGAAGAACGGCCGCGCCAACATGGACGTCCTCATCGCGCTGGGGTCGACGACGGCGTACCTCTACTCCGTCGCCGTGCTCGGTGGGGCCATCGCCGGGAGCCTCTACTTCGACACGGCGGCGCTCATCCTCGTGTTCATCACGCTCGGCAACTACCTCGAGGCCCGCTCGAAGGGCCAGGCCGGCGAGGCGCTCCGGAAGCTGCTGGAGATGGAGGCCGAGACGGCGACCCTCGTCGATGACGAGGGCAACGAACGCGAGGTCCCACTGGAGGACGTCGCGGTCGGCGACCGGATGAAGGTGCGCCCCGGCGAGCAGATTCCGACGGACGGGGTCGTCGTCGACGGGCAGTCCGCAGTCGACGAGTCGATGGTCACCGGCGAGTCGGTCCCCGTCGAGAAGCGCGAGGGCGACGAGGTCGTCGGCTCGACCATCAACGAGAACGGCGTCCTCGTCGTCGAGGCGACGAAGGTCGGGTCGGACACCGCGCTGCAACAGATCGTCCAGACTGTCAAGGAAGCGCAGTCGCGCCAACCCGACATCCAGAACCTCGCCGACCGCATCTCGGCGTACTTCGTCCCCGCGGTCATCGCGAACGCCCTGCTGTGGGGGCTCGTCTGGTATCTGTTCCCCGCGACGCTCGCCGGCGTCGTCGAGTGGCTCCCGCTGTGGGGGCTGGTCGCGGGCGGCCCTGCCGTCGCCGGCGGGAGCGTCTCGGTCTTCGAGTTCGCCGTCATCGTCTTCGCGTCGGCCGTGCTCATCGCCTGCCCCTGCGCGTTGGGGCTGGCGACGCCGGCGGCGACGATGGTCGGTACCACCCTCGGCGCACAGCACGGCGTCCTGTTCAAAGGCGGTGACGTCCTCGAGCGCGCGAAGGACGTCGACACCGTCGTCTTCGACAAGACGGGGACGCTCACGAAGGGCGAGATGGAGTTGACCGACGTCGTCGCCTTCGACGAGAAGCGCCCGGTCACCGACGGGGGCGCGCTCGCCGAACCCGACCGACTCACCGAGGAGACGGTCCTCCGCCTCGCGGCCAGCGCCGAGCGCGGGAGCGAACACCCGCTCGCCCGGGCGATCGTCGACGGAGCGCGAGCGCGCGGCATCGACGTGCCCGAACCCGACCGCTTCGAGAACGTCCCGGGTCACGGCGTCCGGGCGACCGTCGATGGAGACGAGGTGCTCGTCGGCAACCGGAAGCTACTCCGCGACAACGGCATCGACCCCGACCCCGCGGCGGAGACGATGGAGCGACTCGAAAGGGAGGGGAAGACGGCGATGCTCGTCGGCCGCGTGCCTGCCGACGCGAGCGCGTCCGCTGACGCGAGCGCGGGCGAACTCCTGGGCGTGGTCGCCGACGCCGACACGGTCAAAGAGAGCGCGAAGGAGGCCGTGAGCGCCCTCCGCGAACGCGGCGTGGACGTGATGATGCTCACGGGCGACAACGAGCGGACCGCCCGCGCCGTCGCCGAACGGGTCGGCATCGACCCCGAGAACGTCCGCGCGGGGGTCCTCCCCGAGGACAAGTCCGACGCCGTCGAGGCCATCCAGGCCGAGGGACGCAAGGCGATGATGGTCGGTGACGGCGTCAACGACGCCCCCGCGCTCGCGGTCGCCTACGTCGGCACGGCCATCGGGAGCGGGACCGACGTCGCCATCGAGGCCGCCGACGTCACGCTGATGCGCGACGACCCGCTCGACGTGGTGAAGGCCATTCGAATCTCGGACGCGACGCTCGCGAAGATCAAACAGAACCTCGTGTGGGCGCTCGGGTACAACACGGCGATGATTCCGCTGGCCTCGCTGGGCCTGCTCCAGCCGGTGCTCGCCGCCGGGGCGATGGCCTTCTCGAGCGTGTCGGTGTTGGCGAACAGCCTGCTCTTTCGGCGGTACAGCCCCGAGGAAGACTACGAACTGTTCGGGAAGCTTCGGCGGTAGAGTGGCTCCCCACGATGTCGACTCGTGAGATTCGGGGGCGAATAGATTGAGCTGAGCTAATTACGAGTAGGTGACCAATCAGCTTGGCTTATTTTATCAAACCCAGAAATAGTATTTTAAACAGTTAACGACATTTGAGATAGTAAGTCGTGACTCAGCATCGCGTTCGGATTGTCGCAACTGATGGGGACTATACCCGAACAGTCGCGTTCATTCGTTGTGACCCTGATAACGAATACGTCTATGGAACCTGTGACACAATCAGTGGAGACCCTTCGACCAAAATCACATATCACAATGATGGGTATGTTCATCATAAGCCGTATCGGTCGGGACCTCTGGATGTAAGGCCAATTTGTTATGGGCCGCCAATCAGGGATTTCACCGGGTTCTTCTCCGGGAATATAGTACGCTCTATTCCGAGAACATTGGACGGTCTCCAAACGCCATCGTTTGAAGACGATGACCGACCTATCGACCATATCACATATATAGACACCAGAGGTAGTGATGTCTCTCTGTGCTATCAGTGGATTATGTGTGAGCCAGGATTTCCAGTTGGTGATTTAGTTTCCCGCGCAACTGGACGCGTTGATAAGAACGCACAAGTCAGCTACCATATCTATACGGCGGTCGACCCTTGGGTAGGTGTAATATATGGTCCCGGGTTTCGACCTGAGTTTTTACCTCCGTACTCCAGCGGTTTCCGACCGATGGGTGAAGCAGTTCGAATCCGTGCTGAACGCTCACCATATCCGGAGCCATGCGTAAGCGGGTCACGAGGCTGCGATGGTCCAGATGGGACTGGCCCGCTCTGTGGAGGTTGTAAAAAAAATATACGAGAGGTCGTGACACCTTGTGAGGGTGTGCCCTTCGAAAGATACCTATATATTGCTATTCAGATGTTTTATCGGTTTGAATATTATATAGATAGTGGCATGGGTGGCGGATTCGGAACCACGCCGAGACGTGCTCGCTCACGCCGTTCGCTGCGCGCGACTCGTCTGGTTCGAATCCACCGTCCACCACACAGCCTCGCACGAGTGCGAGAGACACGGAGGTCTCTCGCGGTGTGATGCTCGGCAGAAGTGGGTTGGGGCGGATTCGAACCGCCGGCCTGCTCCGTGTGAAGGAGCCGTCATAACCGGGCTAGACCACCAACCCGTACAGGAGTCGGTATCCGGCCGCGGGACTTAAGGGTTACTTACTCCGCCGGTGGGCGACCGCGATACTGGCCGATGCGCTCGCGCGCCTTTCGCACGGGTTCGGTGTCGACGCGCCGGAACTCGGTCTTCACGCGGTCGAGTCGCGTGCGGGGTTCGTCGCTCTCGTCGTCGGTCTCCTCCCACCCGAACCGTTCGCGCGCGGCCGCCTCGACGGGGGCGAGTTCCTCCGCGAGTCCGATGCGGAGGTGGTCAGTGGCTCGACCCAGGTAGTACCAGGCGTCTCGGAAGTGTTTGTTCATATCTGACCTGACGGGAGCAACAGATATGAACATTGTGGGACGTTCACCGGTGAGTGACTATCCGCACCCCGCGTATCCGGCTGATATCACGGTTCACTGTCGGTTTATGCGCTGAGAACGCGTCCTCTCCCCATGGCACAGAAGAAGGTGCTCGTCACCGGTGCGACGGGTCAACAGGGTGGTGCAGTCGTCGACGCGCTTCGCTCGGACGCAACGGCCGAGTACGAGCTGTACGGGATGACGCGCGATGCCGACAGTGACGCCGCCGCGGCGCTCGCCAAGCGGGGCGTCCAGGTGGTCGAGGCGAACATGAACGACCGCGCGTCGCTCGACGCGGCCGTCGAGGGGATGGACTACGTCTTCCTCGTCACGACGTTCTTCGAGGAGGGCCCCGAGATGGAGACCCGACAGGGCACGCGGATGGTCGACGCCTGTGTCGCCGCCGACGTCGAGTACCTCGTCTACTCGTCGGTCGCGGGGGCGGACCGCGCCCCGCTCGCACACTTCGAGTCCAAGCGAGCGGTCGAGGAGTACATCACCGCCTCGGGGCTCGAGTGGACGTTCGTCCGGCCGGTGTTCTTCATGCAGAACTTCGAGTGGCAGGCGGACGACATCGAGAGGGGAACCCTCGCCATGCCGCTGGCCGAGGACGTCTCACTCGCCGTCGTCGACGTCGCGGACATCGGACGGCTGGTCGCGACGGCGTTCGACGACCCGATCCGGTGGGCGGGCGAGACAGTCGAACTCGCGGGGGACGAACTGACCCTGGAGGGGTTCGCCGCCGCGTTCGCCGACGCACTCGGCCACGACGTCGCCGCGGTTCACCTCGACGTTGACGACTACCGCGCCGACGCCGGTGACGAACTAGCCGACATGTACCAGTGGTTCAACGACCAAGGGTACGACGTCGACGTGCCGGCGCTCTCGGCGCGGACTGGCATCGACTACACCACCTTCGCGGCGTACGTCGACGCCCACTGGGCGTCGCGGCCAGCGCCCGCCTCGGCCTGAGACTCAGGCGAGCGTCCGGTCGACGTACTGGAGTATCTTCTCGCTCTCGGCCATCGTCACGCCGTGGTCGTCGTCGACGAGGACGGGGACGCCGCGCTGTCCGCTCACGCGCTTTACCTCGTTGCGCTCGGAGTGCATCGCCTCGACCCACTCGGTCTCGTAGTCGATGCCTGCCTCGGTGAGCGCGTCGTGGACCGTCTCGCAGAACGGACAGCCGTCGAGTGCGTACAGGGTGAGCGTCATACGAGCCCGTAGCGGCGGGGTGGGCAAGTATGTTAGCCTCGCCGGCGCGTACGGCGGCGTCTCACGCCCGGTAATCGGAACCAACATGTTAAATTACGGCCGCCGATATCTCGACGTATGAGCCTGGAGATGGAACACCACTGTCCGGACTGCGGTGAGGAGCGCACCTTCTGGCGGTCGGCGAGTACCCTGGTGCACCTCGGCGAGAAGGTCAAGTGGCGCTGCTCGGAGTGCGAGTACGGCCTCGTCCGCATCGGCGACATCGACACCTCCGCCGAAGCCTGAGACCGACGCGTCTGACCGACCGAGAGCCCGCCTCCCGAGTCGTACAGGAGAGTAGAGCTCGGACCGTTCGTGAGACGCGCCTGCCGCGCGAGCGGTTCGCGCGGCTCAGTTCTCGTCTTCTTCGAGCGCGTGCCACGACAGCCGTGGGTTCCGCGCGGCACCGACCTGGTCGATACGCCGCGCGCTCGTCCGCGTCGGCGCGTTCGCGAGCGTCTCGTCGTCCTCTTCGATGGCCGCGTTGAACGCCGCGGCGAGGTCGTCCAGCGACGACCGGTTCTCCACCTCCGTGGGTTCGGTGAGCATCGCCTCGGAGACGAGTTCGGGCCACTTCGTCGTCGGCGGGTGGACCCCGTAGTCGAGCATCCGTTTGGCCACCTCGGCGGCGTCGCGGTCTCCGGCGGTCGCCGCGAACTCGTGGTGGAACGGGCCGTAGGGGATGTCGTACGCCAGTTGCGAGGCGAGGTAGTTGGCGTTCAGTACCGCCTTCGCGGAGGCGTCTCTGAGCCCACCATCGCCGAGTCGCGAGATGTACGCGTACGCCTTGACGAGGACGAGCCAGTTGCCCATCGTCCCGTGGACCTTGCCGATGGAGCGTTCGGGGTCGTACAGCTCGAAGCCGCCGTCGGACCTTCGAACGCGGGGCTTCGGGAGGAACTCGGCGAGGTCGGCGACCACGCCCACCGGCCCGGCACCGGGGCCGCCCCCGCCGTGTGGGGTCGCGAACGTCTTGTGGACGTTGTAGTGCATGATGTCGAAGCCCATGTCGCCGGGGCGGGCCCGCCCGAGCAGGGCGTTGAGGTTAGCGCCGTCGTAGTAGAGCAGGCCGCCGGCGTCGTGGACCAGCTCGGCGATGTCGACGATGTCACGTTCGAACAGCCCCAGCGTGTTGGGGTTCGTCAGCATGAGCGCCGCGGTCTCCTCGCTCACGGCCGCCTCCAGGGCGTCGAGGTCGACACGGCCGTCTTCACCCGAGGGGAGTTCGACCACCTCGTAGCCGGCCATCGCGGCCGACGCGAAGTTCGTCCCGTGGGCCGAGGCAGGGATGATGACTTCCGAGCGGTCGTCGTCGTTCGCCTCGTGGTACGCCTTCGCGACGAGGATGCCCGTGAACTCGCCGGCGGCCCCGGCGGGCGGCTGGAGCGTCACGGCGTCCATCCCGCCGATGTCAGCCAGATACTCCTGCAGCCCGTGGAGGACGGCGAGGGTCCCCTGCACCGATTCACCCGAGCGGTCCGGGTGGACCGCCCCGGCGGGCAGCGCCGCGACGTCCTCGGTGAACGAGGGGTTGTACTTCATCGTGCACGACCCGAGCGGATAGGGGCCGGTCTCGACGCCGTAGTTCATCTGCGACAGTCGGGTGTAGTGGCGGGCCAGTTCGGGTTCGGAGAGAGAGGGAAGCGACACCGAATCGCGGGTGAGGTCGTCCGGCAGCGACGACTCCACCGCAGTCTCGGTCTCGTCTTTCTCCGACAGCAAGGGCTCGTACACACCGTCCCGACTGAAGCGCGCCTGGTCGTAGTTCATGCGAGTCCTCCCGTCTCGAGCGTGAACGAGAACGCGGTCGGACGCGTCCGAACGTCGCTCATCTCAGGCGGCCTCCTCGAACGCCGCGACGAGGGCGTCCGCGTGCACGTCGTTCGTCTCCGTGATACAGACCTGAACCTGGTGTTCGCCGACGACGTGGACCGCGAACCCCTTGGCTTCGAGTGTCGAAGCGACCGCCTCGGCGGGCTGGTCGGTGTGGGCGACGAACTCGCGGAAGTGGTGTCGGTCGTAGACGGGTGCCTGGACGCCGACGACCTCGTCGAGTTTCGCGGCGAGGCCGCGGGCGTTCGTCACGCACTGCTCGGCGAGGTCGACCATCCCCTCGGCCCCGAGGGAGGCGACGTGCATCGCCGTCCTGAGCGCGACCCAGGCCTGGTTCGTGCAGATGTTCGACGTGGCGCGCTCCTTGCGGATGTGCTGTTCGCGCGTCTGGAGCGTGAGGGTGAAGGCGCGGTTGTCGGCGGCGTCCTCGCTCGCGCCGACCAGTCGCCCGGGCACCTGTCTGAGGAAGTCGTCTCGGGTGGCGAAGAGGCCGAGTCCCATGCCGTAACTCGTCGGCATCCCGAGGACGTCGGCCGCCCCGACGACGACGTCGGCACCGACCGACGCGGGTTCTTCGAGGAGCGCCAGCGCGAGCAGGTCGGAGCCGAGACAGAACAGCGCGTCGTTGTCGTCGGCGAGGTCACCGATGGTGCCGAGCGACGGCTCGACGACGCCGTGGAGCGTCGGTGACTCCGCGTACACCATGACGGTGTCGTCGTCGACGAGGCTCGCGAGGGCGTCGACGTCGGCCGCCCCGTCGTCCATCGGGTACGTTTCCACCCGGAGCCCGGCACCCTCGACGTAGTTGTCGAGGACGCCAGCCTTCCCTTCGTGGAGGTGGTCGGGGACGAGGACGGTAGACCCGCTCGTCTGCCGGACGCGGCCGGCGAGTCTGGCGGCCTCCGCGAGTGCTGTCGCGGCGTCGTACATCGAGCAGTTCGCGATGGGGAGCCCCGTCAACTCGACGATGAACGACTGGTACTCGAACAGTACCTGCAGGAAGCCCTGGGTGATCTCGGGCTGGTACTGCGTGTACGAGGTGAGAAACTCCGAGCGTCGCGAGAGGTCCGAGACGAGCGAGGGCACGTAGTGGTCGTAGTGGCCTCGCCCGAGGAACTCGACGAGGTCGTCGTTGCGCGACAGCGTGGCGTCGATTTCCGCTCGGACCTCTGCTTCGGATTTCGAACTGATACCGAAGTCACCCTCGAACGCGACGTCGTCGGGGATGTCGAACAGTTCGTCCTCGCTCGCGACGCCGACGACGTCCAGCATGGCCTCGGTCTCGGCGGTCGTGTGTGGTGCGTACGGGCTTCGGCTCATTCGATCTGCTCGCGGTACTCTTCGGGAGAGAGGAGGTCGTCGAACACCGTTTCGTCGTCGACGTCGAGTTCGAGCATCCAGCCGTCACCGAAGGGGTCCTCGTTGACGAGCTCCGGCCGGTCGAACAGCTCCTCGTTGACCGAGACGACCTCGCCCGAGACGGGGGCGTAGAGGTCGGAGACGGCTTTGATGGATTCGATGACGCCGAACGACTCGCCGGCGGTCACCGCGTCGCCCGCTTCGGGGAGCTCGACGAACACCACGTCGCCGAGTTCGTCCTGTGCGAACTCCGTGATGCCGACTCTCACCGGGGCGTCTGTCGTAATCCACTCGTGCGATTCTAGATACCGTTTGTCGTCGGGAACTTCGAACATGATTGTCTTAGCGGTCGATGAAGGGCAGCGAGACGACCCGTGCCCGCTTTCTGTCTCCGCGGACGACGACGTCGACCCGCTGGCCGGGCTCGGCGTGGTCGACGGGGACGTAGCCGAGGGCGATGGCCTTCGAGAGCGTCGGGCTCATCGTCCCGCTGGTGACGTGGCCGACGGTGTCGCCGTCCTCGTTCGTGAGGTCGTAGCCGTGCCGAGCGATGCCGCGGTCGACGAGCTCGATACCGACGAACCGCTCGTCGACGCCCTCCCGGTCGACGCGCTCGAGCGCGTCGCGACCCACGAACTCGGTGTCGAGTTTGACCGTGAAGCCGATGCCGGCCTCGTACGGATTGCGTGGCTCGTCATCAGGGTGGAAGTCCTGCCCGGAGAGCAGAAACCCCATCTCGATACGGAGCGTGTCGCGCGCGCCGAGCCCGCAGGGCGGGCAGGCGTCGTCGTCGACGAAGGCGTCCCACACCGACTCGGCCTCGTCCCAGGGACAGAGCACCTCGAAGCCGGCCTCACCGGTGTAGCCTGTGCGTGCGAGCAGACACGAGACGCCTGCGAGGTCGGCCTCGCGGGCTTCGAACCTGGCCAGCCCGGGTGCGGAACCGAGCACTTCGGTGACGAGGTCGGGCGCGTCGGGGCCCTGGACCGCGAACATGGCCCACTCGTCGGTCACGTTCGTCACCTCGGCGTCGAGGCTCCACTCGTCGCGGTGGTCGACCCAGCGGTCGGACATCTGCGCGTCGTGGCCGGCGTTCGGGATGAAGAGGTACGCGGCGTTCCCCCCTTCGTCCTCGGGAAGCCGGTAGACGACGGTGTCGTCGATGATGGTCCCTTCGGCGGTCGTGATCGTCGAGTACTGCGAGTCACCGGGTTCGAGGGCGGTCACGTCGTTCGACGTGAGTCGCTGCATCAGCGTCGTCGCGTCCGGGCCGGTGACCTCGAGCTCGCTCATGTGCGAGACGTCGAAGATGCCGGCCCGTTCGCGAACGGCGGTGTGCTCGGCTCGAATGGAGTCGAACTCCACGGGCATGTCCCACCCGCCGAACTCGGTGAACGTCGCGTCCCGCTCGGCGTGAACCTCCCGTAGCGGCGGCTTCCGAAGGGCCATACTCGCGCATAGTCGGCAGTCAAGTAATGCTTTGGTATCGCGGTGAGTCACCGACGTGACCGCGTCGGCGTCGCCGGGGAACGACGGGCGGGTGGCGGTCCAACGGGCCTCGAACGTCCCGCTTCGAACCACGGAGCGAAGGGTCGTGCGTCCGCTCGTGTGCGAGGAGATAGATTTATATCAGCACCCGGGGTAAAAACTTACTATGGATATAGTAACTATTTCTGAAAGCGCGGTGGAGGCGGAGACGTGGGCGGAGAGTCGGCGAACGGCAACGTTCGCGGATATGGCGGGCGTCATGCGTCGCGTCTGAAGTCCGGTTTCGCCGCGTGGGTCCGACGAGGGGGTGGACCGAGCAGGTCGGATACGACTGTCTCTCAGCGTCTGCGACGGGACGGAGGATACGATGGGAGGGGCGGCGACCGTTCGTGAACGCGGGGGGAGGCGAGGTCGTTCAGGCGCGGATCGCGGTGGGCTCGGCGGAGCCGGCGACGACGTTCCTTGCCGTCCAGACGTTCGCTCTGACGCCGGCACGCGAGACGGACATCCGTACCTGTGCACCTTCAGTGAGCGAGGCGAGCCGTTCACGCGCCTCGGTGTCGGCGTAGTCGACGACGTGGTACGTCGCGTGGCCGTCCGTCGACTGGACGGTGACCGCACCGTGGTCGTTCATCTGGTCTATCACAATAAACGATTGGGGACTTTCGTCCGCCTCCATCGTACTCATATCAACTTATCTTCGCTCGAACAACATAAAGCTAAAGATATATGTGTCCAAATCACTGCAAAGTGTATTAGGAATACTAGTGTCGGAGGCTCTCACAGTAAGAGGGGGTCGACACTCGGTCGACTTCGGAGGCGCACACCGCGTCGAGACGCTGGAATCAGCACGCCTTTGTTCACGACCGGGGTATCGAGCGCATGAACCTCCTCCAGCGGCTGTTCGCCGAGGACTCCTCTGCCGAGCCGCGAGTCGCGCTGTTCGTCGACGGGCCGAACGTCCTCCGCGACGAGTTCGACGTCGACCTCGACGACGTCCGAGCGGCCGCACGCGAACACGGTCGACTCACCACGACTCGGCTGTACGTCGACGAACACGCGACGCCGGGGCTGATTCAGGCGGCCGAAGCACGCGGGTTCAACGTCGTCGTCACGAGCGGGGACGTCGACGTCAAACTGGCCGTCGACCTCACACGACAGGTCGTCGAGTCGCGGGTGGACGTCGTCGCCATCGTCTCCCGTGATACGGATTTCAAACCGGCGCTCGAGGTGGCGAACGAGTACGGCCTCCGGACCGTCGCGATTGCCCCGGGGACGCACGGACGGTCCGACGCACTCCCGAACGCTGCGACCGAGAGCGTGACCCTCGACGAGTGACCCGACGCTCCCCAGTCGGGGAGAACGGTTATTCGGTTCCGCGTCGCTGAGTCGTGTATGGGACTCGTCGACTCGGTCATCGGTTTCGTGGTGAGCCTGCTCGTCGGGGGATTCGGCATCTACGTCGGCGCACGCTTCGTCGTCGACGAGGCCGACTACGGACACGCCGTCGTCACGGCGCTCATCGGCGCGGTCGTCTGGGCCGTCGTCGGACTCTTCCTCGGATGGATTCCGCTGCTCGGCGTCGTGTTCACGCTCGTCGCCTACGTCGCCGTCGTGAACTGGCGCTATCCCGGCGGGTGGGTCGAGGCTGCGGGTATCGCCCTCGTCGCGTGGGCCGCGTCGCTCGTCACCCTCGCCGTCCTCTCGTTCCTCGGCGTCGGCTCGCTGTCGGCGTTCGGCATCCCGGGCGTCTGAACCAGCCCGACGCCGCGGTCGACGCGGAAGAACGTGCCTTTTGACCCGGCCGTCGAACACCCGGTATGGACCTCGACACGCCGGTGTTGGACAACCACCTCCATCTGGACCCCGAACACGGACAGGGAATCGACGCCGTCGAAGACTTCGCCCGCGTCGGCGGGACGCACCTCCTCGTCGTCAACAAGCCCTCCTGGCACCTCGGCGTGGAGGCCGAGGTCGGTGAGGATTTCCGCGCCGTGTTCGAGACGACGTTGGCGGTCGTCGAGCGGGCGACCGAGGTACTCCCGGGGCGAGCCTGGCCCGTCCTCGGCGTGCACCCTGGGCTCGTCTCTCGGCTGGTCGACGAGCGGGGGTTCGAGCCGGCCGAGGCGCGCGACCTGATGTGCGACGGGCTCGACGTCGCGGCGGAGTACGTGCGAACGGGACGGGCACTGGCGGTGAAGTCGGGACGTCCCCACTACGACGTCTCCGACCCGGTGTGGGAGGCGTCGAACGACGTGCTCCGCCACGCGCTCTCGCTCGGTGCCGACTGCGATTGTGCGGTCCAGCTTCACACCGAATCGACCGAGGACCTGACCGACGTGGCGACGTGGGCCGACGAGTGCGGCCTGCCGCCGGGACAGGTGGTCAAACACTACGCCGGGCCCCGGTTGGTGGGTGTCACGCCGAGCGTCATGAGCGAACCCGATTGGCTCCGGGAGGCGGCCGAGTCGGGAGGGCGGTTCCTCATGGAGACCGACTTCATCGACGACCCCGACCGCCCGGGGGCCGTCCTGGGCCCGAAGACGGTCCCGCGCCGGGTGCGGACGCTCCTCGACGAAGGCTACGACGACGCCGTTCGACGCGCGCACGTGGAGACGCCACGACGGGTGTACGGCATCGACACCGAGGCGACGCTTTCGGACTGATGACAGGGGGCGAACGGACGACACGCGAGACCGCTCCGACGGGCGACGTGTCGTCACGTCGCGGCCCGCCCGCCGGCGCTGTTTTCCACGCCACGGCAGGATGGCCACGGTATCGGATTTGAACCCTCGCCTCACCGCTCGTCGGGCGGGACGAATGAGAGCGTGTCGCACCGAACCGGGGAGAGGAAAGGCCTTTGACTACAGGCAGAGACTGTCTGGTATGACCGAGGTTGAGGAGACCTACTACACCGACGAACGGTGGCAGAACTGGCTATCACGGGTCGCCGAGGAGGACCTAGACCCCGAAAGCGAGGAGTCCGCACGGCTCCTGTTCAACATGCAGGACGACGCGGCCATCGCCGTCGCGAAGGTCCTCTCCGCGTACAAGGACGAGACCATCGACCAGGAGACGGCCCTCGAAGAGCTCCGCGACATCGGCGAAATTGTCCTCTCGGAGGTCGACTTCGAGAGCGAGGAGAAGCTCATGCTCGTCGACGGCGTCCAGATGAGCCTTCGCTGCGTCTTCGCCGCGGGTGAGGAGTACGTCGCCGGCGGCCCCGCTCCCGAGGGGGCCATCCCCGAGCACATCGAAGCGGCCGTCGCCGCCGAGGCGGACGAGGACCTCGACACCGCCTTCGCTCACGTCGTCCAGGCGGGTACGCTCGTCATCGAGGACGACGAGGAACTCGACGTCTCCGTGTTAGAGGACATCGAGTACGGCCTCGTCTCCGACTGGGTCTCCGGACTGGACTCACTGCAGTCGGCGCTCGCTGACCCCGAAGTCATCGAGGAAGAAGACGACGAGTAGGCTCACCGCGGTGCGATGAAGTAGGTCGCCGTCGTGTCGCCCGCCCCGTCCCCGTCGAGGTCGATGAAGACGCTGAGAACGTAGAAGTCCCCTCGCTGTGGCTCGAACGCCGAGCCGCCACCGTTCTGGTTCTCGTAGAACGTCATGACGACGGCTCGGGTCTGTCCCGGACCGAACACGACGCTGGAGTTCTCGAAGTCGCTCCCGGTGTTGAGCGTCAACGCGGGACCCGAGCCGACCGGATCGAACGTGGCGCTTTCGGGGGCGGCGTCTCTGCTGCCGCTCTGTGCGTCGACGCTGTAGAAGCTGAGCTTGACCTTGGTGAGGTTCTTCGACGCGCTCGTGTCGAAGTTCTCGAACTCGACGCGAACCGTGTCGGCCTTCTTGTTGTTGTTGATCGGACTCCCGGCCGCGTCGGCCAGTTCGGCCGACTGTAGCGCGAGGTCGTTCCCGCCCGCGGGATTGATTCCGCCGCCGTCACCGCCCGACCCCTGCCGGACGAGGCGAACGGTCGTCGAGTTGTACGGACTGACGCCCGCGCCGTCGATTGCGGCGGTGACCGTGGCGGTGTCGGTGGCGTCCGCGATGTCGAACGCGACTGTCGCGGTGCCGTCGGCAGCCGTCGTCACCGTCGCGCTGTCGACACTCCCACCGGTGGCGGTGAACGCGACGTCGGCCCCGCCGACGGGGTTGTTGTACCGGTCACGCACCTCGACGGAGAGTTCTCTCGCCCCGACCGTCGGCACCTCGGTCCCGTTCGCGTTCAGCGGGACGAGATACTGCGGCTCGGTGTCGGTGTCGACGCCGGAGTCGCCGGCGTCGTGGACGGCGACTCGCGCGAGCCGGAGTTCGAACGTGTTCGACCCGTCGAGCGTGACGTCGACGCGCGAGCCGTTGACGGCCGTCGCCTCGACGGCGGGGGTCTCCCGGAGCGACGCCGCGGCGCTCGACCGATTCCACGCCACGGCAGCCGCTTCGGTACCGTTTCCGGGCACCGGGACAGTGACGGTCAACGCCGCACCGGCCCGTTCGCGGAGCGTCACCGACCGCGTGGCGACGCTCACCGGTGTGGCCGCGACGGAGGTCGACAGCGACGAGGTGCTGAGGTCCCCCTCGACGGTCACGATGGTGAGGCGGGTCCCGGAGATGAACGTCCCGCTGGAGAGCGCCAGGGGGCCGTTGTCGGTGAGCCGATACGTCCCGGTTCCCGTCACCTCGATGGGTGGGACGTCGACGTTGTTGTACGCGGGCGAAAAGCGGACGCCGCGCGTGCTGTAGTTGTGACCGGTCGCACTCCAGAACCCACGCGCGTTGGTCGGCGCGCCGGAGACGACCTCCGCGCCGGAGACAGTGACGTTCTGTGGCGGTGTCGTCTCGAGTCTGCCCACCGGTGGGCCGGGATTGACGAGAACGGCCCGAGATGGGTAGCGGACGCCCGTCTTGACCGCCTCGGCCTGTTCGTCGCCCCGTGTGCCGGCGGCGAGCACGTCGTTCTGGAGGGTGACGAGGTCCTCCGTGGTCTCGACGTAGCCGTTGAACTCCACGCCCTCGTTCTCCGCGGGCACCACGACCGTCTGGGCGACCGCGAGGCCGAGGACGAGGATTCCGAACAACAGAATCGCGCCGATCTGTATCGACTGTCCACGGTCGTCGCCGAGCATCGGTTGAACAAGAGAGACGCCCCATATAGATGTGCCGCCGCCGATATCAATCGCGAGAGGAGACGGAGGTCGGCTGCGTCACCGGAGGTATGGACCAGATGGGCCACTGATCGGGGGTTGTCCGTGGATTGGTCTGTGATGCGAGCGTTCCGTACCAGTCGTGATAACAGAGAGCCGGAACATAAGTACGAGTTCCGCGTACCGGAGGTGATGAGCGATACCGGAGGCCGCAGAGGGCAAATCGAGGGGGTCGGCGTGGTACTCCTGACCGCCATCGTCATCCTCGGCGTCGGGACGTTCGGCGCGTTCTACCTCGGTACCCTCGACCCGGGCGACAACGCGAGCGCGGACCTCCGCGTGGTGGCGACCAACGACACCACTGACGCGACCGGCGAGGTGACGGTAACGGTGAAACATATGGGGGGTGAACCGGTCGACGACGGGATGGTGCTCCTCCGAGACCGGGACGAGTCGTACCCGTTACCGGACCACTTCGAGGAGGGGACGGAGTGGGAGACGTCGGTCACCGTCGCGCCCGTCGGGAGTCGACTGCACGTCGTCGTCGTCGAGAACGCCACCGAGTCCGTCGTGTTCAACAGCCCTGTGACGGTGCGCGATGGGACGCCGCCAGCGACGCCCGCTTCAACGGCGACGCCCGTGTCGACAACGACGCCCGCATCGACGGCGACGCCGACTGTCGGCGACGGTGGGGACGACAGCGGGGTTCGTGACCCCGGATTCGCCTACCTCGACTACGACGGCGACCGCAGGTACGACAGCGGGACGGAAGACGCGCGAGTCGACCTCGCCGACAACGACAACGGCGACGTCGTCTACACCGCCCCGTCGGACTCCCGAGAGCCGACGCTCGTCGTGCCAGATAGCGTCAGTGGGGGCGAGCTCCGGGCCCGGAACGGGAAGGTCCGGTTGGTGGCCGACAGCGTTGACTTGGACGTGAGTCTGACGTCGACGACGGGTTCGGTCGAGGTCGTCTCTCGGAGCGGAACGACCTACCTCGGCTCGGGCGACTCGCTGTACGGGCGGAACGGTCAGGTGTTGCTCGCCTCCGCCGGCGACGTCCTCGCGGACGGTGTGACGTTCCGGTCCGACACGAGCGAGGTGTCGCTCACGGGGAGCACCGTGTCCCTCAGCGCTGGGACAGTCGACGCCCGGAACGGGCCCGTCACCATCGACGCGAGCGGGGACGTAGACGCGAGCGGCGCGAGCATCGCGTCCGCCACGAGTGCCGTCTCCGTCACCGGAGGTACCGTCGACCTCTCGGGAGCGACCGTGACAGCGGGCAACAACGCGATAACGGTCGCCGGTGACGATGACGTCAACGCCGACGGGGCGACCATCCACTCGGGGACCAGCACGGTCCGAGTCACCGGAACCACTGTACGGTTGAGCGGGGCGACAGTGACGTCGGACAACAGGGACGTGACGATAGACGCGACCGGTGTCGTCGACGCCGACGGAGACACGGTCTTCCGATCGTCCAACACCCTTTCGGTGAGTGGGTCGTCTGTCGACGTGAGCGGGGCGACGCTCGAGAGCACGAACCGGGGAATCACGCTCACGGCGGACGCCGCGGACGTCGACATCCGGAACGCAGAACTCACCACGGCGTCACGGTGGCAAGACGCGATCGCCGACGTTACCGGCGGCGGGACCGTCCTGCTCGACGGATTCAAACTCGACGGAGACAAGCGACTCGACGTCCGCCCCGACAGCGCGTACGAACCCCAGTCGAAGAGGTACAAGAACAAGGTCGAGTGAGCTGATTTCGACACACGACGTAATCGGCATCGACAAACCCATATGCCTCTCCGCAGTAACACGCAGCCATGACACCCGTGGGGATAGACGCCATCGAAATCTGGACTGGCAAACTCCGACTCGACCTGCCGAACACGTTCGCCCCGGTGAAAGGGGACGACCCCGAGAAGTACACGAAGGGCCTCGGCCTGCAGAACTCCTCGATGCCCGACGTCTACGAGGACATCGTGACGATGGGTGCCAACGCCGCGAAACGGCTGATGGAGCGGAAGGGACTCGTCCCGCAGGACATCGGCCGCATCGACGTCGCCACCGAGTCGGCGTTCGACAACTCCAAACCCGTGTCGACGTACATCGCGGGCTGTCTCGAACAGGTGTTCGAGGGCGACTTCCACCACGCCAACAAGGGCGAGCGGAAGTTCGCCTGCGTGGCTGGCACCCAGAGCATCGACGACGCCTACAACTGGATCAAGGCCGGTCGCAACCGCGGTCGGGCGGCGCTCGTCATCGCGACCGACACCGCCCTGTACGCCCGCGGCGACCCCGGTGAGGCGACCCAGGGTGCCGGCGCGGTGGCGATGCTCATCTCCGAGGACCCGAGCGTCGTCGAACTGTCGACCGAACAGGGCTACGGGAGCGCGGACGAGACGGACTTCCTCAAGCCGAACCAGCAGTTCCCCTCGGTCGACGGCAAGCGCTCGATGAAAGTGTATCTCGCGCGCATGCGCGAGGCGCTCGAGGATTACGAGTCGGTGGCCGGACGCACCTACACCGAGGACTTCGCCTACATCCCCTTCCACACGCCGTTCCCCGGGATGGTCCGGAAGGCTGCGCTTCTCGGATACCGCCACATGACGCGCGGGACCGAGATCGAAGACGAACTCGCCGGGGAACTCGGCCGCCAGCCCCGCGAGGAGGACTTCGACTCGTGGGACGACTACGAGGAGGCCATCCGGGGCTACATGGACGGTCTCAAGAGCACCGAACAGTACCGCGACTGGTACGCCCGGACCATCGAGCCGACGCTCACGCTGTCGGGCCAACTCGGCAACTGGTACACCGGCTCGGTCCACCTCGCGCGGACCTCGGCGCTGAAGACGGCCGCCGAGACCGGTCGCGGACTGACGGGCGAGAAGCTCCTCGTCGGGTCGTACGGCTCGGGTGCGCAGGCCGAGATCCACGCCGAAACCGTCCAGGAAGGCTGGAAGGAGGAGGTCGAGGCGCTCACCATCGACGAGCAGATGGCCCGCCGGTACGACCTCTCGTTCGAGGAGTACGAACAAATCCACGACGTCCACAACCACGACAAGGATATCGAAGTCGAGGAGTTCACTCCGCCCGTCGGCGAGTTCGTCTTCGCCGGCTGGGGCCGCATGAACGAGCGAAAGTACGAGTACGTCGAGTAACTCGGAGAAAGGGGAGAACACCAATCCATTCAAATAGGATTTATGTGCGGTTCATATACTCGTTCTCATATTCGATAGTCCGAGGAATGGATTTTTGGGCGGTCACGGGAGAGCACCAGCAGTGCAGCCTCTCACCGGGAGCGTCGTGTCGGCCCCGCTGAAACTCACGAGTGAGAGCCAGCCTCTCGTCTCGGAGCCGACGTGGTGGCCGGCGGCGATGCCCGCGCCGGAGGTCACAGTGGCCATCCTCCTCGGCATGCTCGTCCTCGCAACCGTCGCCGTGGTCCTTATCGTCCGGGTCGTCGTTCCCGGGGGCGTCCGGGTCGTCCGGGTCGTCCGACGGACCTGGGAGCGGGTCACCCCGAAGAGCACGTTCGGGAAGGTGATGACGCTCTTCGCCGTGCTGTTGCTCGTCGCGACCGCGCCAACGCTGGTGACACTCGTCGACGCCAAGGGCGCGCTGGGAGGCGTCGCCGCCGGGACCGGCACCATCGCCGAGATGGACGGCGACACCGTCGAGTTCACCGAAGCGACCACGATGGCGCGCCCTACCCCCGACAGGGACGGTGACCGCCTCCTCGACGGGTGGGAGCGGGCCGGCCGGACGCCCGACGGCGTGCCACTGCCGGATGCGGACCCCGACCGGAAAGACCTCTACGTGCAGGTGTTGTACGGGAGCGGCATCGAGGCGCTGAGCGAGTCCGAACGGACGACGCTTCGGACCATCTGGGCGCGGATGCCCGTCTCGAACCCCGACGGGTCGACCGGTATCACCCTCCACGTCGTCGACGAGCGCCGACTCGACCGAGAGATACGAACGTACGAACCCGACGCCGAACTGGTCCGCGAGCGGTACGACCGCGAGCACCTCAAGCGCGCGACGTGCGTCTACTATCAGACGACGTTCGTCGACCTCACCCACCCACGGCTGAAGGGCCGCGGCGCGCTCGGGGGGTACGTCTCGGTCGTCGACGGGACCGACACCGCTGTCCGCGAGGGCCGGTCGAACCGGGTCGCGTTCCTCACCCACGAACTCCTCCACAACACCGCCGGCCGTGTCGAGGGACGGCCACACACCGAGTCCGGGTGGCTCTCGCCGAACTACGACGGGACGGACGCGACTCTCTCGGCGGCGACCACCGCCGCCCTCGACGACGGCTTCGCACTCGGTGTGTACGAGGAACGTCACCTCTGTGGCGCGTGAGGCCAGGACGACACCGCGCGTGCGTCTTCAAACGACGAAGCGCTGCAGTGGTTTTAGTCGCCGTCGCCCCCAACGTGTCGATGGACGATGTCCGTTCCAACTGGTTCGGACGCGTCGACCGGCGCAGGCGAATCGGAGCACGAACCACCCACCGAGGACCGAGGAGTGGGTGACTCGTCGGGGTCGATCCACGAGCGGGTCGCCGACTGGGCCCGTCACTGGCAGGCGTGGAGCGTCGCGGGCTTCTCGCTCCTCGTCGTCGGCTGGGCGGCGTTCCTCCAGCCACAGACCTCGCCGAAGGGGTACATTCCCATCTTCCTCGGGTTCGCCGCGCTCGCCGTCGGCTACGTCTACCTCGACGAGGAGAGTCAGGTTCGGCTCGCGTCCGGCTGACGACATCCGTCGGGCAGACGGCGCCCTCCGTATCGTCGCGGCGGTCGGGGGTGACTGGGGGCGCGTCGGCAAGACGTTCGTTCCCCGCTCCCCTGTCTTTCCCCAGCGCCGACGCGCCCCCCACTTCACCCGGCCGACGATTCAGCCCTCCGGAACGTCCACGTCGTCCACCGGGTCACGCCGGAGCGTGATGTCGACGGTGAACCCGCCCTCTTCGACGTCGATGTGGGCCGCTTCGAGCCGACACTCGTAGCTCTGGTAGTGGTTCCCCTCCTCGTCGTACTCCGTGTGGACCGCCACGAGGTCGTACGCTTCGAGCGAGTCGAGCCGGCGGTAGACCGTCGGCCGGGAGGCCGAACACCGCTCGGCGAGCTCGTCCGCCGAGAGGCGTTCGACGCTCGTCAGCGCCAGGAGCTCCCGGACGAGTTCGTTTCCGAGCAGGTCGAACACCGTCTCGGCTTCCCAGGCTCTGCTCACGGTCGATACTGACGGCGAGGATACATAAGAATCCGGGCGGGACGTTCACCCGTACGGCGTGCTGTGCGTCGAAGTCCGTGTCGCCGCCTCCGCCGTCCCGCGCTCTGTCTGCGGGGAATCTTCACGGTCTGAAGCGGCCCACAGGGGTTAGGTCAGCCCAGCGCCCGCAGTTCGGCCAGCATCTCGTCGATGTCACGCGTGGAGACGGCGAGTGAGAAACCGTCGATGGTCGCCAACGTCGCCGCGTGTTCCCACAGGCTCTCCTCGCCCAGTCCGTGCAACACCACGGCGTTCGGCGTCGGGTTCACGACACGGAGGGCGACCAGCGGCGACTCCCCGCGGGTGACGTTCGTGAAGACGAGGACCCGGTTGGTGGACTCACCGTACAGTCGGTAGAACTCCTCCGAGGAGAGGCGGGTGATGGCTTCGATGCTGTCGATGACGGTGTGTCCGCTCACCCGGTCGGTCTCGCCGCGGACCACCTCGGTCGCGCCCATCGCGTCGTACACCCGCGAGAGACGGATGGCCGTGGGATACTCTCTGAGGTCCTGGACGATGTCGCTCTCGAACCCCGCGCCGACGACGCGGGCGTACTGTCGGATTCGGGAGCCGCCACGGGCCTCGTCGATGTCGAGGAGGGCGTTCACCATCCGGCTGACGACGCCGATTCCCGGACTCTCTCGCCGGCCGGACTCGTAGTCCGACACGACCGACGAGGAGACGTCGAGCTGGTCGGCGAGCGCCGTCTGGGAGACGTCGAAGTCGGTTCGCCACTTGCGGAGGGTGGCCCCGGGGTCGTCGCTGAGCGTGACCTCGCCGGCGATCCGTCGGGCGAGGTCCGCACGCGGGCCGTCCGTCACGGGCCCTCACCGCCGTCGAGGTCGTGGGCGACTGCGTTCACGTCCGTTCGTCGGCCGACTGCGCACAAAACCGTACCGAAACCTCCCTTCGACGAACGTCGATTCCGCGCCCGAACGCTCAAGCCGTCGCCTCTCTCACTCCCGGTATGCCCTCGACACTCGTCCACGTGGCACTCGGCGGGCTCGTCGGCGCCGCCTTGCTCACCAGTGAGTTCGACGTCCGCGCGGTCGTCGTCGTCGTCGCGGTGACGGCGTTCCCCGACGTCGACGCGCTGGCCGGACTGGTCCTCCCCGGGGCGCACCGTTCGCTGTTTCACAGCTTCCTCTTTCCCGCGGTCGTCTGTGGACTCCTCCTCGCCGACACGCTGCGGGCGAACTCGCTCCTCCGGACGAGATACGGGACGCGAGGGGTGCGGCTCGCCTGGGTGTCGCTCGCCGCGATGGTGTTCGGCGGCATCCTCCCCGACCTCTTCACCAACGGGGTGAACGCCTTCTACCCCGCCGTGGACGCCTTCTACACCGTCGACGGCAAGCTTCTTCTCTCGGACCAGCGCGGCCTCGTCCAGACGTTCGTCGAGGTTCAGCCGCCGGCGCAGGCGGAACCCAGGCCCACGACGCGGACGCTCCACTACAGTACTCCCGTGGACCCGAACCCGGGGAGCGAACCCGAGAACGTCGAGCGGGTCGCCCCCGTGTTCCAGGCCGGCTGGGAACTGATGCTCGTGCTCGTGAGCGGTCTCGTCGTCCCGTTCCGGCTCTGGGACGCGGGACGTCGCTGACCGGGCGAGGCGTCGGGCACTCGGACGGTACGTGACCAGTGAGCGTCGGGACGCTCACCGCAGTGATAAACCGAATACAGCGATAGCAAACCACCGTGACGGGGCGAACGGTGGCAGACAGGAGCCGTCGTCGAGCGCGTCGAACCGTCCGGCGGTCAGTCCGACCGCGCGCCCTCGCCCGTGTCGATGCTCCCGAGTTCGGGTGCCGCGTCTTCGGCCGTGGCGGCTTTGAGCTTCCCGGCGACGACGGTGACGATGTAGATGCCGACCGCGATGAGGACGATGACGCCCCCGGCGGTCGCCTCCGCGTAGTAGGAGACGCCGATGCCGAGGAGGACGGCCAGCTCCGCGAGCACCACGCTCACGAGAATCGACTCGGAGAAGCTCCGCGACACCTGTGCCGCGCCGGCGACCGGAATCACGAGCATCGCGGCGACGAGGATGACGCCCATGATCTGCATCGCGCCGACTACGACCAGGGCGGTCAGCATCACCATGACCCGGTTGTACCAGGTCACGGAGAGCCCCGACACCGCGGCCGCGGTCTCGTCGAACGTGACGTACAGCAGCTGGTTTCGCGTCAGGCCGACCGTCGCGACGATGACGGTGAACAGCACCAGCAAGATGGCGGCGTTCTCCGCCGACACCGTCGAGAGGTTACCGAAGAGGTACTGGTTGATGCCGACGGCCAGCCCGCCCGCGTTGATGCTGATGAGGACCGTCCCGAGCGCGAACCCCGTCGAGAGGACGATGGCCATCGAGACGTCGTTGTACGCGTCGGTCACCTCCGAGATGACCTCGATGAGAAGGGCGGCGAGCATCGCCACGACGACCGCAGACAGGTAGGGAGAGACGCCGAGGTCGAGGACGGCGTTGAGGAACAGGCCGACGGCGACGCCTGCGAAGGCGGTGTGTGCCAGCGCGTCGCCGATGAGCGCGAGCTGTCGGTGGACCAGGAAGGTCCCGATCAGCGGCGCCATCACTCCGATACAGAGCCCGACGAGGACGGCCCGGTGCATGAACTGGTACTGGAGCAGTTCCAGCCCGGTCGCGCCGGCGAGAAAGAACAGTAGCTCCGACCAGAGCGACAGGAGCCAGTACACCGGGGCGAGGACCGGGTCGATGACGCTCCCGCCTTGGAGCGGCACGGCGACAGTCGCGGTCATCGCCCACCCGCCGCGACCGCGGCTGCCGTCCCGAAGGCCCGGGCGAGTGCGTCACTCTCGACGAACGCCTCGGTCGGGCCGTCGAAGAGTATCTCACGGTTGAGACAGACGACTCGGTCGGCGTGGGCGGTCACGGCCCCGAGGTCGTGCTCGATGAGGAGGATGGTGATTCCCTCCGCGTTGAGCGCCGCCAGCAACTCGTAGAACGCCTCGACGGACTCGACGTCCACCCCCACCGTCGGCTCGTCGAGGACGAGCAGGTCGGCTTCACCCGCGAGCGCGCGGGCGATGAACGCCCGCTGACGCTGCCCGCCCGACAGCTGCGTCACCCGACGGTTCGCGAAGGCGCTCATGCCGACCGTCTCGAGCGCGCGGTCGACGATGGCGACGTCCTCGGCCGAGAGGCGGCCGAAGCCGACGTGGGGGAACCGGCCCATCTTCACCACCTCGCGGACGGTGATCGGCATCTCCTTCGAGGCGCTGGCGTGCTGGGCGACGTAGCCGATGCGCGCGCCGTCGTCGAACCGGTGCGACGGCTCGCCGAACAGTCGCGCCGTCCCCTCGTCGGGGGTGAGGAGGCCGAGCAGCAGTTTCATCAGCGTCGACTTCCCCGAGCCGTTCGGGCCTACGATAGCCAGATACTCGCCGGACTCGACACTGAGTGAGACGTCCCGGACGACGGGCGTCGCGGTGTAGCCGAAGCTGACGTCGGCGAGTTCGACGATGGGTCCGGTGCTCACTCGAAGTTCCTCCACTCGCTGTGCCAGCCGTCGGGCCCGACCTCCTCGGGGGACTTGTTCCCGAGGACGACCTCGAACGTCGGCATGTTGATGTTGTACGCGATCTCCTCGTACCCCCAGCCGCGTTCGACCCAGTCCTCGCGGACGCCCGCGTAGGGGGTCACCGGGAAGTACGCCTCCACGGCGGTCTCCGACAGGAGTTGCTTCGCCGGCTTCCGGGTCTCGAAGACGCCCGCACCGATGTACCTGATGTCGTTCTCGTCGATGACGCGCTTTGCCTCGGTGATGTCCGAGGGCGTGACGTCGCCGCTGGCGGCGAGGTTCACCACGAGCGGACGCATCTCGACGCCGTAGCGGACGCCGATGTACTGGAACGCGTTGTGTGCCGCCAACTGGACGACCTTCCGGTCCGCGCGGTCGAAGATGTCCCGATAGTCACTATCGATGCGGTCGAGGACGTCCGTCTTGTACGCCGTGGCGTTCTCGCGGAACGTGGCCTCGTACTCGGGGGCGAGGTCGACGAACCCCTCGGTGATGTTGTCGACCGCCTGTTTCGACCGCTGCGGGTCGAGCCAGAAGTGGGGGTCCTGCCCTCTCCCTGCCCCGACGCCCTCCTCGTCGGGGTCGAGACTGGCCGCGAGGTCGACGAGTTCGACGCCCTCGCGGACGTTGATGAGCTGGGTGTCGATACCGTCGTCCTTCAGCGTCTGGATGGCACGGTCGGCCCACGGCTGGAAGTCCTCGCCGACGTGGACGAACGCGTCCGCCTCGATGATGTCTCGCGTGATGCTGGCGTTCGGCTCCCAGCCGTGACCGTGGAGCCCGGTCGGGACGAGGTTGCGGACCCGGACGGGCGTGTCGGCCGCGACCTTCTGCGCGAAGTCGTAGAAGCTGAAGAAGGACGCGACGACTACCGGGCCGCCCGCGGAGTCACCGGAGCCACCGGAAGCGGTGCTGCCGCCAGAACCCGCGGTCGCGCTCCCACCGAGACAGCCGGCGAGCCCCGTCGTGACGAGTGCCCCGCCCGCCGCGAGGGCCGCTCTGCGTGACCACCGTCGGCTCCTGCACGGTTCCTGCGTGTCGTTCATACCTGCCTTAGACTACTGCCACCCATATAATTTTGTATCCCACACTAGAATTTTAGATAAGTCTAATTCTCTCGCGGAGAGAGGAGCGTTGACGTACCCCCGCCGCGGTACGTCGAGTATGACGGACATCACGGTGCGGCCCTACGACGAGTCGGACGCCGACGACCTCTGGTCGCTGAAGCGCGGCTTCGAACTCGGAATCGGGAGCGAGACCGGCGGCCAGGACAAGGCCGCGACGTACGCGGCGAAGCTCACCGAGGAGTACAGGAAGCGGTGGCTCGCGTGGGTCGAGCGATGTGTCGACGAGGACCCCGACTGCGTCCAACTCGCCGTCCACGAGGACGGGCCGGTCGGCTACGTCTTCGTCCTGCCCGGCTCACTGGCGTTCATCTGGGACGCCGCCGTGCTGAACGAGGTGTACCTCGACCCGCCCGCGCGCGGGACGGGCGTCGCCGACGACCTGATGGACGCAGCGCTCGACTGTGCCCGTTCGCAACCGCTCCCGCTCGACCGGCTGGTGCTCGACGTCGACCGCGAGAACGACCGTGCCCGCGCCTTCTACGACCGCTGGGGCTTCGAGCACTGGGGCGAGATGGTCGCCCGCGAGCTATGAGCTGACCTGCCGACCAGCCACGAGACCGAGGCCGCCGAAGACGAGCGGATAGCAGCCGCCCGCGAGCGCGAGCGCCGGGAGCGACGCCGGCCCGACCGTGGTCTCACCGACTGGGACCGACACAGCCACTGCCGCCGCCGCGACGAACACGAGGTAACCGACGCCGACGGCGAGTTCGCGGCTTCGTTCGAACATCGTGGGCCGCTCGCGGGGGAGACGGTACGTCTCTTGTGGGTGGGCCGGACGCGACGGCGACCGCCGAGTCGATGAGACAGGTTCAAGCGACCCCATCCCCGACGGGCGGACGATGCTGTTGCGAGACGCCCGCCTCCTGTCGAGTACCTACGACCGCACGGGCGACCTTCGAGTCGTCGACGGACGCATCGACGCGGTCGGTGACCTCACTCCACGCGCCGACGAGCGCTGTGTCGACCTCGACGGGCGGACGCTCATGCCTGGACTCGTCGACGCCCACGTCCACTTCTCCCTCTCGGCGGAGACGACGATCGAGTCCGTGCTCGGGATGTCGGAGGCCGAACTGGCGCTCGTCGAGGCGCGGAACGCGCGGAAGACGCTCGAATCGGGCGTCACCGCCGTCCGGGCGATGGGTGCGAGCGGCGTCGACCTCCACCTCAAGCGGGCGGTCGAGCGCGGCGACGTTCCCGGGCCGCGGATGGTCGCGAACAGTCGCTCGATCACCATCACGGGCGGCCACGGCCACCACCTGGGGAGAGAGATCGACGGCCCCGTCGACGCTCGAACGGCGGTGCGCGAGCAGGTCAAAGCCGGCGCGGACTTCATCAAGTTCATGACCACTGGCGGGGTGACCACACCCGGAACCGACCCCGACACGGTCGCGCTCACCGACGACGAACTCGACGCGCTCGTCGACGAGACCCATCGCCACGGCCTCCACGCCGCGACGCACGTCCACGGGGCCGAGGGAGCGAAGGCGGCCGCGCTGGCGGGCGTCGACACCATCGAACACGGGACGTTCCTCGACGAGGAGGCCATCGAACTGCTCGTCTCCCGGGAGGTCACGCTGGTCCCGACGCTCTCGGCACCGTACTACATCGTCCGCAACGTCGAGTGGGCGACACCCGACACCGCCCGGAAGACCGAACACATCTACGAGCGACACATCGAGTCGTTCGCCCGGGCCGTCGAGGCCGGCGTAACCATCGCCGGCGGGACGGACGCCGGGACCCCGTTCAACGACCACGGTGCCAACGCGGCGGAGGTGACGTTCATGCTCGAACACGGGCTGTCGCCTCGTGGGGCGATCACGGCCATGACCGAGACCGCGGCGCGAACGGTCGGCCTCGACGACTGCGGCACGCTGCGAGAAGGGGCCCACGCGGACCTGCTCGTCGTCAACGGCGACCCGCTCGAGGACTCGACCCGGCTGAACGACCCGGAGGCGGTGCTCCGCGGCGGTGAACTGGTCTCTGGGTTCCTGCCGGGTGCGGACTGACCCGTGTCACGAGGTGGGGCACCGCGGGGTCACGCTGTCCGGGTCGGTTCTGCGCAGTCTCAGACGCTCGTTGCTTCCTTGCGTCCGGACACCTCTGTCGTCACCAACCGGAAGAAGCGGAAGGTCAGTTCACGGGGGTGACGCTCGAACACGTCGACGAGCGGGATGTGGATACGCCGCATCGCCTGCACCACGTCCGAGTCGATGGCCGCCTCGGTGACCTCCTCGAGTCGACCGGCCGCGACGACGCTCTGCCACCCTGCGTCGGTCTGGTCGTAGACGACCAGCGAGACGGGGCGATTCTCGGAGACGACACCGTCTTTCTCGCTGTCCGTGTCGAACGCGAGTCGAAGGTAGAACCCGTCGTCCTCGGCGTCGTACCCGTACGACACCGGGAGCGAGTACGGCGGTTCGCCCTCGTCCGTCGCGAACGAGACGACACCGGTCCCGCCGGTACCGAGGAACTCCATCCGTTCGTCGTCGTTCATCTGCACCGACCGAGTGCTATCCATACGACAGGTAGGAGGCCGGCGGTGAAAAGCGATACGCCGACACACCGACGGCGGCGCGGCTACGTCTGTTTGTGTCCCGTGAGGTCTTCGGGCGCGAGCCGGAACAGCTCGAAGTCGAGTTCGCGGGCGGGCCGGTCGAACACGGTGAAGAACGGGATGTTGATCCGGCGGATAGCCTCGACGATGCTCGAGTCGATGGCCGCCTCGCCGGTCTCACGGAGCCGTCCCCGCGCGATGACGCTCCGCCACCCCTCGTCGGTCTCCTCGCTCACGACGAGCGAGACCGTTCGGCTCGGTCCGATATACTCGCGCTTTCGACTCTCGTCGTGGAACGCGAGCCGCAGGTAGAACGTTCCGTCCTCCCGGTCGTAGCCGTACGACACCGGAATCGCGTACGATTCGTCGTCCTTCGCGAGCGCGAGTACCCCCGTTCCCTCGTCGCCGAGGAACGTGTTCACCTCTCTCGCGTCCATTGGTTCTGCGTTGGACATACCATCCGAACGACACCACGTGGTATAAGTTCACGCCTCTCGGTGGCTCGCGTCCGCCCGACCGATTCGAAACAGACGGTGCCCCCGACGCGCCGACTCAGCGCGAGTCACCGTTTCGTATCGCGGCATGAGATATATCGGTCGCCGACCGCGGCCGGCCGAACGGACGGGTTCGCGCTCTCGACGGGCGCTGGCGTGTATAAACGTGAGTTCGTGCGCGCGAGTACGGTACGCGTTCCGACGGACGGCCAGAGACGCCGCTCGCGACTGACGGCGACGCCCGTCCGGGCAGCGTTACGTTTCGGCGAGTTCGACGCCGCGAATCTCGAACCGTGCGCCACCGTCGTGTCCTTCGGTCGCACGAACGTCCCACCGGTGTGCGTCGGCGACCTGCTCGACGATGGCGAGACCGAAGCCGGTCCCCTCGCGGCTCGTCGAGTAGCCGACGTCGAACACCGCCTCGCGGTCGTCCGCCGGAATCCCGGGACCGTCGTCCTCGACGTAGAACCCGTCGTCGAGCGCGCCGACCGTGACCGACACGGACGAGCCACCGTGTTCAACGCCGTCAGCGGCCTCTGGCCGGTTGCTCGTCGAGCCGTGGTCGACCGCGTTCCGAAAGAGGTTCTCCAGTAGCTGCTGCAGTCGACTCCGGTCGGCCCGGATCACACCGTCGGTCGCAGTCCGAACCGTCGCGTTCCCCGTCTCGACGTTCGCCCAGCCGCGCTCGCTCACCGTCGACAGCGTGACCGGTTCGAGCTCACCCACCTCGGCGCCGTCGTGTGCCAGCGTCAGCAGGTCCTCGATGAGGACGCGCATCCGGTCGTGCGCGCGAGCGACGCTCGCGAGGTGCTCGCTGTCGTCCGTCTCACGGGCGAGTTCGAGTCGTCCCTCGGCGACGTTCAGCGGGTTGCGGAGGTCGTGTGAGACCACCGAGGCGAACTCCTCCAGCCGCTCGTTGGTCCGCCTGAGGCTCTGTTCACGCGTCTTGCGCGCGGTAGCGTCGTGATACACCCACAGGTGGCCCGCGCCGTCGGAGAGTTCGATCGGTTCGTAGCTCCGTGCGAAGGTCCGTCCGTCGCGGAGTTCGAACTCGTCGTCGCGTTGCGACTCCTGTGCGCTCACCAGTCGGTTGGTCCGCTCGACGAACCCCGCCGGGTCGACGAACATCTCGCTGACCTGCTCGGCCATGCGTTCGCAGTCGGCCCCGATGACCTCCGCTGGCGTCCCGAGCAGGTCGAACAGCTCGAACATCCGGTCGTTGACGGCCAGGACGTTGCGCGCGGCGTCCTCGGCGAGCACGCCGACGGGGAGCGTCTCGAACAGCGTCGACAGCAGGACGCTCGTCTGTTCGAGTTCCCGTTTCCGCTCCTCGCGGTCGGTGATATCCGTGATGAAGCCCTCCAGGACCCGTTCCCCGTCCGCGGCTGTCACCGCACGTCCTCGCTCCCACATCCACCTGACGCTCCCGTCTCTCGCGATGGCCCGGTAGGTGACCTCGAAGGGCTCACCCGTGTCGAGGGCCTCCTGGACGGCCTCCCACATCACGTCCTCGTCGTCGGGGTGGAGGACGTCTACCCCCCAGACCACGTCGCCGTCTGCCAGTTCGGACGCGGAGTACCCGACGAGTTCCGCACACTCCCCACGGACGTACTCCATCGGCCAACCCGGTTCGTTGCGGCATCGGTAGACGATGCCCGGGAGGTTGCTGATGAGCGTCTGCAACTGCCGGCTGGATTCACGCTTCTCGGAGACGTCACGCAGGACGCCGATGAACCGACGCGCGTCGTTCCGCTCGAACTCGCTGAACGAGACCGAGAGGGGAATCTCGTGGCCGTCGCGGTGTCGGCCCGCGCGCTCGAGAGCCTTCCAGTCGGCCGTCCTCTCGTCCGTCTCCAGCGGCCGGACTGGCCTGTCGTGGCGGCTGGACGGCAGCAGCGTCGTCAGTGACTGCCCGACGAGGGCTGTGGGGGCGTAACCGAAGACGTCCTCGGCGGCGGCGTTCGCGAACCGGATAGTGCCTGCGCTGTCGACGGTGACGATGACGTCGGACGAGTTCGACGTGATCGCTTCGAGCCGAGCACGGGTGCGTTCGGCCTCCTGTTCCGCCCACCAGCGCTCGACGACGTTCCCGATTCGGTTCGCCAGCACGGTGTACTGGTCCGTGCCGGTCCCCTTCTGCAGGTAGTCGGTCACCCCGGCGGAGATGGCCTCGCTCGCGATTTCCTCGCTCCCCTTGCCGGTGAAGAGGATGAACGGGAGGTCGGGGGACTCCGCACGGACGGCGTCGAGAAACGCGAGTCCGTCCTGCTCGGGCATCTCGTAGTCGGAGACGACGCAGTCGAAATCGCTCGCGGCGAGCGAGTCCAGCCCGGCGCTGACGCTCGTGGCCGTGTCGACCGCGAACCGGTCGTCTGCACGCTCGAGGAACGCGGCAGCCATCGCGGCGAACTCCGGGTCGTCGTCGACGTGGAGGACGCGCACGGTGTCACGCGACGGCGACATGGCCGTCTTCTCCGTCGCTCGGTGTTCGACACGACCGTACGACCGAGGAACGGGGACGACGCGACGTGCTCATCCTCGTCGCCTCCGCTTCCAGGTTCGGTTACGTTCCATACGACTTCTACTGCGACCCGACGAAGCAACATCTGAAAAACATATCCATAGAGTATCACCTGTGATACCAGAGCCGTGCGCCGAGACGAGGAGGTCCGAGTCGAGCCGTGCGGCGGAACGCCGACAGCGGCGAGCAGGGATGTCTCGGTCGACGCCGAACGTCGTCTATCACCTCCGAGACTGCCGGAGCGCTGATTTCGAGATGGAGCGCGCCCCGGTCCCGAGACCGGGTAGTCCGCCCCCTCCCGGTTAATTCCCCGCCGTCGGGGGCCCGACGCACCCGGAACCTCAGTCCTGAAACTCTCCGGCCGGGTCGACCCCCGCAAGTGCGTCGCCGAGTGGGCAGGGTCGTCGACGCCGGGGTCGGAGCCGACGTGTCCTGCAGATGTACGGTCTGCGCGATGGGCAGGAGGACCCGGATTCAATGTCGGGGACATGGTAGACTGGACGGAGCAGTCAGTACCTGTATGCCCATATCGTAGGCATCTCAGGAGCCAGTAGCCCAAAGAGTGAGGCGGCTTCGGTCCGAGGAGCCAACGAGGAGAGAATGAGGCGAAGGGAGTGCCTCTCAGGAGCGACGACCGCTCTCACTCTCGGACTGGCAGGCTGCACCGAAACTGGGGAACAGTGTCACTCGGGACATCACGGCCCGCCGAAAGGGGTTGAGGTGACCAGTCACGCGACGGGGGAGCGAACGGTTTCGATAGCGTCCGACGACGTCGAGAGCGAGTCCTCGGAGCCCGTCTTCTCTCGGCGCACGACGATACGCCCGGGTGAGGAACAGAGGTTTCCGAACGTGGCAACCGACCCGGGAAGATATCGCGTCGTCGTCGAAACAGACTCACTCTCCGGCGAGTGGACCGAGACGACCGAGCGGTGTGGTATCTGGTTACTGCTTGTGGACCTCTACGACGAGCGAATAGAGGTGAGACAGCCGGGTTCGATGTGAGTGTGGACGAGTGACGGCTACAGGTACTCGATAGAGTCGTCGTCGGAGAACCGCTCCTGCAGGTGCGCATCGACGGCTTTCACCACATCGCCGATTTGACGTCCCTGCTGCCGAACGAAGACGATTCCGGCGTGGTCGAGTCCTTCCCCTTCGACGAGTGAGAGGAAGTCGTCGTCGAACGTCAGGCGAACCCAGTCGCGTTCGACGGCGTACGTCAGTTGGTCCCGGTCGGGGTCGCCCAGCGTCCCCTCCTCTCTGGCCGTGTGAACCGTCCACCCGCGGCGACGGAGTCCATCCGCGACTGGAATTCAGATACTCTCGTCACAGTAGACCGGTCTCGTCATGCGGATGCGGGTTCAGAAGAACTGGACCGGAAGTCGTCGATGTGGTCGTAGTAGTACGCGAGTGCTCTGTGGACGTCCGCGAGCGTGAGGTCCGGATAGAGCTGTGTGATTTCGTCCGGTTCGTAGCCGCTGTGCTCGTACGCGACGGCGATGTCTTTCACACGGATACCCGTTCCCTCGACAGTCGGCGCACCGTTACTGTGTGCGCTGTCCCGGACGATTCCCATACGAGAGGGATAGTATCGATGGCGACTTGAAACGTGAGGGTGAGAGAGCCCAGACTCGTGAAACCGACGGCCTACTGTCCCTCGACGGCGGTCACGTCAGCACCGTTAATACCGTCGCCCGACAACGCCGGAACAGACGCAGATGCACGGTCTGAGCGATGGGCAGGAGGACCCGGATTCAATGGCAGGAACATGGTAGACTGGACGGAGAAGTATCGCCCGACGACGCTGTCGGAGGTGCGCGGCAACGACAGCGCTCGCGACGAGTTCGAGAAGTGGGCCGACACGTGGGACGACCATCGGGAGGCGGTCGTGTTACACGGGAGTCCGGGCGTCGGAAAGACGAGCGCCGCGCACGCGCTGGCCGCCGACAAGGGCTGGGAGACGATGGAGTTGAACGCGTCGGACCAGCGGACGGCGGACGTCATCGAACGGTTCGCCGGCCGCGCGGCGATGAACACGACCCTCGCGGGCGCGGTCGACGCCGAGTCACGCGGACAGCGTGACCGCGGCCGCCAACTCGTCATCCTCGACGAGGCGGACAACATCCACTATCAGAAGGATTACGGCGGGAAGCAGGCGGTCACGAAGCTCCTGAAGGAGGCGAACCAGCCTATCGTCCTCATCGCCAACGAGTACTACGATATGTCCCGCGGGATGCGGAACGCCTGCCAGGAGGTCGAGTTCCGCGACGTCTCCGCGCGGTCCATCGTGCCGGTCCTCCGCGACATCTGCCGGCGTGAGGGTGTCGAGTTCGAAGCCGAGGCGCTCAAGCGCATCGCCGAGGCGAACGACGGCGACCTCCGCTCGGCCGTGAGAGACCTCCAGAGCTCCGTCGGCGGGAAATCGTCGCTCTCGGTCGACGACGTGACCTCCGGGGGGAGAGACCGCACCGTCGGAATCTTCGGCTTTCTCGACAGCGTCCTCAAAGAGGAGGCGTCGGCGGAGGCGGCGCTGCGAACGGCGTACGACACCGACGAGACACCCGACGACCTCACAGCGTGGGTCGAGGACAAGGTGTCGCTGGTGTACGAGGACGGAGAACTCGCCCGCGCGTACGAGCATCTCGCGAACGCCGACCGGTGGCTGGGACGCACCTACGCGACGCAGAACTACCGCTACTGGCGGTACGTGACCGACAACGTCGCCGCGGGGGTGGCCGCCTCGCGCGACAGGACTCGCGGCGGCTGGACCCGGTACGGCGGGGCACCGTGGCGGTCGACGAAGAACGCGACCCGCGACGCGGTCACGTCGCGCATCGCCGAGTCGTCCGGCGCGAGCATCGCCACGGCGCGCCGGGAGATTCTCCCCTTCTTGCAGGCGATGACCCACCACTGCAAGCCCCGTGAGCTGACGGTCGCGATGACGGCGTGGTACGACTTCGACACCGAACACGTCGCGTACGTGACGGGGAGCGGCGAGTCGACGAACAAGGTCCAGTCCATCGTCGAGGACGCGAGAGAACGCCGCGAGGAACTGGTCGAGGCGCACGCGGACGAGGCGTTCGCGCCCGAGACGCTCGACGGAGACGACGCGGCCCAGGCCGACGCGGACGAGGGCGACGAGCGCGCCGCCGAATCGACGACCGCTCTCGACGACCTCGACGACGAGGGCGAAGACGACACCGGCGACGACGGTGAGCGTGATGACGGCCAGTCGGGCCTCTTCGACTTCACGTAGGCCGAGACAGCCAGGACCGCGTGAGCGGCACGCTTGAGGCGTTTCCCGCGTTCTCGCTCTCCGGACGTGGCCGTTCAGCGAACCGGACGGACCATTTATTTACGCTGGTCGTTTACAACGAACAAGATTCATGAACGAGGGGGGCTTCCTCTGGGGGACCGCGACGGAGCGGGCGGAGCCGCAGGTCAACGTACTCGTCGCCGACGACGACGACGCGATGCGACAGACGACGGTCAAACTGCTCGAGGCCACGCTCACGAACGCCGCGGTCCGCGGCTTCCCCTCCGCGCAGGGCGTGCTCGACGCCCTGACCGACGAGACGCCCGTCGACTGTATCGTCTCGGACTACGAGATGCCCGAGATGAGTGGGCTGGAGCTGCTCGAAGCGGTCCGCGAGTCCGAACCCGACGTGCCGTTCATCATCTACACGGGCCACGGGAACGAGGACGTCGCGAGCGACGCGATTTCGGCGGGCGTCACCGACTACGTCCGCAAGTCGGTGACCGGCGGCCATCAGATACTCGCCAACCGCATCGAGTCGGCCGTCGCACGACGCCGCGCGGAGGTCGAGCGGGAACTCCAGGCGCTGGCGATGTCGACGGTCGAAGAGGGCATCGCCGTCATCGACAGCGAGGGACGGTTCGTCGAGGTGAACCGCGCGTACGCGGAGACGTACGGCTACGACAGGGACGAACTCGTCGGGGAGTCCTGGGAGCGGGTCAACCCGCCCGAGGAGAACGAACGGATGCACCTCCAGATCCTCCCTGCGCTCGAAGAGGAAGGGACCTGGCACGGCGAGTCCGTCGGCCTCCGAAAGGACGGGTCGACGTTCGTGAAGTCGAAGTCGCTGACGAAGCTCCAGACCGACGGATTCGTCTGTGCGGTGCGGGACGTGACCGAACAGCGCAACGCCGAGAACGCGCTCCGCGAGCAGAACGAACGCCTCAGAGAGTTCGCTCGACTCGTCTCACACGACCTCCGCAACCCGCTGAACGTCGCGGAGGGATATCTCTCCATCGTCGAGGAGTCCGTCGGCGAGGGACTCGAAGACGACGTCGAGCGGATTCGGAACGCCCACGACCGGATGCGTCGGCTCATCGACGACATGCTCCGACTCGCCCGCGAGGGACGGCTCGTCGACAACCCACAGCCGGTGGCGCTCACGGCGGTGGTCGAGACTGCGGCGCTCACCGTCGGCCTCGGGAACGAAGGGTCGTACGTCGTCGAAGCGGACCTCCCGGCGGTGTTAGCCGACGAAGAACGGCTGAACGCGCTGTTCGAGAACCTCTTCGGCAACGCAATCGAACACGCCGGGCCCGACCCGACGGTCCGTATCGGCTCGCTGACCGACGACTACGGCGACTGTGGGTTCTACGTCGAGGACGACGGTCCGGGCGTCCCACAGAGCCGGCACGTCAAGGTGTTCGAGTCGGGGTTCACCACGAACCGCTCGGGGACCGGCTTCGGCCTCGCCATCGTCAAGCGCATCGCGAACGCGCACGGCTGGACCGTCTCCATCCGGGACGGCCACGACGGAGGCGCACGGTTCGAGTTCCGCGGGGTCGACGTCGTCGACGACGCGTGTGAGACGGACGAGACCGAGACGGACGAGACCGAGACGGAAGAGACCGAGGCGGACACGGACGCCGTCGCCGACGGCGGCGACGGCACGGACGAGAGCGCGTGAGCGGCCTGCGGCCTCGCCCCCGGTGATTTTACCCCCGGCCGCGAACGGCCGGTATGCGCGCCGCTGTCCTCACCGAGTACGGAGAGCCGTTGTCGATTCGCTCCCTCGACGCCCCGAGTCCGACGCCGGAGGGCGTCGTCGTCAGGGTCGAGGCGTGCGGCATCTGTCGGAGCGACTGGCACGCCTGGCAGGGCCACGGTGAGTGGGCCGACGACCGGGTCCCGCGGGGGCAGGTCCTCGGACACGAACCCGCAGGGACGGTCGTCGAGGTGGGCGACCAAGTCCGCCGTTACGAGGTGGGTGACCGGGTCGCGGTCCCGTTCAACCTCGGCGACGGTTCCTGCTCGCGCTGTCTCTCCGGCCACGGGAATCGCTGTGCCGACGGGCACGCACTCGGGTTCGAGTCGGCGGCCCCCGGCGCGTTCGCCGAGCGAGTCCACGTTCCCCGCGCCGACTACAACCTGCTCGCGCTCCCCGACGGAGTCGACCCGGTCGACGTCGCGGCGCTCGGCTGTCGGTTCATGACTGCGTATCACGCGCTGGCTCACCGGGTGTCGCTCCCGCCGGGGTCGTGGGTCGCGGTCCACGGCTGTGGGGGCGTCGGCCTCTCCGCGCTCTCGGTCGCCAGCGCGGCCGGCCACCGGACGGTCGCCGTCGACGTCCGAGACGAGGCGCTCGCGCTCGCGGCCGAAGTGGGTGCCACCGTCACCGTCGACGCCTCCAGGGCCGACGCTGTCGACGAGATACGGGCGGTGACAGACGGCGGAGCGGACGTCTCACTCGACGCGCTCGGTCGCGCAGAGACCTGTCGGAACTCCGTCCGTTCGGTTCGGCCCGGCGGCACACACGTCCAGGTCGGCCTCACCACGGACGCGGAACGAGGCGAGGTGTCGCTACCGACGGACTGGATGACCCGCTGGGAGGTGTCGTTCGTCGGGTCGCGCGGGATGCCGCCGACGCGGTACGACGAACTGTTCGGCCTCGTCGAGAGCGGTGCCGTCACCCCCGAGGCGCTCGTCACCCGCGAAGTCTCGCTCGGCGAGGTCTCTGAGCGGTTGGCAGCCATGACCGACTACGGGACAGTCGGCGTCGAGGTCGTCACCGAGTTCTAAGCTGTGCGACGGATGATGTCGAACGCAGCAGAGTCAGTGGAAAAACCGAGTCGGCGGGTCGCCGAGTGAGCGACCACGTCTCGCGCTCTATCCGGCGCCGGCACCGTGTGCGAGGGCGGCCGCGGTCCACCAGTTCATGAAGCCGTTGCGGCGGGTGGTCGTCGAGTCGGTACGGGTCTGGGTCTGGGACTTGATCTGGTTCATCGTAATCCTCGTCTGAACGGATGCCGCTGGAGGAGATAAAACTTATCAATTTTCTTAACAATAGCTGTTGTAACAGACGTCTCATCCAGTCATAGTGTTTGTTGTGACTGTTTGCCGCTGGTTCGTCGTCCCGTTCCGGCGAACCAGCGGCATTGACTCACAACAAACACTATCAGCACGTCAATCCCGTTCGATGCGTTCGACGACGACCCAGTCCGCGCTCACGTCCTCGGCGAGTGCGTTCTCGCCACCGACGGTCACCGTGCCGTGTTCGGTGTCGAGGATGAGCGTCGCCTGTGCGGCCAGTTGGACGAGAGAAGGGGCGTCGGTTCCGTCGCCATCGCCGTCGTGACCGACGTAATCGACGTCGACGACGGTGCCGGAGACGCTTCGGTGTCGTCCGGTCTGGACGCTGTACCCCTCGACGCGGACGTGGACCGTAGCGCCGTCGTGGACGAGTGTTTCGAGGTAGCGGACGGCGTCGGTTATCGTGACGAACGGAATCGGCGGGGTATCCTGTGGGTCGGCGTGGACCGGTTCGTACACCTCCCAGCAACTGGTGAGGAAGAACCAGTGGAAGACGAACGCCGTCGCGCGGTCGTCGACGAGGACGCCGTACTCGTCTATCGACCGGCCCTTCGGGGAGAAACTCACGCGCTGGCGGTCGGTGAGGACGAGAAACGGTTTCGGGAAACTGAGCCGACGCACCTCGGTACAGACGCCCTCGAACGCCTCGGCGGCGGGGACGGTTTCGTCAGCGGGAGCGTACAACGACACCTGGACGTAGACGCCGCGGTCGTACGCCGATTCGAGCACGTCACGCATCTCTCGGTACTGGTCGACCGAGACCACGGCCTGGACGTGTCGCTCGGCCCGCTCGATGTCGCGCACTGCCTGTCCGAAGACCGTGTCGAACTGCGTGACGAGCGTGACGTCGCTCTCGCGGGCCGCGGGCGTTCGATACCGGTCTTCGATTTCGTCGAGCGCGGATTCGAGTCGGGTGAGTCGCTCGCGGAGCGGTCGGAGTTCGCTTGGCTCGACCGCCTCCGCGTAGAGGCGGTCCTGTTCGTACGTCGTGACGTAGCCTGCCGCTTCGAGGTCGCGGAGGACGTCGTAGATGCGTGGACGAGGGACGCCACTCGTCTCGGCGAGGTCGCCGGCCGACACTGACCCGGCCGAGAGCAGCGTGACGTACGCCTCCGCCTGGTACGGTGAGAGCCCCGCCTCTTCGAGTATCGCGGTGAGTTCGTCGCGCTCCATACGGAGTGGTCACTGCAAGAGCACGTATGCGTACCGCCGGTCGAACGTGTCGAAAACGGAGACTCAGCGGACGGTGAGCGTCTCGCCGCAGTCGGGACAGACGAGTCGACGGTGGCCGTCGCCGTGCTCGACGTGCCACTCGTCGGTGGATGCCTCACGGCCACAGGGACAGAACAGGACCGTCTTCGGTCGGTCGGCTGCGGACGCGGAGGTGGAGGGCGAACGGCGACAGTGACTGGTCCGAGTGGGGGGACGTTCGAGGGTCGGTGCTGATGTCATCATCGGAGGGGAGCGGAGCCGCCGGTATAAGCCTTCTTGCTCGGCTCTCAAACCTGAATACAAGTTCGGGACAGACTACAGCATCCGCGAGAGGAACTGCTTCGCCCGCTCGGTCTCGGGGTCCTCGAAGAACTTCTCGGGCGGCGCGGTCTCGACGATTTTCCCGTCGGCCATCAGGACGATACGGTCGCCCACTTCGCGGGCGAAGCCCATCTCGTGGGTGACGACCATCATCGTCATCCCCTCCGCTGCGAGGTCGCGCATGACACCGAGCACCTCGCCGACGAGTTCGGGGTCGAGCGCGCTCGTCACCTCGTCGAACAGCATCACCCGCGGGTCCATCGCGAGCGCACGGGCGATGGCGACGCGCTGTTGCTGGCCGCCGGAGAGCTGGTTCGGGTACGACGCCTTCTGGTTGCCGAGGCCGACCCGGTCGAGAAGTCGGTCGGCCCGCTCACGGGCGGTGGTTTTGTCGACCCCGCGGACCTTCCTTGGCGCGAGCGTGACGTTCTCGAGCGCCGTCTTGTGCGGGAAGAGGTTGAACGACTGGAACACCATGCCGATGCGCTGCCGGAGGCGGTCGATGTCGGCGTCGGGTGCGGAGATGGACTGTCCCTCCAGCCGAATCTCTCCGCCCTGTATCTCCTCTAATCGGTTCGCACACCGGAGCAAGGTGGACTTGCCCGACCCCGAAGGGCCGATGACGACGGTGACGTCGCCCTCGTCGATGTCGAGCGAGACGTCTTTGAGGACGTGCGTCTCGCCGAAGTACTTGTCCACCGAGTCGAACTCCAAGAGCACGCCGGGAGAGCTCATCGGCCGTCACCTCCCCAGTCAGAGCGGTCTTCGAGGGAGCTGACGACGTACCCCAGCGGGAGGGTGATGCCGAGATACGCGACCGCCGTCAGCACGATGGGCGTCCACGGGTCGAACGTGGCGCTGTTGACACTCCGAAAGACGCTGATTATCTCCGGGACGGCGATGACCGTGAGGAGTGAGGTGTCCTTCACCAGGATGACCTGGTCGTTGCCGATGGCGGCCAGCGCGTTGCGCCACGCCTGCGGCAGGACGACCTCACGCATCCCCTGGGTGTACGACATCCCGAGCGAGCGGGCCGCCTCCAGTTGGCCGTCGGGGACGGCACCGATGCCGCCCCGGATGGCCTCACCGGTGTACGCGGCGTGGTTGAGTGTCAACGCGATGATCGCCGCCGGGAGCTCCCAGTTCTGGATGGGGAACGTCCCCGTCCACAGCGCCGGGATGCCGAAGTAGACGATGATGATCTGGAAGAGCAGCGGCGTCCCCCGGAAGAACTGGACGTACCCCTTCGCGACTGTGCCGGTCGGGAAGGTGTCCGAAACGCGCATGAAGCCGACGAACACGCCCGCGAACACCGACAGGACGCTCCCCGCGACGAATATCTGGAGCACGAGGAGGTACGCGTCGACGAACCGGGGGAAGATGGTCACCAGCAGGTCGAAGCTCACCTTCGCGTAGACGATGTACCCGATGAGCCCGACCACGACGAGCGTGAAGACGCTCGACACCGCGATTCCGGCGTACTTCAGCGTGCGGTCGTTGATCGCCGACTCGTCGACCCGGTCTTCGGCCGGGCGCGAGTCGGTCGGGTATGATTCAGCCATTGATACTGTGTGATAGTATGACGTGAAAAAGTGCAGTGCTTCCGATGTCAGCCGGCGAAGTAGCTGGAGTAGATCTCCTCGTACGTGCCGTTCTCGCGGATGGCTGCGAGCGCCTCGTTGACCCGCTCGCGGAAGGCTTCGTCGTCCTCACGGAAGGCGATGCCGTAGTTCTCCACGGTGAGGGTGAGGTACGGCGGCGCGTTTTCGCCCTGGTCGGCCGCGGCACCCTCGCCCTCGACGAAGCGGACGCCGTCTTGGTTCTGGACGAACTCGCCGTTGACGGTGTTGTCGTTGATGACGGCGTCGACCTGTCCGTTCATGAGCGCGTCGAACGCGCCCGTGATCTGGTCGTACTCCTTCAGCTGGAGGTCGCCGTCGAACTCCGTCTGCAGTTGCTCGGCCGCGCCGAGGCCGGTCGTCCCCTTCTGGACGCCGACGGCGATTCCGCGCAGGTCCTCTCGCGACGTGATGTCGGAGTCCTCGCGGACGATGATGGTCTGGTACGCCGTGAAGTACGGGTCCGAGAAGTCGACCTCCTGGTCGCGCTCCTCGTTGATGGTCATCGCCGACATGATGACGCGGAAGTTCCCGTTGTTCAGCGAGGGGATGATGGTGTCGAAGGAGGTCTTCTTGAACTCGTAGCTGACGCCGAGTTGCTCCTCGAAGATGGCCTGGGCGATCTCGACGTCGAACCCCTTCAGCTCGCCCGCAGCCGTCTCGTACTCGAACGGCCGGTAGGGGATGTCCGAGCCGATGACGACGTTCGAGGGGACGACCGACTCCGCCGTCTCCGCGGCGGTCTCCTCGCCGCCGTCACTTCCACCGGACTCGGTCCCGCTGGCTGCGGCGTCGCCGCTCTCGCCGCTGCTGTCTCCACCGCTACTCTCGGAGCCACTGCCGTTGCCACTGCCACTGCCGCCGGTACAGCCGGCGAGGCCGACGCCGGCGACCGCAGCGGAACTGATTTTCAGATACTCACGTCGATCCATGTTCAACCGCAAGCGACGGCACACATTTAACACTTATTAGACGCGGTTGGATGCCTCTCACGGGAGTAATCCGCGGTCGGACTGTACAATCGACTAGTTATCCGGCGAAAAGCGGGGCCTTCAGTCGCCCGAGACGCCCCGGGACTCCTGTCGGACGGGGGTGTCCTGACGGCGGAGTGCCCAGACGACGGCACCGACGAGGAGGCTGACGAGGACGAACAACACGGTGTTGGTCGCCCGCCACGCGGGCGTGTAGAAGACGAGGTCACGTCCGAGCAAGAGCGCGCCGAACGTCGCCCCGAGCGCGGCGACGATGGGAACTCGAAGCCGAGACGCGGGTGTCTCGCCGAGCCACACGGTCGCCGCGACCAGCGCCGCGAAGAGCGCGAGCGACACGCCGTAGAACCCGGCCTGTGCGGCGGGCGAGTACGACACCGCGGTGAAGACCCGCGAGAGGACGACGGAGACCGGGACGAGTCCCAGGGCGACGATGCTCGCGAGGCGGGCCCGGTCGAGCGCCGGTCGGGTCCACGTCGTCGAGTAGGCCCGGAGCGTCGTCAGCACCAGCGCCGTGAAGATGGTGAGCGCGACGACCAGGTGTGCACCCTGCGTCGACGGCGCGTAGCCGCCGGGGATGAGGCCGTTCAGCGTGACGGTGACAGCGCCGATCGACACCTGCAGGGGGAGGAGGACGACGGCCAGGATGGCGGTCGTCTTCGTCTTCAGGTCGTCACCCGAGAACGCCCAGAGGGCGGTCCCGAGGATGAAGAAGCCGGCGACCATCGCGACGAGGCGGTGGAACCACTCGATGAACGAGGGAATCGTCTGTGGGAGGAGGCCGTTGTCACACAGCGGCCACTGCGCGGAACAGGCCAGTCCCGAACCTGTCGCGGCGGTGTAGACGCCGAGCATCATGAGCGACAACACGAGGCCCGTGGTGAACGCCGCAAACCGCCGGAACGACAGCCACGAGGGGCGATACTGGCTCATCATACGAGGGTCGGGACCGTTCGTACTTATGCCTGACTCTGTGTCTCGCCGGGGGAGAACGCACCCTGACCTGCAGCGGACCGCCCGATTCATTACACGCGGGTCACGACCCGTGGCCATGACGACCGAGGCCGACCGCGACACCAAACTCCGACGACTCGACGAGTACCTGCGGGCGAACGACTGCGAAGCCGTCTGGTTCGCACAGCCGGCCTCGTTCGCCTGGCTCACCGGTGGCGGCGACAACGTCGTCGACCGGGCGGCCTCCCAGGGCGTCGGGGCCGTCGGCTACGACGGCGGCGACCTGCGCGTCGTGACCGACGACATCGAGGCGGCTCGGCTCGCCGAGGAGGAACTCCCCGACGACGTCGAGGTGGAGTCGTACGAGTGGTTCTCGGGGTCGCTCGCGGACGCCCTGGCGGCGCGGTCGCCGACGCCCGCGGCCGCCGACGTCCCGGTCGCCGGCTTCGAGACGGTCGACCCCACGCCGCTGCGACAGCCACTGACCGACGCCGATATCGACACCTATCGAGCGCTCGGTCACGAGGCCGCCACGGCGGTCGAGCGCGTCTGCCGCGAACTCGAACCCGACGACACCGAGCGGGAGGTCGCGACGGCGCTCCGCGTCGCCCTCGGTGCGAGGGGAATCGAATCGCCCGTCGCCCTCGTCGGCGGGGCCGAGCGCGCGACGCAGTACCGCCACTACACCCCGACCGAGGCGCGGCTGGGCGACTACGCGCTTGTCTCGGTCACCGCCGAGCGCGACGGCCTCCACGCGAGTTTTACCCGGACCGTCGCGTTCGACCCGCCCGAGTGGATGATGGACCGTCACACCGCCGCGGCTCGCGTGGAGACGTCCGCGCTCAAGGCGACGCAGGTCGCCGCCACGAGCAACGGCCGCGCCGGGAACGTCTTCGCCGACGTCCAGGACGCCTACGCCGAGGTCGGCTGGGACGGCGAGTGGCGCAACCACCACCAGGGCGGCGCGGCGGGCTTCGCGGGTCGTGAGTGGATTGCCGCGCCCAACCACGAGGCACGAGTGTACGCACCGATGGCGTACGCGTGGAACCCGACGGTGCAGGGCGCAAAGAGCGAGGACACGGTCCTCGTCACCGAGGACGGGTTCGAGACGCTGACGGAGACGGGCGAGTGGCCGACGCTTGAAGTCGACTCGGCCTGGGGCACCACGAGTCTCGAACGACACGACGTCCTCTGGGAGTGAGCGTTCGACGGTCGTCGAAGTGCAAAATCGACAGACAGGAGTATCTATTTACGTATCGGGGTTAACGTCCGCGTCATGGGATTAGACGACGATTCACGGGAGTATCACCGGCAAGAACCACCGGGGAAAATCGAGATTGCGACGACCAAACCGACCAACACGCAGCGTGACCTCTCGCTCGCGTACTCGCCGGGTGTCGCGGCTCCGTGTCTCGACATCGACGCCGACGCGAACCGAGCGTACGAGTACACGGCGAAGGGGAACCTCGTCGGCGTCATCTCGAACGGCTCGGCCGTGCTCGGGCTGGGCGACATCGGTGCACAGGCGTCGAAACCCGTCATGGAGGGGAAGGGCGTCCTGTTCAAGCGCTTCGCCGACATCGACGTGTTCGACGTCGAACTGGACCTGTCGGACCCCGAGGATATGGTCAACGCGGTGTCGGCGATGGAGCCGACGTTCGGCGGCATCAACCTCGAGGACATCAAGGCCCCCGAGTGTTTCGAGATCGAGCGCCGCCTCAGAGAGGAGATGTCCATTCCCGTGTTCCACGACGACCAGCACGGCACCGCAATCATCTCGGGTGCCGCGCTGGTGAACGCGGCGGAACTCGTCGACAAGGAGCTCTCGGACCTCGACATCGTCTTCTCCGGTGCGGGAGCGTCGGCCATCGCGACCGCCCGGTTCTACGAGTCGCTCGGGGCGAGCCACGAGAACATCCTGATGTGCGACTCGACGGGTATCATCACCACCGCGCGGGCGGACGACGTCAACGAGTTCAAGCGCGAGTACGCACAGGACGTCCCCGACGGTGACCTCGCGGACGCCCTGGAGGGTGCGGACGTCTTCGTCGGGCTCTCCGTGGGCGGCATCGTCTCCCAGGAGATGGTCCAGTCGATGGCGGACAACCCCGTCGTGTTCGCGATGGCGAACCCCGACCCCGAGATCACCTACGAGGACGCCAAGGACGCGAGGGACGACACCGTCATCATGGCGACCGGTCGCTCGGACTACCCCAACCAGGTGAACAACGTGCTCGGGTTCCCGTTCATCTTCCGTGGCGCACTCGACGTGAGAGCGACGGAGATCAACGAGGAGATGAAGCTCGCGGCCGCCCGCGCGCTGGCAGAGCTTGCTCGCCAAGACGTGCCCGACGCGGTCGTCAAGGCGTACGGCGACGAGCCGCTGCAGTTCGGCCCCGAGTACGTCATCCCCAAGCCGCTGGACCCGCGGGTGCTGTTCGAGGTCGCACCGGCGGTCGCCGAGGCGGCCATCGAATCCGGCGCGGCGCGGACCGAACTGGACAAACAGCAGTACGTCGAACGGCTGGAGGCGCGCCTCGGCAAGTCCCGCGAGATGATGCGCGTCGTCCTCAACAAGGCGAAGTCCGACCCGAAGGTCGTCGCCCTCGCGGAGGGGACCGACGAGAAGATGATCCGGGCGGCTTACCAGCTGGAAGAGCAGGGCATCGCCCGGCCGGTTCTCATCGGCCGCGAGGAGCGTATCCAGCGGACGGCACAGCGGCTCGGTCTGGAGTTCGAGCCGGCCGTCGCCGACCCGCGGAGCGGTGACTGGGAGCACTACGCGGACCGGCTGTACGACCTCCGCCAGCGCAAGGGACTCACGCGGTCGGAGGCGGGCGAGCTCATCCGCCGTGACAGCAACTACTTCGCGAGCGTGATGGTCGAAGAAGGCGACGCCGACGCGATGCTGACCGGTCTGACCCACCACTACCCCTCGGCGCTCCGCCCACCGCTGCAGGTCATCGGGACCGCCGAGGACGCCGACTACGCCGCCGGGGTGTACATGCTCACCTTCCGCAACCGGGTCATCTTCGCCGCCGACACGACGGTGAACCTCGACCCGACGGCGGAGGTCCTCGCGGAGATCACGAAGCACACCGCCGAGTTGGCCCGACGGTTCAACGTCGAACCGAGCGCCGCGTTGCTGTCGTACTCGAACTTCGGCTCCGTCGACAACGAGGGGACCCGCAAGCCGCGTGACGCCGTGCAGATGCTCCACGACGACCCCGAGGTCGACTTCCCGGTCGACGGGGAGATGCAGGCCGACACCGCCGTCGTCGAAGACATCCTGGAGGCGACGTACGACTTCGCCGAACTCGACGACCCGGCGAACGTCCTCGTCTTCCCCAACCTGGAGGCGGGCAACATCGGCTACAAGCTCCTCCAGCGCCTCGGCGGCGCGGAGGCCATCGGCCCGATGCTCGTCGGCATGGCGAAGCCGGTCCACGTCCTCCAGCGCGGCGACGAGGTGAAAGACATCGTCAACCTCGCGGGTGTGGCCGTCGTCGACGCACAGGGCGAGTAGTCGCGCGTCGGTCCCGGTTCTGCCGGGCGAAACCGAGCGCTGCGCGGAGAGGGCGCGACGACCCAGTCGCCTGCCCCGCCGCGTAAATATCGTTGTTTTGAAACGTTTTTGGAGAGAACAGCCGCGCATGACCGACGGGCTTCTCGAGCGGTTCGACCGGACTCGTGTGGCGTGGTGGGGCGTCGTCGCCGTCCTCGGCGTCGTGTTGGCGGTGTTCGTCCTCTCGTTCGTCGGTACGGTCGTCCTCGGCGTGTTCGTCTACTACGGCGTCCGCCCGCTTCACCGCCGCGTTCACGCCCGTATCGGGCATCGTGGCGGGGCGGCCACGCTAACGATGCTGTTCGTAGTCCTCCCCGCGGTTGCGCTGGTCGGCTACACGGGCGTCGTCGCCGTCCGCGAGTTCGTCCTCGTCGCGGGGCCGGGGGTGACCGACGCCGTGCTCACCCGGCTCCCCGGCGACCCACAGCGCATCGGTGTCGTGCTCCGGTCGCCGGCCGGGGTGCTGGCGGAACTCGAGCAACCCGCACGGCTCCGCGCCCAGGTACGACCCGTCGTCTCGGCGCTGGAGGCCGCGGGCACCGGCCTGCTCCACCTGACACTCGCGCTCGCGCTGGCGTTCTTCCTCCTGCGCGACGGACCGCAGTTGACCGCCTGGTTCCGCAGCGAACTGGTCACGGCCGGCGGCGTCGCCGACGCCTACGCCACGGCCGTCGACGCCGACCTGGAGACGGTCTACGTCGGGAACGTCATCACGGTGCTCGCGGTGACCGTCGCGGCCGTCGTCGTCTACAACGGGTTCGGACTGGTCGCACCCGCACCGCTCCGACTGCCGGTCCCGACGCTGCTTGCGTTGTTGACCGGGCTGGCGACGTTCGTGCCGCTCGTCGTCGGGAAACTCGTCTACGTCCCCGTAACCGGGTATCTGCTCTGGCTCGCAACGCGGGCGACGGGTGGGGTGGAACTGCTCCCGTGGGTCGGCGGCTTCCTCGGCTGTTGTTTCGTCGTCCTCGACGTCGTCCCGCAGACGTTCGTCCGTCCGTACGTCTCGGGACAGACGCTCCACTCGGGGCTCGTGCTCTTCGCGTACGTCTTCGGCGCGGCGCTGTTCGGCTGGTACGGGCTGTTCCTCGGGCCGCTCGTCGCCGTGTTCGTCGTCCAGGCGGCGGCCATCGTGCTCCCCGAACTCGTCCGCGGGAACGCCCTGACGACGGCGGCGACGACCTCGGTCGGTACCGACCCGGAGGCCGCCCAGCCCGACGACGTGGCGTGTCAGACGTGTGAAGACGAGTGAACCGGAGAGCCGGGGTGAACCGAAGAGACGACGACACGGTCCGCGGAGGGCGGCGAGGGGCCGCCGAGTGTCACCGCGACACGTCGACCACCTGCAGGTCGTCGCCGACCGTGAGCGAGAGCGTGTCGTCGCCGGCCGAGAAGGTAAAACACGCCTCGAACGGTGCTGTCGAGCGGACCTCCTCCTCGTAGGTCATGTGGACGCGGTCGACGGCCGCGATGGACGCGCGAGCGGGCGCAACCGGGTCGAGGCCGCGTTCGGTGAGGAACGCCAGAAGGGCCGTATTCGCGACGAGTTTCAGGACGAACGGCCCGTGGAGGTCGTTGATACAGTTCGGACAGTCCGCGTGGAACTGGACGGCGTGGCGGTTCCCACACGCCGCACAGACGTCCGCTGCGGCGTGGTCCTCGCAGACGGTCACCGACTCGTCGAGCGCGGCCGAACACCGCGAACAGACCCCGCTGGCCTCCGAGAGGAACTCGAGGTTGGCCCAGGTCCACGCGGCCTCGTACACCTCCGCGGCCGTCCGCCCGTGGACGCCTGCGGGGGGCAGCGGCAGGCTTCCGAGGTACCCTTCGGCGGGCGCGTCGGAGACACTGGTCGGCGGGTGGTCTCGACCGGGACAGTCGGTACAGTACTTCAGGACCCGGTCCTGACGGTAGCTCACCTCGATAGGCGCGCCGCAGTAGTGACACCGCTGGTCGATTCGCGTGCGTTCGACCACAGGTGCGTCGGTCACGGCTCCTGAGAGGACGGCCTCCACCACCCGCCGGCCCGCCTGCCGGAGCTCGTAGCCGGCGTCCGTCTTGCCGACGAAGTGGCCCACCAGTTCCCCGAGATGGTAGTTGAACCGCCCCGAGTCGTCGACGTCGACCCGGTCGAACAGCGCCGAGAACGCGAGTGGGCCGTCGGCCGCGCCGAGCGCCTGGAGGATGTTCAGCCGCGTCTCGTTCCCGAGCGTGGCGAACGCCTCGTCGGGTGAGGGTGTCGACCGCTCCCGGTCCGCTGCCGTCATGGGGCGACAGTGTCGGCCCCAACGGTTTCAAGATTCCCCCCGCGCCGAGGACGCGCCGAACCCTGCCGACGTCGACGGGCCGGACTCGGCCGGCCACGTTACGCGCCCCCGGGGTCGACTCCGCAGGGTGGCGAGTGGGAGCCGTCGTCAGCGCGCTCCCGACGGCAGGGCGCGACCGACACACTGCAGGGATGTCTTGATGTCTCTCATCGCCGTCGGCGTAGCTGATGCTCGCGCTCTCGCTCTCGCTGACGGTCGTCTTCGTCGTCTTCGGTATCGTCGTCCTCGGTGGGTTCGTCACCGGGGTCAACGGCTTCGGCTACTCCGTCATCGGGACGGGACTGCTCGCACTCGTCGTCGAACCGCGGGTGGCCGTCGTCGTGATGATTCTCCCGATTCTCGCAGCGAACGTCTCGCTCGTCCGCGAACTCGACCGGGCGGGGCTGAAGCGCTGTGCGAAGCGCTTCTGGCCGTTCGTCGCGGCGGCGCTCGTCGGAACCATCGTCGGCATGAGCGTCCTGTCGCGCGTGCCGAGAGGGCCGCTGACGCTCGCACTCGGCCTCTTCGTCTTCGGATATCTCGCGTTGACCCAAGACCGCGTCCCACTGCCCGGCGAGGGGTGGGTCCGAACCCGCGTCTCCGACACCGTCGGGGTGAAACTCCTCCTCGGCCTCGTCTCGGGGCTGGTCTTCGGCGCGTCGAACGTCGGCGTGCAGGTCGTCGCCTATCTGAAGAGCCTCGACCTCGACCACGCGACGTTCGTGGGCGTCGTCGCGATGGTCTTCCTCGGCATCTCGTCCGTCAGGGTCGTCGCCGCCGGCGTGCTGGGGCTGTACGAAGGTGGCGGACTGCTGGCGCTCTCGGCCGTCGCTGCCGTGCCGGGGCTCGCCGGCGTCTCACTGGGCAAGCGTGTCCGCCCGCGACTCGCCCGGCGGACGCGGCGGACCGGGATGTTCCTCCTGCTCGCGGTCATCGGCGTCCGCCTCGTGACGAACGGTCTCGGACTCTGAGGGGTCAGTCGCTCCCGACACCACCAGTCCGGTCGAACCGCGACGGCGGGGGATACTGTGGGTCGGCCGCGTCTGCCGTCCGACCCGGTGCGTTCGGGAGCACACACCGGTCGGGCTGGCGGTTGACGTGTGCGTACTCCGCAGGCGCGTTCGCGAGCGGGTGTGCGGGGTTGTCGCGGGAGTCGATGCGGGCGGCGCGGAGTTCGCCGAAGCCGGCGATGCGCGCTTGAATCCCGCGCCAGTGGTGTTCGCTCCCGACGGGAATCGACGGCTTCCGACCGGGCTGCCAGCCGGGCTGTCGCGTCTCGAGCACGGTGTTGTTGACGTTGCCCGCGAGGTCGTCGTGGTCGACGAGGACGCCGACGAGGGCGTCCGGCGGGGCGCGAGCGGCGAGGACGTCGAGTCCCAGGTGGAGTGCACGGTACTCGGCGACGTTGTTGTCGGGAGGCGTATCGGGGAGCGCGATTCGAGCGACGCGTGTCCCGTCACGGGTCTCGATGACGGCGCCGAGACCGCCGCCGTCCGGTCGATAAGAGCCGTCGGTGGCGACGTAGAAGTGGCGGTGGTGTGTGCGCGGCGGATGCGCGATGTGCGGCGTCGGGGAGTCGTCGAACAGGTCCCGGAGCGTTTGACGGCCGTGAACGGCCATACCACGACTTGGCAAGCGGACTACTTAAACGTACGCCAGCGAACGGGCGTCCACAGCGCACCGCCGTCTCGCCGTTCGGACGTGCGTACAGGGGAACGGCACGCCTACCCATAGCATATATACCGGGCCTGCGCAAAAGGACGGGCATGACTGGAGACGACCGAGTGGACAGGCGAGCGTTTCTGAAACTCACCGGGGGCGCGGCGGCGACGGCGGCGCTCGCCGGGTGCAGCGGGACCGGTGGCTCCGAGGGCGACGGTGAGTCCACCGAGGAACCGACCGAGAGCGGTGGTGAATCCACCGAGATGTCGACCGAGGCTCCCGAAGAGGGTGGGAGCGAGTCGATGGGTGACTTCCCGGTCACCATCGTCCAGGGGACCATGCCGTCCGGGCTGGACCCCCACGACCACCGCGAGACCCCGACGGACGTCGTGATGCTCCACGCGTACGAGGGCGTCCTCACCCGCACCGCCGACGGGACCATCACCGAGTCGCTCGCGACGGGGTACGAACGGGTCGACGGTGAGAACACGGTCACGTTCGAGATTCGCGAGGACGTGTCGTTCCACAACGGCGACGCACTCACGCCCGAGGACGTCGCGTACAGTATCAACCGAATCGTGCAGGAGGACGTCGGGTTCGCCAGCCCCCAGCGCGACCAACTCGCGGGAGTCACGGGCGCAGAGGCCACCGGCGAGACGACTGTCACCGTCTCGAACGACGGGCTCAACCCGATCGTCTTCTCCGAGTTCGCCACCTACTGCGACGTCGTACAGCAGCGCTGGGTCGAAGAGCGCTCGAAGGCCGAGGTCGGCCAAGACATGAACGGCACCGGCCCGTTCCAGCTCGCCTCGTACACCGAAGACGAGGAGGTCGTCTTCGAACCGTTCGACGGCTACTGGGGCGACGCGGTCGAGGTGACTGAGCTGACCTTCCGCGCCGCGAGCGAGGCCGGGACCCGCGTGAACCAGCTCCTCCAGGGCGAAGCCGACGTCGTCGTGAACGTCCCGCCCCAGGAGGTCCAGCGGGTCAACGACAACGCCGACACGCGAATCGCCGCGGCACCGAGCACGCGCATCATCTACAACGCGATGCGTTACGACGTCGAGCCGTTCTCATCGCAGGCGTTCCGCCAGGCGATGAACTACGCCGTTGACCTGGACAGCATCGTCGAGAACGTCCTCGGCGGGTTCGGCTCGCCCACCGGACAGCCCACCCTCGAAGGGTTCGTCGGACACAACCCCGACGTCGACCCCTACGCGTACGACCCCGACGAGGCCGAGCGCCTCGTCGAAGAGAGCGGCTTCGCCGGCGCGGAGATCGAACTCAACACGCCCGTCGGCCGCTACCTGAAGGACCTCGAAATCGCCCAGGCCGTCGCGGGCTTCATCGACGAGCTCCCGAACGTCTCGGCCACCGTGCGCCAGCGCGACTTCGGGTCGCTCGTCGACGAACTGCTCACGGGGAACATCGAGGACAAGCCGCCGTGGTACCTCATCGGCTGGGGCGAGGCAACCTTCGACGGCGGCCTCGTCATGACGGCGCTCCTCACGAGCGACGGCGCGCTCAGTTCGTGGAGCAACGAGGAGTTCGACACCCTGCTTTCGGACGCCGGCAACCAGGCCGGAGACACCCGCGAGGCCACACTCCAGGAGGCGAACGCCCTCGCACACGACCAGGCACCGTGGATCTTCTTGAACCGCCAGTTCAGCGTCTACGGCGTCTCCGAACGCGTCGCGTGGGAGCCCCGCAGCGACGAGCGTATCGACGCGTCGGCGATGAGCCCGAACTGAGCTAGGGGAAGCGATGTCGCTGGCCAGATTCCTCGTCAAGCGTGCTCTCCAGGGCGTCCTCGTCGTCTGGGGCGTGGTGACCGTCGTGTTCGGCCTCCGGTTCATCTCGCCGGGCGACCCCGCGAACGTCCTCCTCCCGCCGGACGTCGACCCCGAGGTGCGGAGACAGGTCGTCGCCGAACTCGGGCTCAACAAGCCCCTGTACGTGCAGTATTTCGACTTCGTCGCCGGCGTCCCCGTGGGAGACCTGGGGCTCTCGCTCGTGACGCGGACGCCCGTGACCGGGCGGGTCCTCTCGAAGGTGCCGGCGACGCTCGAACTGGCCGTCGCCGCGACGGTCGTCGCCATCGTCATCGCCATCCCCCTCGGCGTGGTGAGCGCGACGCGACGGCACGAACCCGCCGACTACGGCGCGACGCTCTTCTCGCTGCTCGGCATCTCGACGCCGAACTTCTGGCTCGGCGTGATGCTCATCATCGTCCTCGCCGTACAGTTCGACCTCTTCCCGACGAGTCAACGACCCATCGGACTCGACGGGGTCGTCGGCCTCCTCGTCGCCGGACAGGTCGCGGCGGCCGTCGACGGCCTGCTGACGTGGCTCTGGCACATCACGCTCCCAGCCATCACCCTCGGCACGTACTTCACGGCGCTCATCACGCGCCTGACGAGGAGCGGTATGCTCGACGAACTCGGGAAGACGTACGTCCGGGCCGCCCGGGCGAAGGGGCTGCCCGAGACGCTCACGCGCTACCGACACGCGCTCCGGAACACGCTCATCCCCGTCGTCACCGTCGTCGGCCTCCAGTTGGGGACGCTCATCGGCGGGGCGGTCATCACCGAGGCCGTCTTCGCGTGGCCCGGGTTGGGGACGCTCATCATCAACGCCATCAACGCCCGCGACTGGCCCGTCCTGCAGGGCTCGCTCATCATCGTCGCCGTCGGGTTCGTCCTCGTGAACATCCTCGTCGACACGCTCTACGCGTACGTCAACCCACAGGTGGCGTTCGACTGATGCTCGCTGATATCCTCTCGCGACTCCGCGGAGCGCTCTCGGCCGCGCTGTCGCCTCGCACGGTCAGAAGCCTCAAGCGGGGACTCCGGCGGAACACGCTGGCGAAGGTCGGTATCGTCGTCGTCGTCGTCGTCCTCGCGGTGGCGACGCTGGCACCGCTCATCGCCCCCTACAACCCCGGGTCGCAGAACCTCGAGGAGGCGCGCAACCCGCCGCTCGGCTTCTCGACGACGACGACCCAGGAGGTGACCGTCACCGAGAACGGCAGCGTCGTCATCGAGAACGGTCAGGTCGTCACCGAGACGCGGACCGTGTCGAACAACGCGACGCTCGCCCACCCGCTCGGGACTGATGGGAACGGCCGCGACATCCTCTCGCGGCTCGTCTACGGCGCGCGGACGTCGATGCTCGTCGGCGTCTTCGGGACCACCCTCGCCGCCCTCGTCGGGGTCACCGTCGGCCTGACGGCCGGCTACGCGCGTGGCCGGGTCGACGACGCGCTGATGCGCGCGGCGGACGTCATGCTCGCGTTCCCCTCGCTGGTGCTGGCCATCGCCCTCGTCGGCGTCTGGGGGCAGGCACAGGTGCGGTTCCCCGACCCACTGGTGGTGTCCGGCGTCGAGGAGGCGTGGCGGAGCGCCGTCGGTCTCCCCTCGGCGGGGTCGATGCCGACGACGGTCGTCCTCCCCGGAACCGTCGTCGTCGTCGTCGCCCTCGTCAACTGGGTCTGGTTCGCCCGGGTCGCCCGCGGGGAGGCGCTCGCGCTCAGAGAAGAGGCGTACGTCAAGGCCGCCCGGGCGGTCGGTGCGTCCGACGCCAGAATCGTGTTCAAGCACGTGCTGCCGAACGCCATCACGCCCATCCTCGTCCTCGCGACCATCCAGGTGGCGGCCATCATCCTCTTAGAGAGCGCGCTCTCCTTCCTGGGCTTCTCGGGCGCGAACGTCTCGTGGGGCTTCGACATCGCGCTCGGTCGGCAGTACCAGTCGACGGCGTGGTGGATCTCGACGATGCCCGGTCTCGCCATCGTCGTCACCGTCATCGGCCTCAACCTCGTGGGTGACTGGCTCCGCGACGCACTCGACCCCGGTATCGAAGGGGAGGGTGGCGTATGAGCCGACGAGATATCCTCCGGGTCCGCGACCTCCGGACCCGATTCTTCACCGAGGAGGGGCAGGTCAACGCCGTCGAAGGCGTGAGCTTCGACGTCCGCGACGGCGAGGTGTTCGGCATCGTCGGCGAGTCCGGGTCGGGGAAGTCGGTCACGGCGCTCTCCGTCCTGGACCTCATCGAGTCGCCCGGTCGAATCACGGGGGGCGAGGTGTGGTATCGAAACGAGGAACTGGCCGAGGAGTTCCGCGACTCGACGCCCGACGCCGTCGACGGCGACTTCGTCGACCTGCGTCGGCTCCCGGAGGGCGTCCGCCGGTCGCTCCGCGGCCCCGCGTTCTCGATGGTGTTCCAGGACCCGATGTCGTCGTTCAACCCCTCCATCACGGTGGGGACACAGATCGCCGAGGCGGTCGAGGTCCAGCGCCGCGCCCGCGCCAACCCCCGACGGACCCGGTCGCGCACGCAGGGGTATGGGCTCGGGAGCTACATCCGCGACACGCTCTTGCCCTCTCGGGACTACGTCTCCGAGGCGAGTCGGGCGCGGGCGGCCGAGTTGCTCGAACAGGTCGGCATCCCCGACCCCGAAGAGCGCGCCGAGGAGTACCCACACCAGTTCTCGGGCGGGATGCTCCAGCGAGCGATGGTCGCTCAGGCGCTCGCCGGCGAACCGGACGTCCTCGTCGCGGACGAACCGACGACGGCGCTCGACGTGACCATCCAGGCGCAGATTCTGAACCTGCTCAGAGACCTCCAAGAAGAGCGCGGGATGAGCGTCGTGATGATCACCCACGACCTCGGCGTCATCGCGCGGATGTGCGACCGGGTCGGCGTGATGTACGCCGGGGAAATCGTCGAGCGGGGCACCCTCGAGGACGTCTTCGAACGACCGGTCCACCCGTACACGCAGGGCCTGTTGGGGTCGATTCCGGACCTCCAGAACCCGTCGTCTCGCCTCCAGCCCATCGAGGGGAACGTTCCCTCCCTGCTCGACGCCGAGATGGGAGACCGCTGTTACTTCGCCGACCGGTGTCCGAAGGCGATGGACGCGTGTCTCCACCGCGTCGAGGAGCGCCCGGTCGACGGCGAACACGCGGTCCGCTGTGTGCTCGCCGACCGGGAGTTCGACCGGACGACGGCGCTCGCCGACGACCACTTCGACGAGACGGAGCGCGAACCGGAGGAGGGGGTGCGCGCAGATGACTGACGAAGGCGATGGCGGCGACGCACGACCGCTCGTCGAGGTGCGGGAGCTGAAGAAGTACTACTTCGAGGGTGACACGCTCCTCGACCGCCTGCTGGGGAACGAGACACGGAGCGTCAAGGCCGTCGACGGGGTGAGCTTCGACATCCGCGAGGGGGAGACGCTCGGCCTCGTCGGCGAGTCGGGCTGTGGGAAGTCCACGACCGGCGAGACGGTGCTCAGGCTCAGAGACGCCACCGACGGCGACGTCCGCTTCGACGGCGAGTCGGTGTACGGGCTCGCGGGGGACGCGCTCGCGGCGTTCCGTCGCCGGGCACAGATCGTCTTCCAGGACCCCTTCTCGAGCCTCGACCCGCGGATGACTGTCGGCGAAATCATCGCCGAACCCCTCGTCGTCCACGACCTGCCCGAAGACCCCGGTGAGCAGAGCAGACGGGCGTGGCGGCGCGAGCGCGCCAGCGACCTGCTCGAACGCGTGGGGCTCTCCGCCGCGCAACTCGACCGATATCCACACGAGTTCTCCGGCGGACAGCGTCAGCGGATCGGTATCGCCCGTGCGCTGGCGCTCGACCCCGACTTCATCGTCCTCGACGAACCCGTCTCGGCGCTCGACGTGAGCGTGCAGGCACAGGTGTTGAACCTCCTCTCGGACCTGCAGGACGAGTTCGGCCTCACGTATCTGTTCATCGCCCACGACCTGAGCGTGGTCCGGCACCTGTGTGACCGCGTGGCCGTCATGTACCTCGGGAACGTGGTCGAACTCGGTCCCACGGACGAGATATTCGAGTCACCGGCCCACCCGTACACGCAGGCGCTGCTCGAGAGCGTCCCGCGCGCGAGCGTCGAAGAGCAGGGACGATACGTCGACGCGCTCCCCGGCGACGTCCCCTCCCCCCGGAACCCGCCGTCCGGCTGTCGGTTCCGAACGCGGTGTCCGGCGGTGATTCCCCCCTCAGACGTCGACATCGATCAAGAGGCGTACCGCGCCGTGATGGACCTCCGCGACGCACTCGAACGGGGCGACCTCGTCGCCGAGTCGGTGTGGGAGCGCATCGACGCCGACCGCGACGACGAAGGCGCGTTCGTCGACGCGGTCTGGGAGACGTTCCTCAACGGACAGCGCCTCTCGGGAGCGAACAGACGCGTCGTCGAGGACGCGCTGACGGCACTCGCCGGCGCGGAGCGGGCGGCAGCGACAGAGACCCTCCGCGAGCGGTTCGGGAGTGTCTGTGAGGTGGACCAGCCCGAACGGGGGCCCGGCGAACACGCCACTGCGTGCCATCTCGTCGTCGATGCGGGGGTGCCAGGCTCCGAGGGGGAACGGGACGCGAACTGAAAGACACTTCTACCGCCGACGAGTGCAGTCTGTGTGACCCGCTATCGGAACCTCGCGCTGTTCTTGTTCCTCGCTGCCGTCTGGGGGTCCGCGTTCATGGCCATCAAGGCCGGTCTCGCGTACTTTCCGCCCGTGTTGTTCGCCGCCGTCCGGTACGACATCGCTGGCGTCATCATGCTGGCGTACGCGTTCTACGCGGTCGACGACCCGTTCCCACGAGGGCGGACGCAGTGGGCCGTCGTCGCCGTCGGCTCGCTGTTGCTCATCGCGGGCTACCACGCGCTCCTGTTCGTCGGTGAGACCGACCCGGCCGTCACGTCGGCGGCCGCGGCCGTCATCGTCTCGCTGAGCCCCGTCTTGACGACCGGGTTCGCCCGCCTCTTTCTCCCCGGGGAGCGGCTGACGACGGTCGGCGTCGCCGGACTCGTGCTCGGCCTCGTCGGCGTCGTCGTCCTCACGCAACCCGACCCGAGCGACCTCCTCGGTGACGGCGCGGTGGCGAAACTGCTCGTGTTCGCGGCAGCGGCGGCGTTCGCGCTCGGGTCGGTCCTCACCCGCCGGCTGGACAGTGACATCAGTATCGAGACGATGGAGGCGTGGTCGATGGTCGGCGGCGCGCTCGTCCTCCACCTCGTCAGCGTCGGCCTCGGCGAATCGTTCGCCTCGGTCGTCTGGACGACGGAGTCGATTGCGGCGCTCGTGTATCTCTCCGTCGCGGCCTCCGCGGTCGGCTTCCTCGTGTACTTCGACCTGCTCGACCGGCTCGGCCCCATCGAAATCAACCTCGTCTCCTACGTCGCCCCGGTGTTCGCGGCGCTCTCCGGGTGGGTGTTCCTCGCGGAGCTCCCGACAGTCTACACCGTCGTCGGATTCGCGCTCATCTTCGCCGGGTTCGTCCTGGTCAAACACCGCACCATCCGCGACGAACTGCCCCGGCTGCGACGGCGCGGACGCACCCTCCTGAGTGACGACTGAGGCCCGTCTCGTCGCCGTTCAGTCGGTGTCGTCACCGACCGTGGCCCGCCTCGGCCTCGGCGACCCGCCCAACGAGCGTCCAGCCGTCGTCGGTCAGCCGTCCCGCGAGGACGGCCGTGTTGTCCTCGTTCGTCGTGAACCGGTACTGTCCGTCGTCGTCGACGCGTCGCCCTTCTGCCTGGAACTCCTGTTGAAAGAATTCGGCGCTCGAGAGCTCGAACACGCCCGCCGTGTCGTCGTCGAACACGAGTCGGAGTGGGTCCGGCGTGACGTTGTACATCCGCTTTGCGACCCGGCTGAGCTCGGCCATGCTCTGCGCTCACGCGGCCGGGGCACAAAAGCGACACGAGTTGGCCGACTGCACCGGTACCAGAACATGTTGCCGACACCTTTCGATATAATAAATCCTGTACTTCTGGTACGAATAAAAAAGTTAGAAGTATCGATAAAACGTTAAACCGGTGTAGCATAGACGCTGAACAGTCTGTCATCCAGCGACGGACGCGCTGAAACGAACTGAAGCCTCGGGCGGTTATATGTGGGCGTCCCTCCAGTGGGTAAACGAGGTCGCACCCCAATGTCTAACTCGTCGCCCTCGGTCCCCCACGAACGTGCCTCCCGCATCCGGGAGGTGGTACAGTCAGAGTCCCTCCAACACGGCGCCCGACTGGTCGCTGCTCCCCTCCGGTTCGTCGGCTTCTGGGCTGCCGTCGCCCTGCCGTTCCTCTACGTCCCGCTGCTCTTCGGTGGACTCGAAGGGTCGGAGACGCTCGCGTTCGGGGTCTTACTGGCCGCGAACGCGCTCGCGCTCGTCGTCGGTCACGGCCACGCGCAGTAACCGCAGCCGATCGAAAGCGGAACTTCCATTACGACCCCTTCCCGAGAGTGGATATGGCACTGAATCTCAGCAAGCAGGGACTCGTCGGCGTCGTCCTCATGCTGGTCGGTGCGCTCGCGTTCTTACCTGGCCTGGCACCGAGCTCGGGGCAGGTCGCGACGATCGCACTGCTGCCGGCGGCGCTCCTCTTGACATACGGCACCTACCTCGTCGGCACCGACGGCGGCGGCCGCCCGGTCTGAGCTGTCGACACCGCGCGTCGGCTCGTTCTCCGACATCATCCACCCGGCGAGCGATACGCTCGGCCCGTTCCGTCCTGACCGACGACGCGAGTCGAAGGCCCGAGGCTGTGTGAGACGATGCCGATGCGAGAAAGGGCGCCGACCGAAGACGGGTCGGCGCATCGGGGCGTCGGTGGGCCCCGTGAACTGGGTTGCGTGCCTGTTGGATTCAATCGAGACACCAGTAATAAGTACTACTCCTCGTGTCTCGATTCCGATAATGCGAGCGGGGGTGTGATGGCCGTCACCGGCGGTGAAGCTCGCCGTCGCGTTCTTCGAGCACCCCACGGTCGACCGTGCGCTGGATGACCTGCGACGCCTCCGCCGTGCTGAGGTCGTACGCGCTCTGTGCGATCGCCTCGGCCTCGCCGCGCGGGATGGGGAACTCACGGTTGCGGAGAAACCGGAGCAGCTTGTGGTACACCCTGTCGAGGTTCGCCGCCGCCGGCTCGTTCTCGTCGTCTCCGTTCGAGTCTGCGGCCGTGTGATCGGTGCCAGACGCGGCCGTCTGCTCGTGAGCCGGGGTCGTCTCGTCGACCGACATCTCTCCTTCGTCCGCCGCCGTCTGCCCGTCCGATTCCGTTCCGTCGGCCGGCACTGTCCCGTCACCGGGTGCGTCGGCGTCAGCGTCGCCGTCCGTCGTGTCGGCAACGGCAGTCGGGGTGGAGCGGTCGTCCGACCCGTCGTCGGCCGCCGGCGTCGCGGGCTGGGAGAACGTGACCTCGGGCTGGTTCGTCGGTTCCTCGTGCGCGGGCGACTGCTCGTCCGGCGCGTCGACCGCTCGCCCCCGCTCGCGCTCGTGAGCCGTCCCGGGGTCGCGGACGGCCGCAGGCTCGGCACCGTCGACGAGCGGCGCGAGCACGGTCTCGAGTTTGGTGTGACACCGGTCGCAGAGAATCACCTGTCGGGGCGCGTCCCCGTCGCCGCGCAGGGCCGAGGGGAGCGCGTCGTACGCCGAGAGCGCACCCGTCGTCCCGCAGAAGTAACACGACCGCAGTTGGACCATACGCCGGCAACGGCCACCAGCGTGCTAAACGTTTCGCCCGACGGTATCGTTTCTGATATTCTCACACCAATAGCTTTACTCCGGGACTCCGAGGTCAGACACAGTACTGTCCGGCAGCCACTGTGGCCTCCGAAGAAGCCCCGAGCCACCCACACAGATGAGCGAGACACCCGCGGCCGGCGACGACACGGACGGGGAGCAGCCCCAGTCAGCGGACGCGTCGCTCCGCCAGCTGTTGTCGACGGCGGACACGACGCTCCTCGCGGCCGTCGTCGAGCGTTTCTGGGATGACCGTGGCTACCGGACGACACGGACAACGCGTGGCAGCCACCGGTTCGTGCTGGTGCGCGACCCCGCAGGGGAGCCGGTCCACGTCGTGTGGCTCGACCCGACGGCGGCAGCGACGCCAGCGCACGTCGCCCGACTCGACAGCATGGCCGCCTCGTTCGGCGACGCCGAGGCGACGCTCGCGACTGGACGGGGCTACGACGAGGCGGTCTACGCGGCCGCCGACGAACACGGCATCGAGTGTCTCGCCGACGAACAGCTGGTGACGCTCGTCACCCGGGCGGAGCTCCGTGAGGTGGTCCAGGCTCATACGGCGTCGATGCGGCAGAACGCCGTCGCCGACGGCGGTGCCACGGGCTCGTCCGCGTTCGAGCTCGAACCGCCGGCGGACCACCCGCTGGCGGTCAGAGCGGGTCTCGTCCTCGGGGGGACGGTGCTGAGCCTCATGGCGGTGTGGGGCGGCGCCGCGGAGATAACGGCCCGCTTACAGGCGTGTACCGGGGGTTGTACGCTCCTCTGGGGAGCGAGTTTCCTGCCGCTCCTCGTGATGCTGGCAGGGAGCTTCGCCGTCGCCGTCGGCGTGTTCGACTGAGACCACGCCGACGCGTCCCGGTTCAGGGTTTGTGCGTGAACAGGAGGACCTGGTCGTCGTGGGCCGTCGTACAGAGGTCGAGCGGCATGCTGAGTTCGAGACTGTTGAACTCGTCCTCGCAGACGACGAGGTCGTCGAAGGGCTCCCCACAGGCGGGACAGGTGATACTGACTGTGTTCCGGTAGCGCCGGATGCCGCCGGCGGTCTCTTGGACCGTCAGCGACGAGAGCATCTCGTCGAAGTCTTCCATACTCGGGGACAGACCCGGGATGACATAAACCTCCGGGGCGAGACGCGCCGCCTCGGACGCAACCTCGGCTCAGGGCTCGCCAGTCACCCACGACTCGTCGCCGAACGCCGGCGGGAGCGGCTTGCGGTTCGTCGTCGAGAACTGCATGGGAGCGCCGGCGCTGGCGCGGGAGGTGCTGTCGTCGGTGCGGTGGGCGAGGTCGGTGCGGTCTGTCGTCGAGGTGGCGTCGGTCGCGTAGGGTGTCGTGCTCATTCGTTGGGGGGGTCGAAACGGGACGGTCGGATGACGATGCTCTGACGGGGGAAGAATCAGGCGCGTACGCGTACTTCGAGCATCGTCGTTCGCTCAGACAACTTTCACGAACTATCATAAAAGTTGTGTGGGCTGTGGTGTCACGGGACTAGTCGTTGACGATGGGGCACGTCCCCGGGAGACGACACAGACACGAGTGCAACAACGTAGCACAACCGCCGACACGTTTTTATCCGCGACTCGTCCACCTTGGAACTGCCTCCCCACACACTGTGTCTTGATGGGTCGCGTATCGCGTGGGAGGTCACGAGAACCGCCGGTGGGCCGTCGAGAGGCGGCCATCGGTGCGTCACGTGTCGACTGCGACGACGGAGCCGACAGTCGCCGAGGCTCACCGCCACGTCGAGTCCGCTTCGTTCGGGAGGTAACAGATAAGTCGGTCCCGGGAGTGCTCCAAATGACCCCTGATGTCCCCGAGAACCAGTTCCAGCGCGGTAGCGGCGGCCCTGACGGCGCTCGTGTTGCTGTCCGGCCTCGCTGTGGTCGCCCCGACGACCGCCGCCCAGTCTACCTCCGTCGTCGTGACGAACGCGACGCACACGCCCACCACACCGGCCGTCGGCGACACCTTCGAGGTCCGTGCGACCATCCGGAACCAGGCGGGGGCCGCGGGGCCGTTCACCGTCAACGAGGTCGCCGTGGAGGTCCCCGGCCGCGGTCCGTCGGGATGGACGAGAGCGACTGACCTCGGCGTCTTGTCGCCCGACACGTCGATGGAAGTCGGCCTGCCCGCGACCGTCGACGAGCCCGGCTGGCACCAGCTCCGCGTGTACGTCTACGGCCAGACTGCGACCGGCCGTGCCGTCCGCGTGACCTACCCCGTCACCGTGCAGGTCGTCGAACAGCAGCGACCGCAGCTCGACGCCGACTTCGACGACGGCGTCGTCGGTACCGATTCGACGGTCGCGCTCACGGTGGCGAACGGCCTCGCGACCTCCATCCGCAACGTCCAGGTGGAGCTGTTGGGCGAACACGTACGAATCGACCGCCAGCGGCGCGTCCAGTCGGCGCTCGAGAGCGAGGCGGAGGCGAACTACACGTTCGAGGTGACACCCACGCGAGCCGGTACCCAGACGCTCACCGCGCGGCTCACGTACACCGACGGGAGCGGGGAGCGCCGAACCACGGCGCAGACGTTCCGCTACACCGTCGAGCGCATGGACCGGAACGTCCGACTCGACGTGGCGTCGGTCAGGGGCGAGGAGCCCGGCGTCGAGGTCACCGTCGTCAACCTCGGCAACGCCCGCGTGGAGGACGTCGCGGTCACCGGCGAGAGCGGGGACGCGGCGCTCTCGACGGCGCTCGTCGACGAGGTGCCACCGCGCGCCACCGAGACCGTCCGGCTGAACGTGACAAACCTCGCCGGAGTGGCCCCCGAACTCACCGTCCGCGCGGAGTACGAGGTTGCCGGCGAGCAGTACGAAGCGATGCGGACCGTCAGCGGCGTGTTCGTCCCTGGGCAGGTCGACCTCACCGGCATCGAGGTCACGGAGACGGACGGCGGGACGGTGCGAATCGCCGGGACGGCGAGCAACGTCGGGACGACCCGCGTCCAGGCCGTCACTGTGCGCGTCCGCGCGGGGGACGCGGTGAGCCCGGCCAGCCCCGGCGCGGAGTACTTCGTCGGTGCCATCGACGCCAGCGACTTCGCGTCGTTCACGGTGAACGCTCAGGTCGACGGGGAGAACGAGACGACGATTCCGCTCGAAGTGACGTACCTCGTCGACGGCGAGGAGCGGACGCGGACCGTCGAGGCGGCGTACGACCCGCCAGAGACGCCCGACCGACGCGGTACCGGGTTCCCGTTGGTCGGCGTGGGTGTCGTTCTCGCCGTCGCCGTCGCGGGTGTGTTCCTGTGGAGGCGTCGCCGTGCTGCTTGAAGCCCGTGACGTCACCCGGCGGTACGACGTCGGAGCCGAGGTCGTGACCGCGCTCGCTCACGTGGACTTCGTCGTCGAGTCCGGTGAGTTCGTCGCGGTCGTCGGACCGTCGGGGTCCGGCAAGTCCACGCTGTTGAACGTCCTCGGCCTCCTCGACACGCCCAGCGAGGGCACCGTCCTCGTCGACGCGGTCGACACCAGCACGCTCACCGACACCGAGCGCACCGGCCTCAGACGTGAGACGATCGGCTTCATCTTCCAGAGCTTCTACCTCATCCCGACGCTGACCGCCCGCGAGAACGTCGCCCTGCCGCGGCTGTTCGTCGGCTCGGCTGCCGAACGCAACCGTCGTGCGGTCGACCTGCTCTCCCGCTTCGGCCTCGGCGAGCGGACGGAGCACCGACCGCCACAGCTGAGCGGCGGACAGCAACAGCGCGTCGCCATCGCCCGCGCGCTCATCAACGACCCCGGTGTCCTCCTGGCCGACGAACCGACGGGCAACCTCGACCAGGCGACGGGGAGACAGATTCTTCGAGAGTTCCAGGCGATCACCGACGAGGGCGTCAGCGTCGTCGCCGTCACCCACGACAGGCTCGTGACCGACCACGCCGACCGCGTCGTCGAACTCGTCGACGGACGGCTCGGGGAGTCCTCGCGGGAGACCCAGCATGTCTCGTGAGGCGTCCAGCGAGGACGCGCCGCCGGGGGCGACGTTCGCCGACCGCTTCCCCGTCCTCTCGCTGGCGGGGCGCAACCTCACGCGGACGAAAACCCGTTCGCTGCTCGCCGCGCTCGGCATCGCCATCGGCGTCATCGCCATCGCCTCGCTCGGGATGTTCGGCTCGGCGTTCCAGCGGTCACAGATGGAGAACATCGGGACCATCGGGAACGACCTCGCGGTCGTCCCGGGTGAGGACCTCGACCGGCTCAACTTCACCGAGACGCAGTTGCGCGAGATACAGCGGGCGGCGCAACCGGCCGAGACCATCGCCGTCAAACGCGACAGCAGGGAGGTGGTCTATCGTGGGGAAGCCCAGAACCGAACGGTGTACGGCTTCGCCGACCCGGCGTCGCTGTACGACGTCCGGCAGGGGTACATCCCCCGCGAATGGCGAAGCGGCGCAGTCGTCGGGAACCAGCTCGCGGCCGACGAGGGCATCCGTGCCGGCGAGGCGCTGACCGTCGACGGCCAGACGTACCGCGTGGTCGCCGTCCTCGACGAGACAGGGCAGGCGGCCATCATCGACGCGGACAACGCCGTCCTCCTCCCGCCCGAACGCTTCGACGAGGACACGTACTCGCAGGTGGTGGTGCTGGCGGCGTCCACGGCCGAGGCGAACCAGACCGCGATGAACATCCGTGCCAGCATGAACGACCGGCAAGAGCGGGTTCGGATCTTCGAGTTCGGCCAGCTCGCCGAGCAGATCGACCAGCTGTTCGTCCAGTTGAACCTCTTTCTCGTCGGCATCGGCGCGGTGTCGCTCGTGGTCGCCGGGACGAGCATCCTCAACGTGATGCTCATGTCGACCGTCGAGCGCCGCGAGGAGATTGGCGTCCTCCGGGCGGTGGGCTTCGAGAAGCGCGCGGTGTTACGCATCCTCCTGACCGAGGCGGGCATGCTCGGTCTCATCGGCGGCACCATCGGAGTCGTCGTGAGCCTCCTCGTGGGGATGGGCGTCAACAACCTGTTCCTCGGCGACCCGTTGGCGTTCGACGCGCTCGGCCTGTTCTACCTCACGGCCGCCTTCGCCTTCGGCGTCGGGTCGAGCCTGGTCAGCGGCGCGTATCCGGCGTGGAAAGCGGCGACGCTCGACCCCGTGCAGGCGCTTCGCGGGAACTGACGTCTCGGGTCCGTCGCCCGCTCACGGCAATTCCGTGTAGACTCGTCACTCACGACCGTTCGGTCTCGTCTGAGAAGTGGCCGGGGCGGGCTCCGAACCCGCGATCTCCGCATGGCCCAGGTCCGAGGCTCGGCAGGCCCCGTAGGCTGACGGAGGCTTCCAAGGCGGTACCGCACCGAATCTCAGAACCCTATGAGTGCGGCGCTATGTCCAGCTAAGCCACCCGGCCTCACTCTGCCGTAATGCGGTCCTGCCCTTCAACCTTCCTATCCGTCACGGGTGAGACGTTCGACACCACGGCCCGTGGCCGCCCGTTCGGGCGGCCGCACGCGGGTGAACGGTGAACGAGGATCGACGAAGAGACGTATCTTCCCGGTCGCCGAAGCGTCCGCCGACCGAGCGATGGTGAGCACCGAACGACGCACGACCCCCAGCGGGGGATGTGACCTCTGAGGCTCCGTCGGCGTCTCTCTCGGCCGGGCCTGGCTCTGGTGGTCCCCGTCGTCCTCTCGGGAGAGAGCGTCGGGACGGTTCCGAACGTCGTCGGCTTCTCCGTCGGCGCGGTGAGTCCCGCGCTCGGAGACGTGGTCATGATACGACAGACGCGTGGGAGGCGCGGACTCGTGGAACTGTGGGACCGTCTCGGGAACCCCGTCGTGTCGCCCACCGTGGTACGCAGTGGTCCGCTTACTGTCCCATACACACTCACAAACGTATCACATCTGAGACGTTCATCCGCGGATTTATGCTGGACGCCCGGGACGTGAGAGCCATGACCTACCCGGACGTCGTCCAGTCGGCGCTCGGCGACGAGTCGGTCGCCGCGCGCGTCCCGCTCGGCGACGATGCCCTGTTCGTCACGCCGACGCGGACGCTCGTCTACCGCGCCGACTCGCTCCTCTCGGACGAGTCGGTCGAGGAGTTCCCCCACGGTGCCGAACGCATCGGCGTCTCCACGAAGCGTCGAAAGACGACCGTCTCGCTCGACTACGGACTCGACGGCGAGCGCTCGTTCACCGTTCCGGCGAAGCTACTCGACCGGGCCTTACACCCGGTGCTGGCGGGCACGCTCAACGCCTCCGGCGTCACCGACCCCGGCGAGACCGTCACGGAGACGTTCCGCTTCTCCGAACTCACGCTGGTCGTCACGAGCGACCGAATCGTGAAACACGTCGGCAGCGCGGTGTGGGACGAGGACTTCGAGGAGTTCCACTTCGCGGACGTCACCGACCTCGTCGTCGAAGCGGGCAACGTCGCGACGACGCTCGTCCTCACCCACGACGGGCGACAGCAGCGGCTCAAAGCGCCGAACGAGCGGGCGCGAGAGGTCCGTGAGCGACTCACCGACGCCCTGCTCGACTACCACGGCGTCGACAGTCTCGACACCCTCCGCGAGCGGTTCGCCGCCGAGGAGGAGGAGTCGCCTTCGGCCACGATGTCGTTCGGCGAGGGGCCGACACCGCTCTCGGCGAACCCGAGCGAACTCACCGACCGCTCGAAGGACGCGGCCCGGAGCGACGAGGACGCGAGCGACGCCGACCGTGGCACCGAGGCCACCGGAAACGCGGAGAGAACCGCCGTGGCGGCCGAGACGGAGGACGCGGCCTCGGCGTCGGCGGGCGAGTCGACGGAGCCACATTCGGCCCCGGGCGGTTCCGACGACGCCACCGGCATCGACACCATCGGTGCGGGCGGCCTCCTCGGCCCGGTCGACACCGACACCGACACCGACAGTGACAGTGACACTGACACCGCTCACTCCGAGTCGGCGGCCGTCACGCCCGACGAGGGCGCACGCGACGACGACGTCGCGGCACTCGTCGCCGAGGTGGAGGCGCTGCGAGAGACCGTCGAGGCCCAGAACGAGCGACTCGCTCGGCAGGAGGAACTCCTCGAACGGCTCATCGCCGAACTCCGCGAGCGGCTCTGAGTCACTCGCGTCCGAGCACCTTCCGAACGCACGAGGAGCCGAACGGCCCGAGTTCGCCGGACTCGAACTGGACGAAGTGGCCCGTCGAGAGCCCCGCTCCACAGCGGCGACACTCGAACTCACCCTCTCGGACCGTGACCTGACTCTCGAAGCGGACGAACGTCCCGCCCCGTCTCGTCTGCACCCGCGCACCGTCGCGCTCGATGACCCCGCGTATCTCGGCCGTGTCGAGGATCTCTCGGGTGAGCGAGGGGTCCGTCGTCACCGTCTCGATGCGGTCGACAACGTCCGCAAGCGCCAGTTCGTCGGTCTCGAGGTGCGCGAGCAGGTCGAGGGCGAGTTCCACGCGCGCTGTACGCTCGGTCACGTCCGGAGGTTTCTCCGTCGGCCGAATAAGCGTTCCGCGCTCGGAGGAGCGAGCACAAGACGTATGCCCTGCCGTCCGAGACACCACGTGTATGCGCCGGTCACGGCTCCTCCTCGGGTTCGCGCTCCTCTGCGTGCTCGCCGCGGCCCTCCTCGTCGCCCCCGACCGCGCGCTGTGGTGGCTCGAGTGGGTCGCGGCCGACCCGCTCCGCTTCGGACTCGTCCTCTTCGTCCTCTCCCTCGTCAGACCCGTCGTCGCCTGGCCGACGACGCTCCTCGCCGTCGGGGCCGGCTACGGCTACGGCCTCGTCGGCATCCCCTACGCGCTCGCGCTCATCACCCTCACGAGCGTCCCGCCGTTCCTCGTCGCCCGGTGGTTCGGTCGGGAGTCACGGGTCGCCGTCGCGGGCGAACGCGTCGTCCGCGAGGCCGGCGACCTCCGGAGCGTGGTCGCCTCGCGGCTCCTCCCGGCCCCCTCCGACGTCGTCTCCGTCGCCGCGGGCGTCTCCGGCGTCTCGCTGTCGACGTTCGCGGTGGGGACGGCCATCGGCGAACTCCCGTGGGCCGTCGTCGGCGTCCTCGCGGGGTCGTCGCTCGACTCGCTCTCGCACGCCTCGCTCGGGGCAGTGGACTGGCGACTCGTCGCGGCGTGTGGCCTCGCGGCGGTGTTGCTCCTCGCCGGGCCGGTGTATCGCGTGGTCGCCGGGCGCGACCCCGCGCCGGTGGGCCTCGACGCCGAGTGACGCCGCACGGCCCCGAGAGGTGGTCCGGCAGACGGGCCGCCGAGGACGTCACCGCCGGAGGGACCAGAGAACCACCGCGAGGAGCGAGAGCGCGACGACGTCGCCAGTCAGGTCCGCGACGCCCACGAGCAAGAGCAGCGAGGCGTGCACGACACCAGCACGTTCGAGTCGTGACCATCCACCCCTCCCGACCATACCACCGGTACCCGCTCGAACCGCCGAACCGTTCTGCCCGGTGGCCGACGACGTCGACGGTTACTCTAACAGCGACTCGCCCGTCATCGCCGCCGGCTGGTCGACGCCGACGAGTTCGAGGAGGGTGGGCGCGAGGTCACAGAGCGACCCGTCTTCGTGCAGCGAGCGCCCGCCAGCGGTGCCGTCCGGGGCGAGGTAGACGAGCGGAACCGGGTTGGTCGTGTGCGCCGTGTGGGGCGCGTCGGGCGTGCCCATGTCGTCGGCGTTGCCGTGGTCGGCCGTGACGAGGACGTGCCCGCCCGCGCGCTCGACGGCCGCGACGAGCCGTCCGAGCTGTTCGTCGACGGCTTCGACGGCCGCGACGGCGGCTTCGAAGTCGCCCGTGTGGCCCACCATGTCTGGGTTCGCGTAGTTCAACACGAGTACGTCGGGGTCGTCGGATTCGATGAGGTCGATGGCCGTGTCGGTCACCTCCTCGGCGCTCATCTCCGGTCGCTGGTCGTAGGTCGGGACGTCCGGCGACTGGATGATCCGTCGGACCTCGCCTTCGAACTCCACCTCGCGGCCGCCGTTGAGGAAGTAGGTGACGTGGGCGTACTTCTCGGACTCGGCGAGGCGGAGTTGCGTCTTGCCCGCCTCCGAGAGCACCTCACCCAGGGTGTCCGCGGGTTCGTTCGGCGGGAACGCCACGGGGAAGTCGAACGTCTGGTCGTACTCGGTCATCGTGACGAGTTCGATTTGAGGAGGATGCGTGTCGAACTCCCAGACGGGGTCGACGTCGGCGAGCATCCGCACCAACTGGCGTGCGCGGTCCGGACGGAAGTTGAAGAAGACCACCGCGTCGCCGTCTTCGAGTGCGGGGCCACCCTCGACGAGCGTCGGTTCGACGAACTCGTCGGTGTCGCCGCGGTCGTACGACGCCTCGACGGCCTCGACCGCCGTCGTCGCCGTGTGGTCGGCCTCGCGCTCGACGATGGCGTCGTACGCGCGCTTCGTCCGCTCCCAGTTCTGGTCGCGGTCCATCGCGTAGTACCGCCCCGAGACGGTGGCGACGTCGCCCGTCCCGCGGTCTGCGACGTGCGCTTCGAGGTCGGCGAGGTAGCTCCGTCCGCCGTGGGGGTCGGTGTCACGGCCGTCCATGAACGCGTGGGTGACGGCTTCGATTCCTCTCTCGGCAGCGATGTCGATGAGCGCGTGGAGGTGTCCCTGCTCTGAGTGGACGCCCCCGTCGGAGACGAGCCCCATGAAGTGGACGCTGCCGCCCGTCTCCGCGGCGTGGTCGAACGCCGACGTGAGCGCGTCGTTCTCCGCGAACGACCCCGCGGCGATGGCGTCCTCGATGCGGGTGTACGCCTGCTTCACCACGCGACCGGCCCCGATGTTGAGGTGACCGACCTCGCTGTTGCCCATCTGTCCCTCGGGGAGGCCGACCCGCCGTCCGGAGACGTCGAGCGTCGTGTACGCGCCGGCGTCGGCGAAGCGGTCGAAGTTGGGTGTCGACGCCGCCTTCACCGCGTCGCGTCTGTCGTGGTCGCCGAGCCCCCAGCCGTCGAGGATAACGAGCGCTGCCTGCATGTCCGAGTGCTCACGACCGAGGCGTAATTACGTGTCGTTTGTCCGAGCCGAGCGCCAGAACGGCCGCTCGGCGAAAGCCAACAGAGACTTGAGGCCGGCCGCCAAGTCCGGGGCAACCGATGTCCTCCAACCCCGACGACTCCGCAGCCGACGACGACCCGGGCGGTGACGACGTCGACACCACGGCGGGCCTTCCCGTGAGCCGCCGCGCGCTCCTCGCCGGTACCGCTGTCGCCGGTGCGGGCGTCGCCGGCGCGATTACGCTCGGTGGTGACGGCCGGGCCACGGACGACGACCCGGCGACGGATTCGACCGCGACGACGACCCCGCGAGCGACCCCCATCGCCGACGCCGACGAGGCTCGCCGACTGGCCGAAAGGTTCGCCCCGACGCTGTACTTCGGGCGACGCGAACGGTGGTTCCCGACGGACCCGCGCCCCTACGCCTCCGAGCGGGACGGCCAGACGGTCGTCGACGGCTTCGACGCGCTCGACGGTTACACGGCCGCGAAAAGCGAGGACACGCCGGCGCCCGACCCGACGGTGTTCTATCACGTGCTGGAGTACACCGACCGCCTCGCCGTCGTGCAGTACTGGATCTACTCGGCGTTCGACCAGTTCTCCGTCAACTTCCACTGGCACGACTGGGAACTCCTCCAGACGTTCGTCGACCGCACGTCCGGCGACCCCGTCCTCTACGCGGCGAGCGCACACTCTCGGCAGGTCCCGAACAACGAGTTCCTCGACCCCGAGGCGGTTCCAGCCATCATCAGCGAGGTCGGCTCGCACTCCTCGGCGCTGGGGATGAACGCGCGCCGCGACACGTTCCAGCGCCTCCCGGTCGACGGCCTCGTCGCCGACGTGACCAACGGCGTCGTCGCCATCGCCTCGGGCGAGGAGGGCCTCCCGCTCGCGTACGGACTCCCGCGCGACGAGGGGTTCCGCCTCCCGTACGTCGTCCCCGAACTCGACGGCGCGCCGCTCACCGACCACCCCGACCTGCCGAACGTCTCTGCCGAGGACCTCGTCCCCGAAGACGTCACGGTCGGTTCGTTCGCCGACCTCGCGACGCCGCCGACGGGCCTCCCTCCGCGAGAACTCGGGGCGACGTTCGAACCGGAGTCGCGACGGGAGACACCGGCCGACGAACACTACGCGCTCGTCCCGACCGCCGAGGTCGAGGACATCGCCGCATTCACCGGGCCGCAGTTGAGCTTCGAGTTCGCCGTCCCGGGGTTCGTCGAGGACGCCCTCGCGTCGCACATCACGTCGACATCGACGCCGTGGACGCAGCCGCGGTATCGTGACCCGCTCGCGGACGTGACCGACGCGGCCCACCGCGAGGCCATCCAGGAGCGATACGGTGTCGACGGCGGCGATCGAGGGGAGACCATCGTCGGTCGCCTCGCCGAACTCCGGCCGAGCGACGACGTCGACGTCGGCGTGACACTCACCGCGCCGCCGGTCGAGGCCGTGGCGCGACTGGCGTCGGACCCGACCGCCGTCCCGACGTTCGGCGGCGTCGCCGCCTTCGTCGACGTCGAACCGGGCGACCACACGCTCACGGTCAACGGACCGGGGTACGCGCCGTACGCCCAGCGGGTGGCGGTCGGCGGCGAGGCGGCTACGGGTGAGGGGACGACGACAGAAACGAGGACGGTCACGCCGACCGAGACTGCGACGGATGCACCCACCGAGACGACGAGCGACGGCACCGTCCGGGTCGGTGCCGACGGGCGAATCGGGCTGGTTCCGGCCGCGGACGCGGTGAAACTCAAGGTCGACGCGACCGACCGCGGCGGTGCCCGTCGTGTTCGCGTCGACGACGACGTCGCCGGCCGCGTGTTCGACGCGCCGCCGGTCGAGGCCGACGGGCGCGGGGCCGTCTACGTCCACCGCGCGGGTGGGTACACCGTGGAAGTGACCGACGAGCGGGGGGAGACGAGCGTCGAGCGCGTCAACCCCGGGCCGAACCAGAACGCCGCGGCGGTCGCGAAGGCGCGGACGGGCGTCTCCGGCATCACCCGGTTCCTCGTGGACTTCCTGACGGAGACCCGCGAGACCGTCGAACGACTGCTCGAACGTGGTGCCGACGGCAGTGCGAGTGGAAGCGACGACGAGCGGGGAACCGACGACTCGGCGGCGAGTGGTGGGGCCACGGCGACGCCGGACCCGACGTCGGCGACCATCGAACTCGACGTCGTCTCCGACGAGGAGAGAGACGACGGCGAAGGCGACGAGGAGCAGTCGACGGAGACGCCGACGGCTACTCCAACACCGACGCCCGCGTCCGAACCAACCGAGACATCGACGGCCACACCGACCCCGGCACCGGAAGCGACGCCCGACCGCGTCTATCAGCCGGTGACGACCCGCGAGAACCTCCGCCAGTTGCTCACGAAGGCCGTCTCGCGCGCCGAGGCGGCGAACGAGGCGGCGCTCGCGGGCGACGAGACGAGGACCGCCGAGGAACTCCGTGCCCTCAGGAGCGTGCTCGCACGGCTGTCGTCGCTCGCCGAGGGCGGTGGTGCCCCACAGCCGGCCGCGCGCATCGCTGCCCGGCGCGCGGGGACGGCCGACAGACGGGCCGAGCGCGCGCTGGACACGCTGACATAACGCGGGACGGAGAGCGGCACGGTTTTTTCCGCCCGGTCCGAGGGTCGACCCGATGGACGGCCTCTCCGACCTCGTCCCCGAACGCTACGTCCAGGAGTACCTGGGAAACGGTCCCAGTCTCGTCACCTTCCTCGCGCTCAACGCCAGCGCCTTCCTCGTGGGCGTGAGCTTCTACGTCCACTCCGAGCCCTCCCTCGTCGACCTGCCGACCTTCCTCTACCCGCTCTTCGGTGACTCGCCGACGGCGCTCGCGCTGGCGACGCTCTCGTTCGTCACGCTGCTTTCGAACCTGGGCCGGCCGGTCCGGGAGGCCCCGGTCAACCGCCCGCTCGCGTACCTCCACACCCTCGCGTTCGTCTGGCTCGTCAAGTACGGCCTGTGGACCGCCGTCGCGTTGAACCTCCGGCCCGAACTGTACGTCGGCTTCTCCGTGTCGGCGCTGTGGAACTACTGGGGCATCATGTTCACTCATCTGGGGTTCGTCATCGAGGCGTTCCTCATCCCCCACTACGGGAAGACGACCCGCGGGGCGCTCGCGTTCGCGCTCGTCGCGCTCCTCGCGAACGACGTCTTCGACTACGGCTTCGGCTACTACCCGCCGCTTCGGTACGAACCGGGCCTCGTCCTCCCCGCGCTCACGGTCGCGCTGTCGGTCCTCGCCGTCGCGCTCGCGTCGCGGGTCTTCGACAGACTCGACCCGGTCTGAGCCCCACCGACCCGCCCGTTGTCGGCCGTCGCACAGTGACGCCGATTGAGTCAACCTTTTCAGCTTCAGTCGCCTAGCACGCGCCAATGGACTCCGCGGTTCTTCTAGACCTCTTGGGCAACGAGAACCGACGGCGTATCCTCCAGCTGCTGGCCCACAAGCCGTGTTACGTCACCGAGATCAGCGAGTATCTCGGCGTCTCGCCGAAGGCGGTCATCGACCACCTCCGCAAGCTCGAAGAGGCCGGCCTCGTCGAATCGCGGACGGACGACCAGCGGCGGAAGTACTTCCACATCTCCCGAGATATCCGCCTCGAGGTGAACGTCTCTCGCTACGGCTTCGGCGCCAAGAGCGCCTATCCGGCGAGTCCGAGCCTCGACATGTCGGGGCGGTGCCCACACGTCTCCATCGACGTGCCGACGGAGTCGGACGGCTCGCTCAGCACCCTCGCCGGCGAACTGGCGACGCTCGAAGACCTCGAGAACGAACTCTCGCTCGCGCAGCGATACGTCCACGGCCGGCTGACGGACGTCCTCGACCGGCTCAACGACCGCATCGGCGCGGACTCGGACTCGCGCTTCTACGCGGAGGTGCTCGCGGCCGTCGCCACGGGCGACAGGACGGCAGACAGCGTCGCGAGCGAAGTCGACGCCCCGCCCGCAGCCGTCGAACGCGCGCTCGGAGCCCTCGCGGAGCGAGGCCTGGTCGAAGAGCGAAGCGGCGAGTGGTTCATCACCGAGTGAGCTCAGAGGTCGCGGGTGAACCCGTCGCGGAGGTCACGACCGAAGTAGTGTCCGGCGAGCGCCGCGAGCGCGCCGACACCGGCACCGACACCCGCGATGGCGATGCCGTACTCAGAAAGCAACCGGACGGCGAAGGGGAAGAACGCCGCGGTGAGGGTGCTCACGACGAAGCCCGCTCCGGAGGCGAGCGCGCCCGCGAGGCCGACTTCGACGTAGTGGCGGTCGCTCGCGAGCACCCCGACGGCGAACAGCCCGACGAGACGGCCGACGAACCCGACGAGCGGAATCGCGCCGCCGGCGACGACCGCGACGAGCGAGAGGACGAGCGCGACGAGGAACGTCCGGACCGAGAAGAGCCCGCCGAGGCGGCCGCGGCCCGAGGAGTTCGACGCGTCGCGCGAGGCGGTGGGAGCCGACTGACGGCGGTCCGTGGACTCGTCGGTGTCGTCACCGGTCAACCGGTCGACGTCGGCGAGCAGGTCGTCGACCGACTGTTCGGCCTCGTCTGACCGTTGCATACGTGTGGGTGGGTGCGCGGGGGGTATGGCTCTTGTGTCGGTCGCGAGGTGGTGCGGTCGGGACGGGGGAGACGCCGTGGACGGGACACGGACGCAGTGACCCACGGCCTCGAACCTCCCCAGCCGGGTGCTCGCGCGAGTCGCTCACTCGCGCCCGCGCGCCATCCGCGAGGTGGTGACACGTGGCGTCGACGCGCTCGTCCCGCACCGTCGCTCGTTCGTGTTCGCGTCGTCGTGTCGTCGTGTCGTCGCTGGCCCTCACGACGGTCTCTCGCCCCCACACTGACGACCCGTGAGCGCAAACGCTGGGATTCAAGTCCGCCGCCGCGAAACCCCGGCGTATGAACCCCGGAGACCGCGTCCGCGTCACGCGCGCGGGCACCACGAACGAGGGCGTCCTCCTGCCCTCCTCGACCGCGGAGCACCTCGTCGTCAAGCTCGACGGCGGGTACAACGTCGGCATCAGTCGCGAGGAGAGCGACGTCGAGATACTCGAACGCGGCGTCTACGACATCGAGAGTGCACAGGACGGCGACTCGGTATCCGAAATCGGGTTCGACGAGGACCTCCCCACCATCTCGCTCATCTCGACGGGGGGCACCATCGCGTCGACCGTCGACTACCGGACGGGCGCGGTGACGGCGCAGTTCGACGCCGAGGACGTGCTTCGAGCGGTGCCGGACCTCGCGGGGCGGGCGAACTACCGCGGGCGTGTCGTGGCGAACATCCTCTCGGAGAACATGGAGCCGAGCATCTGGCAGCAGCTCGCGCGCGCCATCCACGACGAGGTCGAAGCCGGTGCCGACGGCGTCGTCGTGATGCACGGCACCGACACGATGCAGTTCTCCGCGGCGGCGGTGGCGCTGATGCTCGACACCCCGGTCCCCATCGTCTTCACGGGGAGCCAGCGGTCGGCCGACCGACCCTCCTCCGACAACGTGATGAACGCGGTCTGTGCGGTCGAGGCGGCCAAGAGCGACTGCGCGGAGGTACTCGTCTGCATGCACGCCTCCCAGTCGGACACGACGTGTGCGCTCCATCTGGGGACGAGGGTCCGCAAGAACCACACCTCGCGGCGTGACGCCTTCGAGACGGTCGGGGCGAAGCCGCTCGGCGAGATCGACTACGAGACCGAGGCGATCGAGTGGCGGCGCTCGTACACCGCCCGCGGCGACCGGGACCTCGCGCTCGCCGAGGCGCTGAACGAGAACGTCGAGTTGCTGAAGTTCACGCCGGGGATGGACCTCGACCGATACGCGGGGTTCCTCCGCGAGTCGGCCCTCGACGGGCTCGTCGTCGAGGGGACGGGGCTCGGACACGTCCACACGGACCTCATCCCCGCGCTCGGCGACCTGGTCGACGACGGCACCGTCGTGACGATGACGAGCCAGTGTCTCGAAGGCCGGGTCTGTGACCGCGTCTACGATACCGGGCGCGACCTCCTCGACGCCGGCGTCGTCGAGGCCGGCGACACCCTCCCCGGTACCGCGAAGGTGAAGCTGATGTGGGCGCTGGCGAACCACGAGAACCCCCGAACGGCGATGGGCGAGGACCTCGTCGGCGAACTCCAGGAACGGTCGGTCCCCTGGGAGTAGCGACGAGGACGAAGGCGTCAGAACTTTTTGCTCGTCTCTCTCAGAGGTCACATGGGACACCTCGAAGACGTCTCGCTCTCGGACCTCCAGCGGGCGCTCGAGCGCGTCGAGGGGAGGAAGCCGACCCAGCGGCTCATCACCGCCATCGCGTACAAACACGGGGTGACGCAGACCGAACTCGCCGAGTGGTACGGCGTCCAACGGCGGACCATCTACAACTGGCTCACCCGGTTCGACGACCAGCCCATCGAGGCGGCCGTCCGCGACGACGACCGGCCGGGTCGGCCGCGGAAGCTCGACGACGTACAGCGTCGTGCCCTGTACGAGACCCTCCGTGAGCCCCCCACGCGTGCGGGCTTCGACGAGGAGGCGTGGACGCCGGTACTCGTCCGCCAGTACGTCCGCGACCGCTTCGGCGTGACGTACTCGCTGTCGAGTTGTCGCCGCCTGCTACACGAGGCCGAGTGACCGACGTGTATGAGAACTCACTTCTCCCGCTCGGGGCGAGAATCGGACCCAACTGTCACCGGGGTCACGCGACGACAACCGATATACGGTTCGGCGTGAACGCACACACGATGCTGCACTGTGCCCGCGACGCTCGTCTCCGCCCCGCTCGACCAGCCCCGCGCACCGACCCTCGGACCCGACAGTCCCTCCGCTGATGTCGTCACCACCGACCCTCAGACAGGCACGGGCGAGCGACGACGAGGCCGTCGCGTCGTTCACGCGCGAGACGTGGGCCGAGCGAGCCGTGTCCGACTACATCCCCGACGTCTTCGCGGAGTGGGTCGCGAGCGACGGCGACGACCAGCGGACGTTCGTCGTCGACGTGCGCGACGACCCGTCGCCACCGGCCGAACCGGGCGACGTCGCGGCGATTGCACAGGGGCACCGGCTCACCTCGTGGGAGGCGTGGGCCTCGGGGATGCGGGTCGCCCCCGACCACCGAGGACGGGGATTCTCGGAGGCACTCTGCGACGCCATCTTCGAGTGGGCACGCGAGCGGGGCTGTGTCGTCTGTCGAAACATGACGTTCTCGTGGAACGGGGCGGGGCTGGGCTCCTCGCGTCGGCTGGGGTTCGACCCCTGCACCGAGATTCGGTGGGCGCATCCGACACCCGACGCTGACGGCTCGGGTGACTCGGCCGCGGTCGATTCGAGCCCGCACCCGGACGGGGCGTGGGCGTTCTGGTCCGACAGCGTCGCCCGCGACCGGTTGCGCGGGCTGGTGATGGACCGCGACGAGTCGTGGGCGCTGGCGACACTCACCCGTGACCGACTGCACCGCGCGGCCGACGAGGGCCGACTGGTGACCGTCGGGGCGGGAACGCGAGGGTTCACGGAGCGGATTCGGACGTTCGAGCGCGAAGAGGACGGCGAGCCCGTCGAGTACGCCGAGTACGCCATCGCCGCCTGGCCCGACGGTGACACCGAGGCGGCGGCGGCTGTCCTCGCGGGGGCCGCACGCGACGCCGCGGCGCTCGGCGTGGACCGAACCCGGGTGATGCTGCCCGAGGACGTCACGTGGGTCTCGGACGTGGCGGCGGCGCGCGTGGAAATCGCGGACGAACCGGCGTTCGTGCTCGCGGCACGGCTCTAACCTAGTCGACGACCGTACAGGTGCACGAGCGAAGCCCCACGGGCGTGTCGGCGAAGACCCGAACCACCTGGTCGTCGGGGTCCGCCGTCCAGAACAGGTCGGCGGCGTCGACGCCGAGGAGCCTCACCGCCGGACCGAGCGGCGAGTCGAGGACGGTGTCGAGGACGTCTTCGTTCGTCCACTCCCGACTCGCGGCGTCCGACGGGATGCCCGCGTCCCCGAGGACGCCGTACCCGAACTCGACGGAGCGCCCGCCGGTCAGCACGCCGCAGTCGACCGCGAACGTCGCGTCGCGAAGGTCCGCCGGAGCGACGGCCGTCGGCGGTTCGTCGGCGGGAACGTGCGGGGTGGCCAGCGGGTGCTGGTCGACGTTCCCCTCGAAGAGTTCGAGCGGGGCGTCACAGAGCGTGTCGACGTCGACGTCGGCGCAGGTCTCACTGAAGCCGTCACCGTCGGGCGAGGCGTAGTAGTTGCCGCCCACGAAGGCCCCCTCGACGACGTTCAGTTCGGGCCGCGGGTCGACGTTCCAGGCGATCTCGAGCGCCGGGTCGAGGGGGTCACCCGGGTCGACGACGGGGTCGTAGGACGGGTCGAAGAGGACGTTCTGGCGGTTCGAGAGGTGGTTGTCGAACACGACGGTCTGGCCGAATCGCTCGCCGACGACGAGACCGGCGTCGGCGTTGTCGACGACGCGGTTCCCCACGAGGGTGACGTCGGTCGACCCGGTGCGGAGCCAGATACCGACCTCGTTGTCCGCGACGTGGTTCGATGCGAACCGCGACCAGAGCATGTCGCTCACGGCGATGCCGCTCCTCGCGTTCCCCGAGAAGTCGCTGTCGACGACCGTGACGGTGTCGGAGACGCCGGCGCTCATCCCGTGCCGTCCGTTGTCCGCGGCGACGACGTTCCTGAACTCGAAGCTCCCGGAGATGACGAATCCCACCCCGTTCGCGCCGTTCCGAGAGAACTCGCTGTCGACGACGGTCCCGCTCGTCTGCGCCATCTCGAGCCCGCTCCGGTCGCTGTCGGTGACCGAGAGGCCGACGAACTCGACGACGGTCTCCTCGGTGAGGACTCCGGCACCGTTGTTCGAGAACGCACTGTCGGTGACGACGACCCGCCGAGCGCCGTCCGCGACGACCACGACGCCGTTGTCCGTGGCGACCACGTTCGACAGTTCCAGGGCGTCGACACCGCCGAGACGCGCCCCCTGCTTCTCGTCCGCCTCGAACGCCTGGGCCCAGCCGCTGACCGTGAGGTCGGTCACGACCGTCGTTCCGTCCTCACCGACCGAGACGGCGGTGTCCGACCGGTCCGACGAGCGAAGCGCGTGGCCGTCGCCGTCGATGCGGACCGTCGCGTCGGGGTCGTCGACGACGACGCGGAGACAGGCGAAGTCGGCCGGCGTCCCCGACGGGTCCGAGACGACGTCCCGTGTCAGGACGTACTCGCCCGGCTGGTCGATGACGCGGCAGCTATCGACCGGGGTCGGCGCGGACCGACTGGGGACGCCGAGAGCCGCGTCGCGACTGGCCGTCCCGGCCCCGACCGCGGTGTCGCCGGCTGCCGCCTGCCCCGGCGCGGGGGACTGACCCGGAACGGCGAGCGACGAGTCGACGACGAGGACGGACGCCGACGTGACGAGGAGGAAGACGACGACGGCGACGAGGAACGGTGGTGACATGCGAGGGTGAGGAGGACGGGCCACCCGATATCTATGCAGGTCCTGTTCCGGGTTAATTGACAGTTTCTGCGGCCGGTTCGACGTGCAGCGGCGGCGAGCGCGGCTGCTGGCGAGTGAGTAGGAGAGAGAAGCCGTCGCAGTCGCGGGCGCTCAGTCGGCCAGCGCGGGCTTCTTTGTCTCGGCGGCCAGCGCGAGCACGTCGTCGAAGAAGCCGAGCGAGTCGTGTGGACCGGGGTTAGCCTCGGGGTGGTACTGCCGAGTGATGACGTTCATCGCCTCGTGTTCGAGTCCCTCGGCGGTGTCGTCGTTGACGTTCACCTGCGTCACCTCGAGGTCACCGGGGTCCGCGACGGTGTAGCCGTGGTTCTGTGTGGTCATGACGACCTGCTGCGTGTCGAGGTCGAGGACCGGTTGGTTGACGCCGCGGTGGCCGAACGTCATCTTCTCGGTCGCGCCGCCGAAGGCGTTGGCGACGACCTGCTGACCGAGACAGATACCGGCGATGGGGAGTTCGCCCGCGAAGGCCTCGACGAGCGCCTGCGCTGCCTCGAAGTTCTCGGGGTCGCCCGGGCCGTTCGAGATGAACAGGACGTCCGCACCGGTCTCCTCGACGTCCTCCACAGTCGCGTCGTACGGGAGGAGGTGGACGTCCGCCCCACGAGCGGTGAGCGACGAGGCGATAGAGCCCTTCGCGCCGCAGTCGACGAGCGCGACCGTCACGTCGGAGCCGCCGTCGTCACCCGCGAAGAACTTCGGCTCGGGCGTGCTGACCTGCTTGCCGATGTCGACGTGTTCGGACATGCCCTTGCACTGTTTCAGCTCGGCCTTGGCGTCTTCGGGCGTGACGTCGTCGCCGACGGCGATTCCACACTTCATCGCGCCCTGGTCGCGGACGCTCGTGACGATGTCACGCGTGTCGAGATGGTCGATGGCGGGGACGTCCTCTGCGGCGAGCCACTCGACGACGTCGTCGGTGAACTCGCGTGCGATGGCGGCGCGGGGGTGGACCCGCGAGGACTCGAACCGCTCGTCTCGGACGCCGTAGTTTCCGATGAGCGGGTACGAGAACGTGAGGACCTGCTCCTCGTAGGAGGGGTCGGTCAGGCTCTCTTCGTAGCCGGTGTATGCGGTTGTGAACACTAGTTCGCCACGTGTGCGCCCCGGAACACGGCCACGCGCCTCGAAGACGCGGCCATCCTCCAGTGCCAGGTAGGCGTCCGACATTACGAGAATCACATGTACAACAGGGTAATAAGCCTTGCTTTCGAAGCCGAGTTACGAAATTCGTAATCGGTAAGGGGTGACACGCACTCTCCTCCCGTATGGACGACCTCGACCACCAGATCCTGTCGATACTGCGACGGGACGCGCGGACCCCCTACACCGAGATCGCCGACCGCGTCGGGACGTCGGAAGGGACCGTCAGGAACCGAGTCGATCGGATGACGCAAGACGGCGTCATCGAGCGGTTCACCGTCGCCACCCGGACGGGGAACATCAAAGCGATGGTGGAGGTCTCGGTGGCCGTGGACGTGAACACGAGTGAGGTCTCGAAGCAGATGGCCGAGTGGGACGACGTCGACTTCGTCTGGCAGGTCTCGGGCGAGCAGGACATCGTCCTCATCGTCGACACGGCGGACACGGCCGCCGTGAACGACCTCATCACGCGTGCGCGCGAACTGGACGAGGTGAAGAGTACGAAGACGCGACTGATCCTCGACGAGCGTCTCGGCTGAGAACCGACGTCGGCCTTACACTTACAGCGAGAACAGGAGGCCGGTCGCGAGGAGACTCGCGAGCACCAGTCCGACGATGGCGATTCCCGCCCGCGTTCGCGCGCGGGCGTCGTAATCCTTCGACGGGGTCGTCGTGTCGGGACGCCGCCGCCCCGTCAGCGTGTAGCGATCCCTGGCGTACTCCTGGCCGTACGGGTGCTTGACCAGTCCCCAGCGGACCAAGAGGCCGGTGAGTCGGTAAACAGCGCGGTGTCGGAGTACCATAGTGGAGAGGTCGGTTTTACAGTAATAAACGTTCGCCCCCAGATATCGGATTTGATATCCTACGAGAGTGATGGGAGGGACGCTCGCGTCGAGGCGGTCTCGACAGACCCACAGAGCCGTCACGCACCGAAGAGGCCTTGACCCCCCTCGCCGCACAACACGTGTATGAGTACGGACGAGGGTCGGTCCGCCTCCACGGAGTCGGACCCCGAGACCGATTCCGCCGAATCCGCCGCCGGTGCGCAGGGCGAAGTTCCCCACAAGAACGCACGACAGGACGTCATCGCCGTCGACGAGAACGACGAGGAGCAGGGTCTCGTCAACCGACTCGAGGCCCACACGGGCGACGGCATCCGCCACCGCGCGTTCACGTGCCTCGTCTTCGACGGGGACGGACGCATCCTCCTGGCGCAGCGCGCCCCCAACAAGCGCCTCTGGGACACCCACTGGGACGGGACGGTCGCCTCTCACCCCGTCGAGGGACAGAGTCAGAAGGACGCGACGAGACAGCGTCTCGAGGAGGAACTCGGCATCACCCCCGACCAGTACAGCGACCTGCGCGTCACGGACAAGTTCGAGTACAAGCGCTACTACGAGAACGCCGGTCTCGAGTGGGAGGTGTGCGCCGTCCTGAAGGTGACGCTCGACGACGCCACACTCGACCCCGACGAGGAGGAGATCGCGGGCATGCTCTGGGTCGACTACGACCACCTGCACGACCACCCCTCGTGGTACCGCCAACTCCGGCTGTGCCCGTGGTTCGAGATCGCGATGCGGCGTGACTTCGCCTGACCTTGTCTTCGAGACGGCGCTCGCCGAGCGCCTGCTCGACCACGCACGAGCCGGTGCGCCCGCGGAGGTGTGTGGCGTCCTCGGCGGGAGTGAGGGCACGGTGACACACGCCGAGCCCGTTTCGAATATCGCATCGACTCCGCGGACCAGATACGAACTCGACCCCGCAGAGACCGTCGAGGCCATCGAACGCGTCGAAGCGGGGGCCGAACACCTCGGCTTCTACCACTCACACCCGCAGGGACCGCCACGGCCCAGCGCGACTGACGAGGCAGAGGCGACCTGGCCCGACGCCGTCTACTGCATCGTCTCGCTCCCCGAGTCGCGGATTCGGGCGTGGCGGTGGACCGGTGACCGGTTCGACGAGTTGCGCGTCGAGACGGGGTAGTCAGGGCGAAGCCGAGCGGAGAGTGAAACGCCTTTTGCCGCCGACTGCCACCTCGCGAGTATGACGACAGGTGCCGGAGACGACGAGCACGAACCCGAACTGTACGACTCGCTCGGCGGGCAGGTCGCACTGGTGACGGGCGCGAACAGAGGCATCGGCGCGGAGGTCGCCCGCCGACTCCGCGACCTCGGGGCCACGGTCTACGCGGGGACGCGGAGCATGAGCAACGACGTCCCGGAGGGAACCGAACGCGTGCTGCTCGACGTGACCCAGGAGGGAGACGTCGAGGCGGCCGTCGACGGCATCTTCGAGGAGGTGGGTCGGCTCGACGTCCTCGTCAACAACGCGGGCGTCATCGGCCCGGACGGGGACATCGTCGCCGCCCCCACGTCGGAACTCGACAGGACACTCGCGGTCAACCTCCGCGGCCCGATGCTCCTCTGTAAGCACGCTGTGCCCCTCCTCCTCCAGCACGACGGCGGCCGCGTCGTCAACGTCTCGTCGGGGATGGGAGCCATCGGGGACGGACAGAGCGGCGGCACCTCGGCGTACCGAATCTCGAAGACCGGTCTGAACGGGCTCACCGCCTACCTCGAAGGCGAGTACGGCGACGACGGCCTCATCGCCAACTCGGTCTGTCCCGGCTGGGTCCGGACGGAGTTGGGTGGCGAGGACGCCCCCAGATCCGTCGAGGAGGGGGCCGAGACGCCGGTGTGGCTCTGTCGGTTCCGCCCGGGTGCCCCGTCGGGGAAGTTCTGGCGCGAGAAGCGAGTCATCGACTGGTGAACGCCGGACGCGACGGTCGCCGACGTCACGTCACGCCGCCACGCTGGTCACCGACCCGTTCGTACGCACGCTCGTCGATGATGTCGCGGAGTCGGTCGACGACGTGCCAGACGTCTTCGAAGCGGGTGTACAGCGGGGCCGGGCAGACCCGAACGACGTTCGGCGGTCGGTAGTCGACGACGACGCCGCGCTCGCGGAGCACTTCGGAGATGCGTGCCGCTTCGGGGTGCTCGACGGCGACGTGACCGCCCCGCTCCTCCCGGGCGCGCGGGGTGCCAACCTCGCACTCGGGGAGTCGCTCGTCGACGAGGTCGATGAGGTAGTCGGTGAGCGCCAGTGATTTCTCGCGGGCGACTGCGACTCCGCCCGCATCGTCGAGGACGTCGAGCGCACCGTCGAGCGGGGCCGCGGAGAGAATCGGGACCGTCCCGATCTGGAACGCGCCGGCGGTCGCAGCCGGTTCGTACGTGAGCCGCATCTCGAACATCGTCTCCTTGTCGTTGCCCCACCACCCCGCGAGCGCGGGTGTCGCACCGAAGTGCCGCTCGTTGACGTACAGCCCGGCGATAGCGCCCGGCCCGGCGTTGAGATACTTGTAGTGACACCAGACGGCGAAGTCGACGCCGGCGTCGGCGAGCTGATGTGGCACCACCCCGACGGAGTGGGCGAGGTCGAAGCCGGCGAGCGCCCCGGCGTCGTGTGCGGCTTCGGTGATCGCCTCGATGTCGAACAGCTGCCCCGAACGGTAGAGGACGGAGGGCAGAAAGACCATCCCGACGTCGTCGTCGACCGCGTCGAGGACGTCCTCGCGGGCGATGGTGCGTCCGTCACGGCTCTCGACGATACGGAGGGCGTCGTCGGGGTCGACGCCCCGACTTCGGAGCTGCGCGCGGATCGCGTAGTGGTCCGTCGGGAAGTCGAGGTCGTCGACGACGATTTTCGGCCCCCGTTCGGGGTCGTAGAAGGTCCCGACGAGCGTGTGGATGTTCACCGTGGTGGAGTTGGCGACGACGACCTCGTCCTCGCGAGCGCCGACGAGTGACGCGAGCCGTCGGCCGAGTCGCTCGCCGTAGGTGAACCAGTCCGGGTCGGCGTCGGTCCACCCGCGGATGGCGAGGTCGCGCCACTCCTCGACGGCCCTGTCGAGTGCCGCCTCGGCGTCCGCCGAGAGCGGGCCGAGCGAGTTACCGTCCATGTACAGGTCGTCCGGGAGGAAGAAGCGGTCCCGCAGGTGCGAGAGCGGGTCCTCGTCGTCGCGCTCGCGGGCACGGCCGAGCGCGGACTCGTCAGCGGTCATGGTCGTGGCACGAGCGGGTCGCGCAAGTAGCTTGGTGTTGGACGGGACGTCACCGTCGGTGAGGCCCGTTCGGAAGGCGAACAGCCGGCACTCCCCTCGCCACACGGTGTCGTGCCGGACAGCCGCGACCCACCGTGCGACGACGGGACGCTCGAGGTGGCGACGACGCCGTGGCTGTTTTGTTCGTCCGCCGCGCCCACCACGTATGACAGACGACACCGCCACGGGTGAGGCCCACGCGGCCGACGAACTCGACCCACAGGTACGACCGGTCGTCGACGAGGCCGCACGGCTGGGGCTCCCCGAGTGGTCCGCCCTCTCGGTCGAGAGCGCCCGCCGCATCGAAGACGAGCTGTTCGGGCCGACCGACCCGCCGACGGTGGCGCGAGTCTCGGAGGTCGCCATCGACGGCCCCGCCGGCGAGATGCCGCTTCGGGTCTACCACCCCGCCCCCGACCGGGAGCTTCCGGCGCTCTGTTTCTTCCACGGCGGGCTCTGGGCGCTGGGGACGCTCGACTCCATCGACGAGGTCTGTCGTCGACTCGCTCGGCGCGCGAACCGCGTCGTCGTGAGCGTCGACTACCGCCTCGCGCCCGAACACCCGTTTCCGGCGGGGCTCGAAGACTGCGTGGCCGCCGTGGAGTGGGTCGGCGAACACGGCGCGGGGGTCGGTGCCGACCCGACCCGGCTGGCAGTCGGCGGCACGAGTGCGGGCGGCAACCTCGCCGCGGCGACCTGTCTCTACACCCGGGCGTTCGGTGGTCCCTCCCTCGAGGGACAGCTCCTGTTGTATCCGATGCTCGACAGCAGGCTCGACGCACCCTCGCTCGACGAACGGGCCGACGGGCCGTTGCTCACCCGGCGCGACGTGGTCTGGGCGTACGACACCTACCTCCGCTCGCCGGTCGACCGGCACAACCCGTTCGTCTCGCCCCTCCGTGCGGACTCCCTCGCGGGGGTGCCCCCCGCGCTCGTCGTGACCGCGGGCTTCGACCCGCTCCGGGACGAGGGGGCCGCCTACGCGAGGGCACTCGCCGAGGCCGGCGTCCCCACGCGGCACGACCACGAACCGGCGATGCCGCACGGGTTTCTGAGCCTCGCCGACGACGTCGACGTCGCCGACGAGGCGTTCGACCGGGTCGCCGCGGTGCTGCGGGACGGCTTCGAGTACTGAGCACACTCACTGGTCGGCCGCCCGCTCGGCGAGCGCGGCGTACACCGGCCACGAGGAGTCCCCTCGCGGCTTCGTCGCCCGCTCACCGTCGAGGGTGACTCCCTCGCCGTCGGCGACGGTCCCCACGACGCCGACGGGCGTCCCCTGTCGGTCGAGTGCGTCGACCACGTCGTCGGTGTGTGTGGGGTCGACGGCGACGACGAGCGTTCCTGCGGTGGTTGCCGTCCAGGGGTCGAAGCCGAGTGCGTCGGCCGCCTCCCGCACACCGGGGCGCCACGGCACCTGCGAGGTGTCGACGTCGAACCGGACGCCGGCGGCACCAGCCATCTCGAAGAACGCGCCCAGGAGACCACCCTCGGTGGCGTCGTGCATCGCGTGGACACCGCCGTGTGTGGCCGCGCTGATGGCCCGTGCGTCGCGGACCGCCCCCGCCTCGTCGAGGCGGGCCTGCGCGGTGTCGAGGGCGTCGTCCGAGAGCGGCACCTCGTCGGGGAACAGTGACGTGAGCAGGCCCGTCGCCTCCACGGCCGGTCCCTTCGTGACGAGGACGTCGTCGCCGGAACGAGCGCCGTCGGGGCGGACCACGTCGTCGTGGTCGCCGACCGCGAGGGCGGTTGCGGCGCCGACCCAGGGGAACGAACAGTCCGAGTAGCGGGCGGTGTGTCCCGCCGCGATGGAGACACCCAGCGCTCGCGCCTCGTCGCTCCACGCCTCCCAGAAGGTGGCGAAGTCGTCGTCCCCGAAGTCGGGGGGGAGCGACAGCGAGACGGTGAGATGCGTCGGGGCGAGGCCCGAGACGGCGACGTCGGCGAGGACGATGTCGAGCGCGAAGCGTGCGGCCCGGTCGAACCCGAGTCGTGGGAGGACGGAGACGGGGTCGGTGGCGACGACCAGCGCCGTGCCGGCGACGTCGAGGACGCCGAAGTCGACGCCGTGAGTCGGTCCGAGCGTCACGTCGTCGCGGTCGGCCCCGAGGTTCGGATACAGGTACTCGGAGAAGAACGCCTGGTCGACTTTGCCGAGGTCCGCGTCGATGCCCTCGTCCATGCGCTCATTGACGCGGCGGCGCTCAAAGACGTGGCGTTCTGGCCGTCGACTCCGTCGGCGCTGAAAGGAGATGGCCGCGGCGAAGAGTGTCTCGCCGCGGCCGACTTCGCTCATGAAGGGCGCAGGTCTCCTGGTATCCCCGTGGACCAACCGATGGGTATCCGTCTCCTACGCCATCTCGAACTCTTCACTCGGGGGATATGAATCTCACTAAGTTCTCTCAGTACGCGACTCGAGACGAATATAGCAGGTAGGAGCGGCCGTCGAGCGCCGAGCGTCGTCAGTCGGCGGCGTCCGCATCTGCGTCGGCGTCGGCGTCGGTATCGCTGGCACAGCACTCGACGAGTTCCGCCGTGACGGCGTCGGCCTCCTCGTGTTGGACCCAGTGGGTGGCCGCCTCGAAGTACCGGAGCGACCCGTCGTCGCAGAAGTCGAGGCTCTCCTCGGCCATCTCCCGCTCGAGGAACTGGTCGCCGGCACCCCACAGGATGCGAGTGGGAACGCGCACCTGCGTCTCCCTTGGTTCGGGGCGTTCGCGGACGATGGCGCGGTACCAGTTCAGCATGGCCGTGTACGCGCCGGGCTGAGACCACGCGGTCCGGTAACGCTCGAAGTCCGTCGCCGAGAACGTCTCCGGGCGGGCGGAGTCCCGGAGGGCTCGGGTGGGAATCGCCCAGTCGTCGAGACGGGCCAGCCGTTCCGGCAGTGCGGGTAACTGGAAGAAGAGGACGTACCACGATTTCAACTGCTGACGGGGGTTGCGGGTGAGGGTGCGCCGGAACACCGTGGGGTGGGGGACGTTCATCGCGACGAGTCGGGTGAGCCTGTCGGGGTGATGGAGCGCCGTCCACCACGCGACGGCGGCCCCCCAGTCGTGACCGACGACGGCGGCCTTGTCGTACCCGAACGCGGAGAGCAAGCCGACCACGTCGCCCGCGAGGTAGTCGATGCCGTAGGCGTCGACGCCACTCGGTTTGGAGCTCAGGTTGTAGCCGCGCTGGTCCGGGGCGATGACCCGGAAGCCGGCGTCGGCGAGCGGTTCGATCTGTTCGCGCCAGCCGTACCAGCACTCGGGGAACCCGTGGAGGAGGACGACAGGGTCCCCGTCGTCGGGGCCGGCGACGACCGTGTGCAGCGTGACGTCGCCGACGTCGACGAATTCGCTCTCGGCGTCGAGCCCGACGCTCGCCGCGGTGAGCCCCGACGGAACGGAACGCGAGGAGTGGCCCATACCCGAGGGAAGGGGCTCGCGCTCAAATAGCCACGGGGAGGTCGATGACGAACACCGTCCCGCGCGGTTCGTTGTCGACGGCGTGGACCGACCCGCCGAAGCGGGTCACGAGGTCACGGACGAGAAAGAGGCCGATACCCGTCCCGTCGCTGTCGAGGCCGCGGGCGTCCTTCTCGAACACCTGGCGTTTCTGGTCGTCGGGGATGCCCGGCCCGTCGTCGGCGATGCGGACGCGGAGCCTGAGTCCCTCGCGCTCCGCGGTGACGGTCACTCGTGGCTCGTCGCCGTCGTTGTGAGAGACGGCGTTCGAGAGGACGTTCGCGAACACCGAGTGGAGCAGTTCGTTCCCGACGACGTCCGTCCCCGCGAGGTCGGCGTCGTACTCGACGGTGACGGTAGCGTCGTCGTACCGGTCGCGGACCTTCCGCACCTCCTCGTCGAGGACGTCGAGCACGTCGACCGGCTCCGTCCGCAATCCCTCACCCTGGCCGTCGGCGTCTTCGGCGAGGACGCGGACCAGGTCGTAGGCGGTGTCGGTGAGTTCGTCGACGTTCTCGCAGGCGCGCGTGACGCGTTCGAGCGCGTCCCGGCCCTCCTCGTCGACGTGGTCCTCCAGCACCGACGCCCAGCCGCGGGCGACCGCCATGTCGTTCGAGATGTCGTGGCGCATGATGCGCGTGAGTACCTCGAGCTGGTCGTTCACCGCGGAGACGCGGCGCTGGCGCTCTTCGAGGAGGTGTTCGCGTTCGTTTCGAGCGTGAGTCCACCGGTACACCCCCACGAGAACGACGAGGGTGCCGACGATGATACTCACCCCCTCGAGGACGATGCTGACGGCCGCCGGCACGACGACGAGTTCGTCGGCGACGTCGGTGACGGTGCTCACGCCGAAGAGGAAGAGGCCGAGAACGAGCGGCCAGCCGAGCCGCCGGTCGGGGGCGAGCCGGGTGATGAGGACGATTCCCGCGACGGGAAGCGCCGTGACGAGCAGTTCGACACCGACTCGGAACGGGACCACGTCGGCCTGTCGGGGGAACGAGAACGACTCGACGAGGCCGACGAAGAGCAAGACGAGGGCCACGACGGCGACCGGCGCGACGCCACGCGGAAGCGACGCTGACTCGTCTGTCATCGATACCTCCCCTCCCCTGTCAGCATTAAAATGCTTGTTGCATCGGCGCTCGACCCGCGAGCGACCTCGGCGGGCCGACAGCGCCGCTCAGCCGAACAGGCGTTCGCGCAGGCTCCGCTGGGTCTTCCGCTCCGCCAGGAGGACGGAGCACTCCACCTCGTAGAGGACGTCGAGGACGAGCGAACCGCGGACCAACCGGCCGAGGAGTCCGCGTTCCGTGGCCCCGATGATGAGCAGCGACGCGTCCTCGGCGTGGCGGGCGATGGCGCCCTCGACGTCACCGCTCTCGACGATGCAGTTCGCGTCCGCGAGGTCGTGGTCTTCGGCCCACTCGGTGAGGAAGGCCTCGCCGGCGGCGACGTCGTCCGCGACGTGCAGGAGGTCGATCTCCGAGCCGTACTCCTCGCGGAGCATCGCGGCGACCTCCGCGGAGAGGCCGGAGTCGGGGCCGCCTGCCGTGGGCACGAGGATGCGAGAGGCGTCGAAGCCACGGTCTTTCATCACGAGGAAGTCACACGGGAGCGAGTGTGCGAGTTCGTCGATGGCGGATTCGGCCCGCCCCGGCGACCCGTGGGCGTCCGGCCCCCACCCCATGACCGTGAGGTCGGCGTCGTACGTCCGTGCGGCGTCGAATATCTCCTCGAACGAACGGTGTGAGAGGACGGTGTGTGTCTCGACGGGCACCCCGAAGGTCTCGGCGTCCTCGCGAGCCTGCTCGAGGAGGCCGCGAGCCGCGTCGAAGTCGTCCTGCTGCCGGGCGGACTCGAGGGCGGTCTGGTCGGGCACCTGCACGATGTGGGTGGCGACGACCGTCCCGCCCCGCTGTTTGGCGATGGCGGAGGCGAGCGTGATGAGGTCCTTCTCGTGACCGGGGTTCGCGAGGGGGACCATCACGCGGTACTGTCCGCCGTCGGGCTGGACACTCGTGGCCGCGGAGACGGCCGCTTCCGGCATCTCCTCCGAACGGCTCAGGATGTACTCACTGAGGACGCCCTGTTTCTCCGTGCGCGAGCGAGCGTAGCCGAGGTACCACAGCGCCGCGAAGAGGACGAACGCGCCACTGAACGCGATGGTGACGCGTGGCTCGATGAACGCGATGAGCGAGAACGAGAGGATGCAGCCGACGATGGGCGTGATGGGGTAGAGCGGAACCGTGTAGGACGGGTCGTAGTCGGCGGCGTCGGCCTCACGCATCACGATGAGGGCGATGTTGAGCAGCCCGTAGATGACCAGGTGGAGGACGCTTCCCATCGTCGCCAGCGTGTTGATCGGCGCGAGGACGATGAACACGAGGATGAACGCGCCCGTGATGGCGATGGAGCGGTACGGCGTACCGAACCGTGGGTGGATCTCGTTGAGCTCCGGGGTGACGATGGAGTCACGACCCATCGCGAAGTTGATTCGCGAGGAGGCGAGAATGCTCGCGTTCGCGCTGGAGGCGGTGGCGAGCAGCCCACCGAACAGCATGGCGATGGCACCGACCGGGCCGAGCAAGAGCCGGGCGACCTCGACGACGGCGATGTTGCCCGCCGCTTCCTGCTGGGCGATGTACCCCTGTTCGACGGCGGCGCTCATGACGATGAGGACGAGCGCGTAGATGAGCGTCACGATGACGACGCTTCCGATGACCGCGCGGGGGAGGTTCCGGTCGGGGTCTTTGATCTCCTCCGCCACGGACGTGATCTGGACGAAGCCGAGGTACGAGACGAAGATGAGGCCGGTCGTCGTGATCATCGGGCCGAACCCGTTGCTCGGCGGGAGGTTGCCCGGTTCGGCGCGGAGCGCCCCCACCAGCGTGAACACGGCGAGGATGGCGACGAGGATGACGACGATGACGTTCTGGAGCTTCCCGGTCTCCTTCGCGCCGACGTAGTTGACGAAGACGAACAGCGCCGCGCCCGCGAGCGCGACGAGTTTGACCGGGTCCAGCGCGATTATCCCGAGGCTGACCGTCCCCAACCCGAGGATGTTCTGGATGTACTGGCCGAAGCCGACCATGTAGAACGCGGAGGCAAAGGCGAGCCCCATCCAGTTCGCCCACCCCGCCACGGAGCCGAAGAGCGGCCCGAGCGCCCGGTTGACGTAGAAGTATGCCCCGCCCGAGCGCGGCATCGCCGTCCCGAGTTCTGAGGCCGACAGCGCCGTCAACAGGGCGATGGCCCCGCCGACGACGAACGAGACGATGGCGAACGACCCGGCCTGCTGGATAGCCGTGCCGGGCAGGACGAAGATACCGGCACCGATCATGGTCCCGACGCCGATGGTCAGCGCAGCGAGGGGGCCGAGGTCTTTGGCGAGTTCTTCGTCACCCATGCAGGCTCACCTCCGGGTGAGCCACCGTGGGTGAGACAGAAACCGAGTCGCTCACGCGTCGTCACCCTCGTTCGTGTCCGTTTTCGTGTCAGCAGCGGCGTCGCCGTCGCGGGCTGCGGCCGGACTCGGCAACACCACCACGGGCAGGTCGCTCTCGTGGACGAGTGCGTCTGCGACGTCCGCGCTGAACAGGTCCCACCACCACTTGTGACCGCGCGGGGTGAAGACGATGGCCGACGCGTCGACCTCGTGAGCACCGTCGACGAGCGTCTCGGCGACGTCGGTGCCGTAGAGGAGTCGGGTCTCGACCTCGACGCCCGCGTCCGCGGCGCGTTCGCGGACGAGGTCGAACGCCGCCTCGGCGAGTTCCTCGCGTTGTTCCATCGAGGCCTTGTCGGGTGCGCCACCCGCTTTCTCGACGACGTGGGCGACGGTCATTCGGCCGCCCGCAGCCGCGACCCGGTCGAGGACCGCATCGAGCGTTATCTCGGCGTCCTCGACGCTCGCGACGGGGACGAACGGGGTGGAGAGCAGGTTCGACGGGGGTGCGTCGTCAGCCACGGCCGGGCCCCCCTGGGTCGACCGGTCGTACGAGTTGCCACTGTCTGTCGCTCGGTTTCGGGTTCATTGTCGGGCGCTATGGTTTCAGGTGTCTTAGGTCGTTCCCCTCCCGTCGGCTGTGGTTCGGACTGGCACGGCACAGGCACGAACCGGGCGCGCCTCACAGCGCAATCGGGTCACACGGCCCCGTCGTGACGGCTGGCACCGACGGGTCCTGCGGCTATATCTGCGTGACCCACGCCCGGTAGTCCTCGTCGCGGCCGTAGACGTGCTGGAAGACGTGGTCGACGAAGCCCGCGAGGCGGTTGGCGTCCGAGCGGGCGGTGATGCGGAGGTTCGTCCCGTCCGCCTCCTCCGGGGACGACAGTTCCTCGACGCGGAACTCGCGGAACTGGTCGAGGAGCGTCTCCAGCCGTGCGCGCTCGTCGTCGGTCACGTCGAGGTTGAACGTCTGCTCGGAGAACTGGACCCACGGCCCCGGCATGGGGTCGCCATCGTCGTCCGTCCCGTCGAGGGCCGGGTCGGCGTCGACCTCGATGGTGAGAAAGGCGCTGCCTCGGGTCCGGTGGGCCGTGACGGCCTCCGCGAAGAGCTTCCGGCGCTCTGCGGGTGTGTCGGCGTCGAAGCGAGTCATACGCGACCCGACGACGCCAGGGCACAAACCGGTGGCGTTCTGCGGAGGGCGAGTCACCGCCGTGTCCGCGTCGGCACAGGCGTCGGCAGTCAGTCGTCTGCGGTCGTCTCCGCCTGCGTGGACGCGTCGAGTTGCACGGGGCGGAGGGTGAGCGCTCCGACGCCGGCAAGGAGTAAGAGCGCCGCTCCGAGGTAGAACGACTGCGCCCAGCCGAGCGCCACGACGAGCGTGCCGGCGACGGTACCGCCGACGACGCCGCCGGGGACCTTCGCGGTGTAGACGGCCGCGTAGTTCTCCGAGGAGCGCGCCGCGCCGTAGTACTCGGCGACGAGCGTCGGGAAGATGCCGAAGACGGGGCTCCGGAAGAAGGCCGCGGCGGCGACACAGAGGACGAACGGTGTCGCGAACCCGCGCGCGCCGACGAAGACACCGGCCGCGAGCGCACAGCCACAGGCGACGAGCGAGACGCCCGCAGTGCGCTCGCCGCCGAAGCGGTCCGCGAGGCCGCTCACCACGAACACGCCGGCGCCGTCGGCGAGGGCGATGACCGAGGCGACGGTCGTCGCCGCGGCCGGCGACAGGCCGAGCCCGGTGGCGAACCCCACCGACTGTCCGACGAGCATGAGGCCGACGCCGTTGACCACCACCATCACGCCGTAGAGCACCCAGAACTGCCACGTCCGCACGGCGGTGCGCCAGCCGACGGCACGGGACCGTCCGGTCACGTGGGCTGGTGTCTGCTGGTCGTCGGCTGTCGCCTCGTCGGCCTCGTCGCGGGCGTCGTCCTCGCCGGGGCGGTCGGGGTCGCGGACGACCCACGCGCCGAGGAGGCCGCCGACACCCACGACCGCACCGAGACCGAGCAGCGTGGTCGTGAACGCCCCGTCGAGCGAGCCGCGGAGAAACGGGATGAAGAGGACGCTGGTCCCGCTGTACGCCATCGCCACGAGTCCGGTCGCGAGCCCGCGACGGCCATCGGCGGGAATCCACTTGGAGGGGGTGTTCACGGCGACCGTGTAGGCGATGCCGGAGCCGACGCCGCCGACGGCGTACGCGGCGGCGACGAACGGGAACGAGCGGGCGACGCCGACCCCGGCGTAGCCGACGAAGAGACAGCCAGCGGCGACCAGCAGGAGGGTTCGCGGGCCGTACCGGTCGCGGATGCGACCCGCGGGGAGCTGGGTGAGCGTCTGGGTCAGGACGAACAGGGTGAAGACGGTGCCGAGCGCGGGGGCCGACGCGTCGAACCGGGTGCCGACGACGCCGCTGACCGACGACCAGACGAACTGGTAGGTGCCGGCACCACCCATCACTAGCGCGGCAACGACGACGACCAGCCAGCGGCGGGAGGGACGGCGCATCAGCCCGACCAACAGGCAAGCGAGCCAAATGACTGTCGACTTCGCGGGCGGCCGGTCCCGGGACTAGAGCAAGAAGAGGACGGCCGCGAGCGTCAGCGCGCTCACGACGAGCAGGTGACCGAAGAGCGCGACGAGCGGGGCGACGCCGACGCGCCGCATCGAGTCGAGCCGGATGTCGAGGCCGAGGCCGACGAACGCGAGCGTGAACAGCGCGGTGGAACCGCTGTCAGCCAGCGCCACCAGGTCGGGGCCGAGCAGACCCGCGCTGGCGGCCGCGGCGAGGACGAGGAAGCCGAGGATGAACGGTGGGACGCCCGCCCGGAGGTGTGCCAGTCGCGACCGCGCGGGACCGGCGTGCTGTGTGGTTCGGAGGACGTAAAAGAGCGCGACGAGCCCCAGGAGGGCGTTACGGGCGAGTTTCGTGACCGTCGCCCACTGGCCGGCCGCAGGGCCGTACGCGAACCCGGCGGCCGTGACGGGGCCGGTGCTGAACATGCTCAGACCGGCCCAGACGCCGAACTGCTGTGCGGAGAGGTCGAGCAGGCTCCCGAGGACGGGGAAGGCCGCCAGGGTCACGGCGTCGAAGACGAGGATGGCCGCGACGACAGGCGTCAGGTCCGACGCCCGCGCGTCGAGGATGCCGGCGACGGTCGTCGCCGCCGAGACGCCACAGACGCTCGCGCCCGCGGCGAGCAACGAGGAGGGGGTCGCGTCGAGGCCGAGCCACCGGCCGAGGAACTCGCCGAGGGGCAGGCCGACGAGGACGACGCCCGCGACGAGGCCGACGAGGACGACGCCCGCATCGAACAGTTCGTTCACGGCGACGTTCGCGCCCAGGAGGACGATGCCGGCGTCGAGAAACCGTGAGTGTAACGCGGTGCCGTCGTCGACGGAGCCGGGGAGGTCGACGGCGTTGCCGACGAGGGCACCCAGCGCCACGGCGACGAGCAGCGGGCTGGTTCCGACGACACCCGCGAGGCTCCGCGCGGCGAGCGCCAACACGAGGAGCAACGAGAGGCCGGGGACGAGAGCCCGGAGCCGTTCGGAGAGCGACCGCATTCGTCGCAAACACGCGGGCGCGGGGTTCTGAACGTATCGGTTCCCTCGGAGATGACGGCAACTGATGCCGAAAATTCGGAGCGAGAGTCGGTGAGCGACGCCGTGGCCCGGCGGAGTTGGGGTGGTGCTGTCCGGTATCTCCCCGGCTCGCTGTCGCCCGGCCGTCGGGCGGTGTGCGCCGACCGTGTGAGTGTGTCGCATGGGGCGCGGCGCGGATTCTTTACTTCTTTAACCCCGGAGTCGGTCGAGAGAGATATGAGCAAGCACATCCTGCTCCTGGGCGCACCGGGCGCGGGCAAAGGGACGCAGTCGAAGCGACTGGCCGCCGAGTTCGACCTCGAACACGTCACGACGGGCGATGCGCTGCGGGCCAACAAGGACATGGACCTCGCACACATGGACACCGAGTTCGACACCCCGCGAGCGTACATGGAGGCGGGCGAACTCGTCCCCGACGCGGTCGTCAACGAGATCGTCAAGACCGCGCTGCAGGCGGCCGACGGCTACGTCCTCGACGGCTACCCGCGCAACCTCGACCAGGCGGAGTACCTCTCGGAGATCACCGACCTCGACGCCGCGCTGTTCCTCGACGTGAGCGAGGAGGAACTCGTCGAGCGCCTCACCGGCCGCCGGGTCTGCGCGGAGTGTGGCACGAACTATCACGTCGAGTTCAGCCCGCCCACAGAGGCGGGCGTCTGTGACGACTGTGGCGGCGAACTCGTCCAGCGCGACGACGACACCGAAGAGACCGTCCGCGAGCGGCTTCGCGTCTACCGCGAGAACACCGAACCCGTCGTCGAGCACTACCGCGAGCGCGGCGAACTCGTCGAAATCGACGGCGAGGGGACGCCGGACGAGGTCTTCGACGCCATCGTCGACGCGGTCGACGAGTAACGCCCGCACCGGCCGAACGCTCTTTTCACCCAGGTCCGAAGCACGAGGTGTAGATGCCCTCCAGCAGACGCACGTACTGCCGAAGAGCGGTCGGTCTCCTCGTGATGGCGGCCGGGTGTAGCGGCCGCCCCGGGTCGTCGTCCGCGTCGACGGCCGACACGCCCGTGACAGCGACAGGACGCGTGGACGAACGGACGTCCACCACGACAGCCACGGCCGCGGAGACGACGTCGCTTGTCCTGCACGGCGTCGACGCGGACGACCTGCCCCGTCGGGCACGAGTCGGCGTCGTCTCGCCCGAGGTGTGGGGCTGGGTGACGACAGCGGTCGAGACGGGTGCCGCGGACGTCGGGGTCGCAGACGGCTGGACGCCGACGTTTCCGTCCGAGGGGCCGACGCCGTCCGGACGACGTACCGCGCCGCCGAGGCAAGCTATCGGTTGAAGACGGAGCCGGTCGGCGCCATCGAGGAGGCGGACCCACCCGAGCCGACGGATACGGTCGCGAACGTGGCTTCGCTCCCACCCGCCCAGCGCCGAATCGCGCGGGCGGCCGTCCAGAACGAGGCCGGCTACGACGTCGGCTACCACGAGGAGCGGAGCGAGGCGTTCGAGGCGGTCAGCGAGTACGACGACCTCCGTTTCGAGGGGGAGACGTACTGGACGTTCACGGTCCACGGCGACAGGTTCCTCGTCCACACCACCCTGTGGGCGGAGCCAGTCGAGCAGGTCGGCGAGGACGACGTCGTCTTCGAGGTGAACCCTGTGATCCTCTCCGACCGGGGATTCGAGGCCGTCACCACTGCCATCGAATCGCCGGCCGCGACTGCCGAGACGGTTCCGGAGACGCTGGCCGACGCCACGGCGACGTACGACGCGCTGGCCACGACGATTGCACTGTACCGGGCCCGACTCCGCTGAGCGCCACGCTCGGGGCCTCGTCCGAACCGTGACGGGTCAGGGAACGAGCACGCCCTCGGGCGGCGTGACGTCGGACGCGAGCACGTTCGTCCGGAGATATCTGTCGAGTTCGCGTCGCACGCCAGCGTCGACGTCGTACATGCCGAGCGCCATCGCGGCGCCGGCGGTCCCGTTCGCGGTCACGAGGAGGTAGCTCGCGACGTCGTGGCTGTCGACGGGCTCGAACTGCCCCTGCGCGATGCCCTCTTCGAGGATGTCGACGAACAGGTCGATGACCGACTGCTCGTAGGCCGTGAGCCGCTCGTGGAAGCGTTCGTTGTGTGGGGCGTGTGAGAGCAGTTCCATCATCGCCACGTTGATGCCGCAGTCGACGTCGTCACGGGGGTCACCGACGAGGAAGTCGAGGGCGTCGTAGAGGCGGGTGACGGGGTCGTCGTCGAGTTCCGAGAGCTGGTCGCGGTTACGTTCGATAGCCCAGTCGAGAAAGGCGACGACGAGGTCGTCTTTCGTGTCGTAGTGGTAGAAGAAGAACGCCTCGCTCTTGTCCGATTCGGCGGCGACCTTCTTCGTCGTCAGCCCGGCGTACCCGTGGGTCGCCAGCGCGTTCTTCACCGCGTTGACGACCTCCGCGCGGGCCGTCGGGGAGGGGCTGTTGCTCATCTGCCCGGTCTCGGGTTTCGACTCATATAGGGATGTCCACTCCGCTCCCGGTGGCTGAGTGTTCACTCAAAAGAGTTATGTGTGTCGGGGCTGAGCATTCACTCAGCATGCGAACCACACCAACAGCCGACGGGCGCAGTCTCCGCTCGGGTCGTGGCCGGACGACGGTCGTAAGCGGCCTGACGACGCTAGTGATTCTCACGGTCGCCTTCGGCGCGATGGCACTCGGGGTGCCGTACTTCTGGGTCGTCTTCCCCGTCGGATTCGGCGGTGTCCTCCCCCTCGTCGTGGCCCACAGCCTCCGAACCGACCGCGCGTCGGGTGGGTCGCCGACCGCGCACCCCGACTCGGCCTCCGGCGGACACGACACACGGGACGAGGCGCTTCGGACGCTCAGAACGCGGTACGCGCACGGCGACCTGACCGACGAGGCGTTCGAGCGACGCCTTGAGAAGCTCTTACAGACCGAGACCGTCGCCGACGCCGCGGACTGGGCCCGGGGCGGAACTCGCGACACCGACAGCGATGGGGGTCCCTCCGGTGGTGACTGAGTACGGGTCGACCACCGTGTGGCGCCGGCGATACCACCGATACGCCCACCTCGCCCTGGCGACGTGGCTCGGGGTCGTCCTCTACTCGCCGCTCGGCGGCGACGCGCGGGCGCTCCTCGTCACGCGCACTGTCGTCTTTCCGTTGCTCGTCGTGTCGGGCCTCCTGCTCTGGCAGGCCCCGGCGCTCCGCCGGCGACTGCGTGGCTGACCGACCGGTTCCGCTGACGCGCTCTCCACTCGCCTCGGCCCTCCTCCACGTCCCGCTGACGCTCCCTCCACCCGTCGCGACCGCCACTCGGACGCCACGCCGCCCGCATCGAGAGTAAAAGGTTCATAACGGCTGATTGCTTATCAGCCCGCAATGGCACGGACAGAGCAGAAGGTGCGCGACCTCGTCGGCGGCGACGGCGAGATGCGCGATGCGGTCGAGACGGTCCTCGCTCACGTTGACGACAGCGAGACCGGTGAAGTCGCGTGGGTCGACGTGAAGGGCGACCTCACGAGCGGGCAGTGGGGCCGACTCATCGAGCGCGGCATCCTCGTCGAGGGCGACGCTGGGTTCCGACTCGCCGACACCGAGGCGGTGCGGAACGGACTCAACGGCGAGACCGACTCGACGTCGACCTCGAAATCGACCACCACGTCCAAGTCGGCGTCATCCGACGACGAGGGCTCCTCGTGGTCGAAGTACGACAAGGGTGCGGCGGTGGTGACCGTCGCCCTGTTCGCCGGGTACTCGTGGAAGCCACTTCGCGACATCATCGGTGGCGCAATGGACGTCGCGCTGGGGCCACTGGCGACGCTGATGCCGTTCTACGCCGTCGTGATGGTACTCGCACTGGCGACGGGGCTGTACTCGACGCTCCTGCAGGCGAACCTCATGGACATGGACAAGATGTCCAAGTACCAAGAGAAGATGAAGGACATCCAGGCGCGGCGCAAGCAGGCCAAAGAGGACGGCGACGACGACGAACTCGACCGCATCCAGGAAGAACAGATGGAGGCGATGGGCGACCAGATGGGCATGTTCAAAGAGCAGTTCCGCCCGATGGTGTGGATCATGTTCTTCACCATCCCCGTGTTCCTCTGGATGTACTGGGGCATCGGCATCGGCCCGAACGCGGAGTCACACGTCCCCCTGCAGAACCTCGTTCTGCCGCTGATGGGTGAAGTCGCGTGGACCGACCAAGTCCTCGGCCCCATCCAGGCGTGGATCGTCTGGTACTTCCTCTGCTCGATGGGCTTCACCCAGATCATCCGGAAGGGGCTCAACATCGACATGTCGCCCACCGCGTCCTGAACGGACGTCGACGACTCCCGCGGTTTCGACGCTTCGACGGCCGCCCTGCGCCCGCTGGACCGACAGTCTCTTTTAGCACGCCGGGCCGAATATCGATATGTTACTCACCGTTTCGGGGCCGCCAGGCAGTGGGAAGAGCACTACTGCCGCCGCGCTCGCGAAGGCGTTCGAACTCGAACACATCTCGGGTGGCGACATCTTCCGGTCGCTCGCGGCCGAGCGCGGACTCACGCCCGTCGAGTTCAACGAACTCGCCGAGACGGACGACCAGATCGACCGCGACCTCGACCAACGCCTCCACGAGATCGCGAAAGAACGCGACGACGTCCTCCTCGAGTCGCGGCTCGCGGGGTGGCTCGCGGGCGACGACGCCGACATCAAAGTCTGGCTCGATGCGCCGCTGAACATCCGCGCCGAACGGATCGCCGACCGCGAGGACAAGTCGTTCGAGACGGCCTACGAGGAGACCCACCGCCGCGAACGAAGCGAGGCCAAGCGGTACAGGGAGTACTACAACATCGACATCGACGACCGCTCTATCTACGACCTCGTCTACAACACCGCGCGGTGGAGCCCCGAGGGCGTGCTCGGGATGCTCACCACCGCCGTCGACTCGTACGACCCGAACTCCGACGAGGGGAAGGCCCCGGTCGACGGCGTCATCTACGACTTCTGAATGGCCCGAACACTTCGCGCCCCGCCCGACGACCGCCCGCTCGAGTCCCTCCTGCGTTTCGGCGTCGTCAACCTCGACAAGCCGCCGGGGCCCTCCGCCCACCAGGTGGCCGCGTGGGTTCGTGACCTCGCCGGCGTCGACCGCGCGGCCCACGCGGGGACGCTCGACCCCAAGGTGACCGGCTGTCTCCCCGTCCTCCTGGGCGATGCGACGCGGATGGCACAGGTGTTCCTCGAAGGCGTGAAAGAGTACGTCGCGGTGCTCGAACTCCACGGCCCCCTGCCGACGGACCTCGAGGCCGTCGTCGCGGAGTTCGAGGGGCCGCTGTACCAGAAACCCCCCCGAAAGAGCGCAGTCACTCGCCGCCTGCGCGTGCGCGAGATTTACGAACTGGACGTGCTCGACACCCGCGACCGGCAGGTGCTTCTCCGGATTCGGTGTGAGTCGGGGACCTACGTGCGCAAGCTGTGTCACGACCTCGGCCTCGCACTCGGGACGGGCGCGCACATGGGTCACCTCCGGAGAACGGAGACGTCGCCGTTCGACGACACCACGCTCGTGACGATGCACGCCCTCGCCGACGCTCTCGCTTTCGCCGACGAGGGCGACGAGACGACGCTCCGTGACGTGGTCGCGCCCGCGGAGCGCGCACTCGTCCACCTGCCCCGGGTGACGGTCGCCCCCTCTGCCGCCGAACAGGTCGCGACCGGCGCGCCCGTCTACGCCCCGGGCGTCATCGGTGTCGAACCGGCCCGCGAGCCCGTCCCCGAAGTCGGGACCGGCGCAGTCGAGGAGGGGGCGCTCGTCGCCTGCTACACGCCCGATGGGAGCGCCGTCTGTCTCGGCCGACTGGTCGGCGACCCCGACGCGGAGCGCGGCGAGGTCGTCTCGCTCGAGCGGGTCTTGGTCTGACTGGCGGGTGCGTTTCCCTCGCACGCCGCCGGGGAAACGAAGCGTTTAACCGGGGGACGGGCTTTCGTCGATATGCACCACGAGGGACCGTGGGGTAGTGGTATCCTCTGCGGATGGGGTCCGCAGGACTTGAGTTCGATTCTCAGCGGTCCCACTCCACCTTTTTACGTCGTCAGGTGCGCCTTCGGCGCACCGTTCCTCGCAAAAAGCTGGGACAAAAACGTGCCGCGACTCGCTTCGCTCGTCGCGGTACGGTACACCCGTGGAATGTATACCTCTGCCAGGAGTCGGCTTACAGGTTTTCAGCGATCCAGCGACACCACGTACGGAAGTCCTTCGCCCCGCACTGGTTCGCGATGGACTGGAGGGTCCCGGTCGGGATGTCACCGTGCATCGGCACCGTTACGACCCGTACCTCGTCGGAGTGTGGGCTCTCCCACCGTAGCTTGAGGTGGCTCCCCGTCCGGTCGACCGGACGGTATCCGTGGCTGGTCAGGACTGAAGCGACTTCACGACCGGAGAACGTCGTCCGGACCATCTACCGCAGGAACTCGGGGAGTTCCTCATCGTCAAACTCGTCGGGGTCGAGGTCCCACTCGTCGAGGTCCTCGTCGGTCACGGGTTCCCCGCCCCCTGCGTGGAGTTCGAGCGCCTCGGCAAGCATTCGGAGGGCCTCGGCCTTCGTCTCGCCGAACGACGCGACTCCGGTCTCACGGTCTCGAGCCGTGATGCGGCCGTCGTCCTCGTGGATGAAGTCGACGCCGTCGAGATGGTCGTCCCGAGTCGTGCTCGCCATTTCAGTTACATCCAGTCGTCGTGGCGTGTTAAGCGTTCGCCAGCGGAGCCCGAGCGACAGAGACGAGCACATGCAGACTTCGATCGATTATCCGGAGAACGAAGCCCGCTCACCTCAGCGGTCCCACTTTTTTACCGGAACATGGGACGAAGAGATGCCGGAGAGGGTAGCTCGGCGCTCCCGTTCCGTCGACGACGAACGGGACGAGTCCCGGGACGGCACATCCACTCACCGGCGTCGACGGCGAGGAACGCCACGACGGCGAATCGCCGGACGGTCGCCGACGTCGGCCTGCTCCACCTCCGGCGTCTCGTCGTCGGCCAGCCGAGCGAACCCGAAGCGGCCGAGCGTTCGCTCGACGGCGGAGCCGAAGCCACGACGCAGTCGCGCCCCGAGTTTCTTCGCGATGGCGACGATGAAGAGCGCCCGCTCGAAGACCGAGAGCACGCGGTCTGCGAGGCTCACGGGGTCGAGCGAGTTCCCGGCGGTCACCGTGTTGCCACCGGTTCGCGTGAGCGATTCGCCCGCCGTGCCGGCCGTCGACGAGCCAGTGGTCGCCCCCGGCGACCCGGTCGTTCCCACGGCGGCCGCGCCCGTCCCCGACGCAGTCGTTCCGGCGCTCCCGGCGGCGACCGCGCCGCCGCCGAGGACCTTCGTGCCGGCGACAGCCAGCGCGCCAGCACCGAGGAGCGCAACGGCACCGACGGCGACGGCCTGTCCCGGCGAACCGACCGCCCAGAGTCCGAGACTCACGAGCGCCCAGGCAGCCCGGTTCAACAGGCCGACGCCCTCGATGCGGACGTCACCAGCGGTGACGGCCGACTCGAACGCCGCGGCGCGGTCGGGGGCGGCAGCGATTCGCCCGACCGTCTCGGGGTCGGTGAACATCCGGACCGTCGCGTCGTCGCGCGGGCCGGCCCGGAAGTCGACGACGTGGAGGTCCGCGTCGGTCCGGAACGAGAACTGTGCGGACGAACCGTCCGTGTCCGTGACGGTGAGCGTGACTCGCTGGTCGCGGACGAGGCGGGCGGCGGGGCCGACGTCGAGGCCGTCGACGGCGGCGTTGTACCCGGCGACGACTCGTTCGAGGGCCGCTCCCGTCCCGTCGGCCCACGTCGGTTCACCCACCTGAGCGACGGCCCCTCCCCCGAGAACGCTGACGAGGAGCGCGACGGCGACGAGCCGGTTCACTCTTCCCGACGAATCCATGTGTGTTGTTGTCGTGTGTCGTGATAATTGCTCTCACGGTATTCGTGAACGACCACTTCGCCGACAGATTCGGCCACGTCGGCGCGCGGCCTCCGGGATAAACAGCTATATCAGCCGGTTTCCTCAACGGTGCCATGGAATCTCTCCCCGACGGCCGAATCTCGACGGGGATAACCGGCCTCGACGACGTGCTGTCCGGTGGTCTCATCCCCAGCCGGAGCTACATGGTGAGCGGCGACCCCGGGACGGGGAAGACGATTCTCGGTCTCCACTTTCTCACCGCCGGCGAGGGGGAGTCACTCTACGTCAACCTCGAAGAGCCCGCGGCGGAGGTGGCTCGGAACGCGGCGGCCGTCGGAATCGACACCGAGAACGTCACATTCCTCGATCTGAGCCCCGCCGCCGACGTGTTCGTCGAAGAGCAGGAGTACGACGTGTTCACCTCCGACGACGTGGAGGGGGCGTCACTGCGGTCGGCCATCGTCGAAGCCGTACGCGACAGCGAACCGACCCGGATGTTCATCGACCCGATGTCGGAACTCCAGCACCTCGCGCCCGACACGTATCAGCTCCGCCAGCAGGTCTCGTCGCTCCTGCGTTTCCTCCGCGAGCAGGACGTGACGCTGGTTTTCACCACGCAGGCGACGTCGGGTGTGCCCGACGACGACCTCCAGTATCTCAGCGACGGGTCGTTCGAACTCACCAACACGGACCGGGGCCGACGCCTCCGCGTCACGAAGTTCCGCGGGTCGAACACACAGAGCGGCGCTCACACCGTCCGAATCACGGACGAGGGTATCCAGGTCTATCCGGTGTTGGTCCCCGACGGCCACGCGGTCGACTTCCCCGACGAGACCATCTCCGCCGGAATTCCAGAGCTGAACCAGCTCCTCGGCGGCGGGTTGAGCCGGGGGACCGTCACCATCATCAACGGGCCGAGCGGGGTCGGGAAGACGACGCTCGGCGCACAGGTGATGAAGGAGGCCGCGGGACGGGGCGAGCGCTCCGTCATCTACATGTTCGAAGAGACCACCAGGACGTTCACCACCCGGTGTACGTCCGTCGACATCCCGGTCGACAGGATGGTCGACCGGGGGACGCTCAGAATCGAGGAGGTCCAGCCGCTCGTCCAGTCCCCGGCGGAGTTCGCGTCGATGGTACGGGCGGACGTCGAAGCGCGGGGAGCGAAAGTCGTCCTCATCGACGGCATCGACGGCTACCGCCTGTCGGTTCGGAGCGAGGACGCCGACTCGCTCCACCGCGAAATCGGCGCGCTCTGTCGGTATCTCCGGTCGCGTGGCGTGACGACACTGCTCGTCGACTCTGCCGAGACGGTCACGGGTGAGTTCCGCGCGACACAGGGCGGCGTCAGCTACATCGCCGACAACATCGTCTTCCTCCGGTACATCGAGGTGAACGGCGAGCTCCGGAAGGCCATCGGCGTCCTGAAGAAGCGAACGAGCGATTACGAGCGGGCCCTCCGGGAGTTCAAAATCACCGAGTACGGACTCAGCGTCGGTCAGCCGCTGCGGTCGCTGCGTGGCATCCTCGGCGGGATTCCCGAGGTCGTCGGAGACACCCCGTCGCTAGACCAGGACCGATGAACTCGCGTGACCGTTCGCACCGACAGCCGATGAAATGACAGACACCCCAGCGGACGACCAGTCGTCGAGTGACGTCGAAGCCGGCCGAGCCACGGGAGCTCCCGGAGCCGACGGCGACAGCGAACGAACGTCCCGTCACACCAGCAACGGTTCCGGCGGGACGGACCCGCCACACGTCCTCCTCCTCGCGGAGACGAACCGGAACCGCCACCTGCTCGCCGAGTTCCTCACGGCGGAGTTGACCGTCACTGCGACGGACGACGCGGCGGCGCTCACCGCCGAGGTCGACCTCTGTCTCGTCGATAGACGGCAACTCGACCGCCACCGGGACGCCATCCTCGCTCGGCGCGAGGCAGTCGACCCGGTGTTCCTCCCGGTCGTCCTCGTCGACTCGGGGACCGCACCGCTGTCCGAGGACGGGTGGGCGGTCGTCGACGATGTGGTCCAGACGCCCATCTCGAAGCCGGTTCTTCGCGCCCGAATCGAGAACCTGCTCGCACGCCGTCGACAGAGCTGTCGGCTCGCCGACCGGGAGGCGGAACTCGAAGTCGCCCTGACCGAACTCCGCGTCAGAGACCGTGCGATGGCCGAGGCACCGATCGGCGTCACCATCGCCGGGCCGTGGGCGGACGACACCCCGCTCGTGTACGTCAACGACGCGTTCTGCGAGCTGACGGGCTATTCGGAAGCCGAGGTCCTCGGGCGGAACTGCCGCTTCCTGCAGGGAGAGCGAACCGACGAGGCGACGCGCCGCACGCTGCGTGCGGCGCTCGCCGTCGCCGAGCCGGTGAGCGTCGACCTGGTGAACTACACTCGAGACGGCGAGCAGTTCTGGAACAAGGTCGACATCGCGCCCGTCCGCGACGACGACGGTGAGGTGACGCACTTCGTCGGCTTTCAGACGGACATCACGGCCCGGAAGCTCCACGAACAGCGCGTGGACGTCCTCAACCGGTTCATGCGTCACAACCTCCGGAACGAACTGAACATCATCGACGGCTATCGCGACGCGTTGCTGTCGGACGTCGGCATCGACCGCGAGACCGCCCTCGAGCGGATCGGCGAGTCGATCAGCCGACTCGTCGGACTGAGCGAGGAGACGGGCCACATCGAACAGGTGTTCAGCGGCGGCCCCGTCGCGGCCGACGTCGTCGACGAGATCGCCGACGAAATCGGCACACGCGACTCGGACGTCACTGTCCGTGTCGAACTCCCCGACGACCCGGTACACGTCAGCGCCAGGACGCTCGCGCTCGGCTGCGTCGACTACCTGTCGACGCTCCTCGACACCAACCGCTCCGAGTCGCCCGACCGGCGGGTGTCCATCGTCGTGAGCACCGACGACGGCGTCGTCGACATCGCGCTGAGTGACGACGGTGGGGGCCTCTCCGAGACCGACTGGCACGTAATCGAAGCGGGGTCGGAGACGCCGCTTCGACACACCGACCACCTCGGCCTCTGGGTCCTCCGCTGGGTGACGACGCGAAACGGCGGCGAACTGGTTCGGGCGGCTGACGGCACGCTCCACGTTCGGTTCCCGGTTCGAGCACCGCCCCCGCAGAGCCCAGCGCGCGAGCACGAACGGGGTACGTGAGTCCGACACTCGGTCGGCCGGCCGTCACAACCACTCGTACACGCGTTCGCGCCAGGCGTCGGGAACGAACCGCGAGAGGGTGATTGCGGCTCTGACGCGCCACCCGACGGGAAGCCGCGCGGGTGGGTCCGGTGAGACGGCCGCGGTGAAGACGGCATCGGCCACCTCGTCGGCTGTCGTCTCTCCGAACAGCGCCCCGCGCGTCGTCTCCCCGCGGTGGCGGTCGTAGACGTCGGTGTACGCCGCAGAGGGAGAGAGCGCGGCGAGTTCGCGCTCTCTGCGCGCTCGGAACCCCGTCTCGACCGGTCCCGGCTGGACGAGTACCACGTCGACTCCCCGGTCGAGCAGTTCGGCTCGCATGGCGTCGTGGTGGGCTTCGAGGGCCGCCTTCGACGCGCAGTACGCGCCCGCGCCGGGGAACGGCGCGTGTGCCGCGAGGCTCGACACGCTGACGACAGTGCCACCCGCGTCGCAGAGCGCGGGGAGGGCGGCACGACAGAGGCGGTGCGGGCCGGAGAGGTTGACCGCGAACTGGCGTCGGAGTCGCTCGACTGGGACGTCCTCGAGCGGGCCGTACTGCCCGAACCCGGCGTTGTTGACGAGACAGTCGAGCCCGTCGAGGAACGACAGGTCCGGGTCCTCGGTGACGTCCAGCGCGTGCGTCTCACAGCCCCGGGCTGTGAGGTCTGCGAGGTCGGTCGGGTCGCGCGCCGTCGCGTGGACGCGCCAGCCCGCCTCGTGAAAGCGGTTCGCCGTCGCCCGCCCGATACCCGACGAGGCACCGGTGACGAGAACCGCCGGGTCGCTCACACGCGACACGAGAGCCCGCCCGGGTCGAGGCAGCACACCGACGAGCGCACGGTTCGTCTGTCCATGACGACCGCCACGGCACTCGGACGGATGAATCTTGACGCTCCGCGTCGGAGCGTCACGCGACGCGGCCCGGGGCGGCCCGGTGGCGTGAGATTCCTCTGCGCTCCCGACGACGTCCGCTCCGGCGTCTCCGACCTCGGCCGCGCGCTCTCGGCGAGATATAATATGTGAATGTATGTGAGGAATCGGGGGCGGTTCCACCGCCCGATGGGGGTGACTGAGCGCGGAACCAACCGATTTTTATCGTCCTGCCTGACACGCTTCGGTATGAACGGACAGACAGTGCTGGTCACGGGGGGAGCGGGCTTTATCGGTTCGAATCTCGCGAACACCTTGGCCGCAGAGAACGAGGTCATCGCGGTCGACGACGAGTATCTGGGAACGCCGGAGAACCTCAACGAGGAGGTCGAGTACGTCGGAACGAGCGTCCTCGACGAGGACCTCCCCACCGAGGACGTCGACGTGGTGTTCCACCTCGCGGCGCTCTCCTCGTACGCGATGCACGAGGAGAACCCTCAGAAGGGCGTTCGGGTGAACATCGAAGGGTTCGTCAACACGGTCGTCCAGGCGCGCGACGACGGCTGTGACACGGTCGTCTACGCGTCGACTTCCTCGATCTACGGCAACCGCACCGAGCCCTCCCCGGAGGACATGGACGTCGAGACACACACCGGTTACGAGGCCTCGAAGCTGGGGCGTGAGCGCTACGCGGAGTACTTCTCACACCACTACGACATGACGATGGCCGGGATGCGCTTCTTCTCGGTGTACCAGGGGTACGGCGGCAACGAGGAGCACAAGGGCGAGTACGCGAACATCCTCGCACAGTTCGCCGACGACCTCGCCAACGGTCGCTCTCCCGAAATCTACGGCGACGGCACGCAGACGCGTGACTTCACCCACGTCGACGACATCGTTCGGGGGCTGGTCGCCGCCGCAGCGCACGAACTCGACGGCATCTACAACCTCGGGACGGGCGAGAGCTACGACTTCAACACCGTCGTCGAACTGTTGAACGAGGAGCTGGATACGGACGTCGAGCCGACCTACGTCGAGAACCCCATCCCCGAGTACGTCTACGTCCACGACACGATGGCGGACATCTCGAAGATGGTGGACGAGACGGGGTGGGAACCGCAGATTTCGTTCCGCGAGGGGCTCCGGCGTATCTGCGAACAGTACCGCTGACCGACCGGTCGACGGCCGGAAATCGGTTACCACCGAATCCCGTGCGGCCCACGCGCCGATGGAGCTGCGCGCCGTTCTGAACGGACTGTGGCTTCGACCCGGCGGAGGACGGGGCGCGAATCGAGACGTTTAATTGTCAGGAGCGTCGGCATAGTGGTGCCGGGGCTTGTTCCCCCCCCTCTCCCCAGAGTCTCTCCCCCTCACGAGTCCCGGTCTTTCCACCGACTGACCGCACGAGCCACGGCTACGGGAGTCGGACGACCCGGTCGGCGCCGGCCACGAGCGCGGCTAGCGCAGTCTGTTCCTGCCGGGAGACGGCGTCGTCGACGCCGAGTTCGTCGCTCTCGAGCGCGTTGAGGACCGCCGCGGTCGCCCCGGCGCAGTACGCGAGGAGGCGGTCGACTCGTCCCGTCGGATGCTGGAGCGCGATGGTCGCGTCGTTCACGAACACCGCGTGGGGGTCGGCCGGCGCGTGGTCGAGCAGTCGCGCCGCGCCCGCGGCGTTCTCGGCGGCGAGCGCGACGGCGTCGGCCTCACACTCGCTCGCCGCACGTGGGGCGTGCGCATCGAGGACTCCGTACCAGACCCCGTTCGGCCGAGTGACGGTCGTCCGCTCGCCCAGCGTGACCCCCTCCGACTCGTCGGTGAGCAGGTCGGTGACCCGGTTGAGGCGGCCACCGAGCACCCGGTCGCCTCGACGGAGTTCCGGAGCGAAGTCGAGGACCACGACCCCCGCGGGACCGTGGGTGTCGACCCACCGCTCCAGCGCCCGGGCGGTCCGCGTCGTCTTGCCGACGTTCGACGGCCCGAGGACCAGCGTCGTCCCCGTGAGCGGGAGCGGTTCGCGAGACGACATCGTCACCCGCTCGCCGGCGCGCGTCGCGTCGGGCGCGCGCGGACGAACTGCACGACGAGGACGAGGGTCGCGACCGCGAGGACGACGGCGAAGGCGACGACGAAGAGCGTCACGGGGTCGGTCAGGTCGCCCGCGAGGCGGCTCTGGACGAACGAGCCCGCCGTGGTGGCGGTGACGGCGACGAGGACGACGCCCGCGAGGTTGGCGACCCGTGAGTTCGGCTCGGGAACCGCCTCGGAGTTGAGCAACACGAGGACGACGACGAGGGCGAAGGGCGTGCCGACGAGGCCGAACGCGAGCACCAACACGAGGAGTGGGAAGAACGCGCCGCCGACGAAGGGGCCGGCCGCCGAGACGAGCGCGAACCCCGCCAGGAGCCCTCTGTATCGCGAGTCGGAGACGTCGGTCTCCCAGCCGAGTTTGTCGGCGACGAGGAACGGTGGGACGATGGTGTTGCCACCCAGCGTCGAGACGGCCGCCCCCCAGAGACCGACGAGGAAGAGCCACTGTGCGGCCGGACCGACGAGGGGACCGAGCGTCTGCGCGGCCGAGACAGCGGTGAGGTCGTTCGCTGCGATTCCCGGGGCGTGGAGCACGCTCGCGGCGACGAGGAAGATGGCGAGGCTGTAGAGGCCGAACGCGCCGAGCATCGAAGCACCGACGTCGAAGGTCGCGAGGTCGTAGTCGTCGCGGGTCCACCCGCGGGCGCGCATCGTGTACGAGTGCATCGTCACGAGCGTGATGTGGACCGCACCGCCGAGCACACCGGCCGCGACGAGCGCGCCGTCGACGCCCGCCGGGACCCGCGGGACGAGTCCCGAGACGGCGGCGACGGGGTCGATGGGAACCACGAAGAGCGAGGCGACGAAGGCGAGGACGACGCCCGAGACGAGCAGTTTGGCACCGAGTTCGACGAAGCGGTAGCCCCGCCCGGCGAGACCGAGCGCGAGGACGACCGCCCAGGTGACCCCCCAGACGCGCGCGTCGACGCCCGTGACCGTCGCGGAGACGTCCGCGAGGCCCTTCATGATGACCAGCTGGGCGAGGCCGGCCGCGAGGACGACGTCGACGACGAGGAGCCACGCCCACCGCTCGCCGAGGTGGTCCTCGACGACGCCGACGATGCCCCGTTCGGTGAGGAGCCCCAGTCGCATCGCGAAGTACTGCGCCGTCGCGCCGAAGGCGGCGGAGGCGACGACCACCCAGAGGAACGTGTAACCGAACGAGGCCCCGGCCGTGATGACCGAGGCCATCGTCGCCGGGCCCGCGGCGATGGCACCGGCGACCCAGGCCGGCCCCATCGCGCCGACCGACGAGCGGAGACGACTGCCGAGCGTGTCTGTCATACGTGGAGTTTTCTCGTCCCCCCACATATGATTTACTCAGTCATACCACCAGATAATATCTCGGTCGAGGAGCGCGGAGCCCCCCGAGCCCGTTCGAGACGCGGCGCTCGACGGCGGTCAGTCGGTCTGCTCGTCGGGGGCGTCGACGGCGCTCGTGTCGAAGCGCCGGACGACGACGGCGAGGCGGTCGAGGTCGTAGCTCGTTCCGGCGACCCGTGTGGCGAGGACGGCCACGAGCGTGGAGACGCCGGCCGCGCCGACGAACGCCCAGAGGAAGTCCGCGGGGGGCAGGCGGGAGCCGACGACCGGAAGCGCCACCGTCACCGACCGGACGACGGGCGACGGGAAGAACGCGAGGCCGACGGCGAGCCCCGCGAGACTGGCGACGAGCATGCCCGTCCCGGTCGCCCGACGCGAGTACAGCCCGTAGAGCAGCGGCACCATCACCGCCGCACCGAACAGATCCGCGAGGAGAAAGAGTCGAAGCACGCTCTGAGCGCGGAGGCTGACGAGGATGGCCGCGACTGCGACGACGACGGTGAGCACTCTGGCCCCCCAGGTGAGGGTCCGGTCGTCGGGGTCGGAGAGGACGCGCGGCAGGTCCGCCGTGACGACGCTCGCCAGCGCGTTGAACAGCGTGTCGGCGGTGCTCATCACGAGCAAGAGCGCGAGGAGGACGACGCCGATGACGAGCGGTTCGGGGAACGCCTCCTGGAGGAGCACGAAGAAGGCGACGCTCGCGTTGTACTCCGGCCCCGAGACCACGATGTCGGCGACGCCGCGGGCGAGGACGCCGAACAGCCCCGCGACGAGCACGACGCAGAAGTTGGTGACGGCGGCCCGGCGGAACCCCTTCTTCAGCGTCTCGGCATCGCGGGCCGCGTAGATGCGCTGCCACCACGTCTGGTTGATGAGTTCCGCGCCGAGGATGGCGATGGCGACCCAGAACCCGAAGCGGAGACCGGTGAAGAACGTCGGGTCGACGAGCGTCGGGTCGGTCGCCACCACGGCTTCGTAGGTCGCCGTCGGCCCGCCGAGGACGACGACGGCGCCGACGGCACTGAGGACGAGAAGCGGGAGCACGAGTACCGTCTGCACCGCGTCGGTGAAGATGCTCGCCGGCAGCCCCCCGTAGCTCGTGTACAGGAGGACGAACCCCCCGACGAGCACACCCGTCTGCCAGCGGGGGACGCCGGCGACGAGTTCGAAGGCGCTGGCGATCCCCGTCAGTTCCGCCGCGAGGAAGATGAACATGTAGAAGACGCTCACGAGCAGGACGAACGCGTACATCCCCTTCCCGTAGCGAGCGAGGGCGTACTCGGTGAGCGAGTGGCCCTCCGGGATGAGTTCACGGATGCGCGGGCCGAGTCGCGCGTACGCGAGCATCGGGATGGCCTCGCCGACCGCGTAGCCGAGGACGGCCGAGACACCGCCGAAGGCCGCGCCGGCCTCGACGGGAGCGAGGAGAATCCAGACGCCCATCACGCTGGCGACGAGCGTCGCCGTCGTCGCGCCGGTCCCCGCCGAGTTCCGCGCGCTGACGAACTCCTCGGCGTCGCGGATACCGCCGCGGCGGCGGACGTACCAGAGGCCCAGGCCGGTGAAGCACACGAGCGTGAGCACCGTCACCGCGAGCGTGGTCCGCGCGGTCACCATTACCGCTCCCCTCCGTGTCTCGGTCGCATCGGGCGAGCCTACACCGACGAACGAGATAAAACTTGGTTGTATTATTTAGTAATACCTGCCTGGAACACGACGCCGCGACCGGTCCGATGCCTCGCGCTCACGCGTCGTACGCCGCGTCGAAGAAGGCGACTTCGAGGTCGACCGCCCGGCGGAAGTGGCGGGCGACCCGCGCCTCCCGGCGGGCGGAGAGCGTCGGCCCCTCCCTGTCGAGTTCGGTACGGAGCCACCCGACGAACGACTCGAACGACGGCAGGGCGTGCAAGTCGACCCACTCGGCGAGGTAGAACCGGTCGAGGGCGGCGTCGGCGCTGGCGACGCCCCAGGTGCAGTAGACCCACTCGACGGCGGTGAGCGCCGCCAGCGACTCGGCGTAGCCGCCTTCGAGCGCGGCACGCGTGAGCAGGTCCTCGAACGCGTCGGTCGTGGCCGTCTTCTCGGGGGTGACCCGGTCCGCTTCGGGGACCGACAGCGCGTCGAACGAGCGCTCGAAGTAGTCGTCCTCCTCGTCGGTGAGCGTGCGCAAGAACCCCGCGAGTTCGCGTGTCGCCTCGACGGTCGGAGCGTCGCCCGCCGCGTGGCCGACGAGGTCCGCGAGCGTCGTGACGAAGGCGTAGTCCTGGACGAGATACCGGCGGAAGACGCCGTCCGGGATGGTGTCGTCGGCCAGTTCCACGACGAAGCGGTGTTCCGTCGCCTCGGTCCACGCCGGTTCGGCGGCCGCTCGGAGCCAGTCGGTGAAGCGGGGGTCGTCGCGGGTCCGCGCGTACGCGTCGTAGGAGTCGTGTGTGGTCACACTGCCACCTCCCACGTCTCCTCGCGCCAGGCGGCGTCCCAGAAGCGGTACTCGTATCTCCCGGACAGCACGAACAGGTCGCGGTAGCGGTCCCGTTCACGCGCGCTCGCGTCGGCCGCGACGTCGTCCATCAGGGCCAGACACCACTCGGTGAGTTCGGTGAACTCCTCGCCGGCGTACATGTCAATCCACGCGGCGTACCCCTCGTGGTCGGGACGCCCCCGCTCGTCGAGTCGTTTCGCCGTGGCGTTGAAGCCCCACATACAGGGCAGGAGTGCGGCGACGAGGTCACCGAACGTTCCGACGGCGGCGGTCCGAACCAGAAAGTCGGTGTACGCCCGCGTGGTCGGGGACGGTTCGGTCGCCTCCAGCGCCGCCTCCGTGATGCCGAACGTCGCGGCGTACTCTCGGTGGAGGTCCATCTCGGTGTTCACCGTCGATTCGAGGAGGTCGGCGAACGTTCCCAGCCTGGTGAGGTCGGGCGCTTTCACCGCGCCGAGCGCGAACACCCGACTGTACTCGACGAGGTAGACGTAGTCCTGTCTGACCCAGTATCGAAACGGTGCCTCGTCGAGCGTTCCCTCTCCCAGTCGAGCGACCATCGGATGGTCGACGATGGCGTCCCACAGCGACGTGGCGACCGGGTCGAGTTCGTCCGTGAACGACATGCCCGTGCATCCGCGAGCGACCACAAAAGTGTTATCACAGGATGGTATACCCAATTAATATGCACCACACACGCCAGCACAGCGCGGTTCGAGGGAGGGGCCGACCGTGAGCCGACGTGCCGTCCCCGACCGCCGGCCCGTCGCGCTCACCATCGCCGGCAGCGATTCGGGCGGCGGCGCGGGCATCCAGGCCGACCTGAAGACGATGGAGGCCCACGGCGTCTTCGGGACGAGCGCCGTCACGAGCGTGACCGCCCAGCACACTCGCGGCGTCGAGTCGACACACGTCCTGCCGGTCGAGGAGGTCGACGCCCAGGTCGCGGCCGTCCGCGAGGACTTCGACGTCCGGGCGGTGAAGACGGGGATGCTCGCGACGACGCCTATCGTCGAGCGGGTGACCGCACACCTCGGCGACTGGGACGTCCCGACCGTCGTCGACCCCGTGATGGTCGCGACCAGTGGCGACCGGTTGCTCGCGTCGGAGGCAGAAGCCGCCTACGCGGCGTTGCTCCGAGAGGCGACCCTCGTGACACCCAACGCCGACGAGGCGGGCGTCCTCACTGGAATCGACGTCGACGACGAGGCGGCGATGCAGCAGGCAGGGGAGGCCCTCGTCGAGACCGGCGTGGACGCCGCGCTCGTGAAAGGGGGGCACGTCGACACCGACCGCGTCGTGGACCTGCTCGTCACGGCCGACGGAACGCGTCGGTTCGAGGGCGACCGCGTCGACACGGTCGCGACCCACGGTTCCGGCTGTACGCTGTCGAGCGCTGTCGCGGCCGGCCTCGCTCAGGGTGCCTCGCTCGAGGAGGCCGTCGAGGCCGGCGTCACGTTCGTGCGCCGCGCGGTGCGCTACCCGCTCGACGTCGGCGAGGGTCCCGGCGCGGTCCACCACCTCGTCGACCTCCGCGACCGGGCCGCACGACACGCGACGAGCGAGGCCGTCGAGGGCGTCGTCGACCGACTGGTTGCGGCCCCCACCGCACGAGCCATCGTCCCCGAGGTCGGGTTGAACGTCGCCGGCGCGACGCCGTACGCCGAGGCACCCGCGGCCGTCGCGGCTGTCGAGGGCCGAATCACCAGAACGGTCTCGGGCATCCGCCCGAACCGGGGGGTGCGGTTCGGCGCGTCGAGTCACGTCGCTCGCTTCCTCCTGTCGGCGCGGGAGTTCGTCCCGGCCTATCGGTTCGCCGCGAACTGTCGGTACGACGACCGTGTCGAGCGGGCGCTCGAGGGGCTGGACTGGACGGTCGCCTCGTTCGACCGTGGCCGGGAGCCGACCGCCGACGAGGAGGCGTCGACGATGGGCTGGGGGGCGAAACGGGCGTTCGAGGGCGCGAGTGAGACCCCACCCGTCGCGGTGGTCGACGACGGCGACGTCGGGAAGGAGCCGATGACACGGGTGCTCGCAGCCGACGCCGAGACGCTCGGGGACCGACTCCTCGCGCTCGCGGCGGCGGTGGCCGACGCGTGACCCGTCACTGGAACAGCGTCGTGTGCGGCCGGACTGCGTCGTCGACAGACTGCTCCGCCTCGATAGACGGGAGGCGAACCGTCGCGACGGTGCCGGACGCCTCGTCCGCGTCGACCGCGGGTCGGAGCTGGAAGCTCCCGCCGTAGCGGGTGACGATCCAGTTCACCAGCCACAGACCGAGACCGTCGCCGTGTTCGATCGTCGTCTCGCGGCCGGCTTCGACCGCCGACGCCTCGACCGGGGGGATACCCGGGCCGTCGTCGGCGACGGTGAGCACGATGGCGTCGTCGACGTCGCGCGCCGACACTCGAACCCTCGGCGACGGGTTAGCGTCGTGCGTCAGTGCGTTGTCGACGAGTTCCTCGACCGCCCGCTCCAGTTCGACGCCCGCACAGATTCCTCGGTCGGTGGCGACGTCGACGTGGACGTCGACCGTCGCGTCAGGGTGGTTCGCCTCGACGTCCGCGACGACGCCGTACAGGAGGTCGGCGACGTCGAGCCGGGTCGGCTCGCGCTCTTGGCGGGCGATGGCTTCGAGTTCGCGGACCTGTTCGCTCACCGAGGTCAGCTTCGCGACGGTCTCTCGAACCACGCGGCCAGCGTTGGCCGTGGTGTCGGCGTCGGCGTCAGGGTCGCTCAGGAGTTCGCCGTACCCCGAGAGGACGTTCAGGTCGTTCCGGAGGTTGTGCCGGAGGACCCGGTTGAGCAGTTCGATGAGCCGCTGGGTCCGGACACGGTCCGTCGCGTCCTCCTGGAAGCCGACGAAGTGTGAGGTGTCGCCGGCCTCGTCTTCGACGGGGACGACGCGGACGTTGTTCCAGAACGGTGCGCCGTTCGCCCGGTAGTTAACGAGGTCGACCGAGACCGGCTCGCCGGCGTCGATTCCCGCCCGAAGCGTCTCGACGCGCTCGTCGTCGGTCGCCGGCCCCTGCAGAAATCGACAGTTCCGGCCGAGCACTTCGTCGGCCGCGTACCCCGTCAACTCCTCGAACGCGTGGTTCAGGTAGATGAGCGGATTGTCCTCCCGCGTCGCGTCGGCGATGGTGACGCCGACGGTGGCGTCGTCGATCGCCCGCGTCTTGAGCCGGAGTTCGGCCTCACGAGCGCGCCGGGCCGTGACGTCGCGGGCGACGCCCTGGACCGCCTCGACCGTACCGTCCTCGACGACGGGCGTCGCGTTGACCTCGATCACGGCTGACTCGTCCGTGGCTGTCTCGGCCGTCAGCTCGAGGTTCCTGACCGGTTCGGCGTCGAGCAGGCGCTCGAACGCGTCGACGGCCGCGGGCACCGACTGGGGGGCGATGTACTCGGTGAACGGCGTCCCGATGGCGTCGGCGGGGTCGTACCCGAGGATGGCGTGCAGTCCAGAAGAGACGTACGTCAACTGCGTGTCTGGGGTGATCCGGAACAGCAAGTCGAACGTGGTGTCGGCGATGCGCTGTGCGCGCTCGGTCTCCGTCCGGAGTCGCTCGTTTTGCGCCGTGAGGGTCTCCTCGTACTCACGGCGCTCGAGCGCCCCCCCGACGAGCCGGGCGAGGAGTTCGACGAACAACTGGTCGGCCTCGGGGAACGGTTCCGCCCGGGGTTCGGTGTCGGCGAAGCAGACCGTGCCGTGTACGTCGTCGCCAGTGACGACCTTCGCGCCGATGTACGTGTCCAGGCCGAACGTCTCGTAGGCGGCCTCGGAGACGTCCGACGAGGTCACGGCGTCTTGAACGCAGAGCGGGCTGTCCTGTCGGATCGTCTGTCGACAGTACGCCTGGTCGAGCGGACACGAGTCACCGACCGCGACCGAGTCGGCCGGTTCGGCGGTCTGGACGGCGGTGATCGTCTGTCGGTCGTCGGTGATTTCGGTCAGAAACCCGAGCGAGACGTCGAGCCGGTCGATGCCGGCATCGAGCGCCTGTGCGATGGCCTCCTCGACGGGTCTGTTCCGATCCGCGAAGGCTTCGTAGACTGCCTGCCGGGCGGACCGGTCGTCGCCGGGGGGAACGTGTTTGAGTGACATAGGGTCGAGACGGGAGTCTGCGGTAACGACTGTGCCTGGGGAGGAACAGCGATGAATCTGCTGTTGGTGTTATCACGACTGACAATCGAACACGGCGAGAGCCGGGGCCACAACGCAGTCGATGCCGCGGTGGTCAGCGACCGACCGCCCAGTCGTCCGCGCGTCGCGCGGAGCGGACCGTGTGTCGGGTGCACACCCACAGCGTGTTACGGTGGGCCGGCCGGCGGCACACAGTCGGCCGTGGAGCGCGACGCGCTGGCTGTCACTCGCGGGTAATCGACGCCTGTCCCTGCCGTTTCGCGGTCGCTCGGGTGGGGAGGCCGACGTAGAGGACGGCGGCAACTCCGGCCAGTGCGGCGAGGACGAAGAACGCCTCGTCGAACAGTCCGCGGTCGGCGAACGCCCCGACGAACGTCGACCCGCCGGCGCTCACGAGGAAGAACCCCGTTCGGAGGACACCCCAGGCGCTCCCCTGCACGCCGGGCGGGAGCACGTCGATGACGTACGCGTTCGAGACGGGAGCCATCGCGAGTCGGGTCCCGACGGCGCTCACCACGACGGCGGCGACGAGGACGCCGTCGACGAACGGAATCGCGGCCGCGGAGACGACGGCCACGGCGGCCGTCGCGGTGAGAACCCAGCGCTCGCCGATTCGGTCGGCGAGCGTACCCGCGAGGAGTTGTGACCCGGCCCCGGCGAGGAACAAAAGCGCGAACAGGCCGGTCGCCGTCGACTGGTCGAACCCCTTGACCTCGACGAGGTACGTGGGGAGGAACGCGGTGAGCCCCTGGAAAGCGAAGAGCAAGAGTGTCACCGCAGCGACGGCGCGGGCCACGGCGGGCGTCCGGACGGCCGCGAACACGTTCGCGAGGAGCGACCCGGTCGACGAGTCCGACCCCACCGACCGGACGGGGACCGCTCGCCACGCGAAGGCCGCGACGACGACGAACGGGACGACGAGGACGCCGAGGAGCAGTCGCCACCCGACGCGTCCGACGAGCGACCCGGCGAGGAACGGGAGGATGGCGGAGCCGAGACTCCCCGCGGCGAGGGTGGCTCCGATGGCCGCGCCGTCGTTTCGCGGGAACGACCGCGAGATGGTCGTTCCACGCGCCGGGCCGTACAGCCCCGTCGTGAGCCCGAACACGCCGCAGCCGACGAGGAACACCGGGTAGGTCGGCGCGAAGGCGACGACGAGCACGGCCGCGCCGGTAAGCGCGAGGCTCCCCGCGAGCAGCAGGCGCTCGCCGACCCGGTCGATGAGGACGCCGCCGGGGGCCTGCATGAGCGCGTAGGTGGCCCAGACGACGGAGACGGCCAGCCCCGCGCCCGCGTTCCCGACCGAGAACGTCGTCTTGACCTGCGGGAGGACGGCGGGCAGGAGGAAGCGGCCGCCGACGACGAAGAGCCAGCCGACGGCGACGGCGACGAGGACCGAGAGCCGACTGTCGGCGAGGAGGCGCGCCACTGCCGACCGGAGCCTGGTCGTCATAGCATTACCTCTCGACACGGGGATTTGTGTCTCGTGGTTTCGCGACCACACTCACGACGGAGAGACTGTCAGCGCGATAGAACTATACGGTCGGTCACCCAACTGACGTCGATGCGCCTCGGCTCTCGGCTCGTCTGTGCGCTGTTCGGCCACCGACCCCACGGCGGACGGGCGACCTACGATATCACGACGGGCTCGTTCGTCGACGTCTCGACGACGCAGTACGCGGTCTGTGCGCGCTGTGGCGACGTTCAGCCGGCCCCACTCACGGTCGTCGACGAGGCGGACGGTGACGAGACCGATGCGGCCGACGACGTCGAGACGGCGGACGAACGCGGGGCGGGCGAGCGGGACGACGGGACCGATGCGGCCGAGAGCGGTGTGGCGGACGGCACGATGGAACGGAGCGACTGTGACCGCACCGACGACCGTGACCGGACCGTCGCGGACTCGCGGTGACCGGTGGACGGACGCGAGGTGCGGTGGTGAGCCACCGCCGAAGCGTTCAGCCGACGGCCGCCGACACCGAAGAGACCGGCGGCACCACCGACGATGTCGGCGTCGCCGTCGCGTTCGCCTCGTCCGCCTCGCCGACGACGTAGCGCTGGCCGACCATCGGGTCGAGGAGGTCGTCGACGGGGGCCTTGTCGTCGCGCAGGACGGGGACGTCACCGGTCTCCTCGGTCCGACGGTACGTCCGGAGCTCCCGTGAGAGGTCGACGCCGATGGCGCGTTGGGTGTTCCGGGTGCGTAACTGGGCTTCGGTGACGACCGTCGCGTTCTTGGTCGCGACGAGTTCGATGTTCTGGACGTTGACGCCGTCGACGGTCGGGAAACTGTACACCTGCGGGTACACCTGCGCCATCGTCTTGTACTGCGCGCGGTAGAACTTCGAGGCCGGGCCGCTCGGGGCGGAGATGACGTTCGCGAAGAGCATACCGTCCGCGGAGAGCCGGTCGCGCGCGAGGCGCATGAACTCGACCGTCGTGAGTTCGAAGGGGACCTTGTCCTTCCGGTAGGCGTCGAGGACGATGAGGTCGTAGGTGTGGTCGGTCTCTCGGAGGTACTGTCGCCCGCCCACGTTGTGAATCCGCAGCTGCGGGGACTCGGAGACGCCGAAGTACCGCTTCGCCACGTCGATGACGACGGGGTCTATCTCGGCGACGTCGACGGTCACGTTGTACTCCTCCGCGAAGCGTTTCGGACCGGTGAACCCGCCGCCACCGATGAAGAGGACGCGGTCTATCTCCGCTTCGTCGTCGGCGAACAGGAGTGGCAGATGGAAGTAGGTGGTGTAGTCGAAGACGTGCCGCGAGGGGTCGTCGAGGTCCATCGCGCTGTGGGGCCGGCCGTCGAGATAGAGGGTTCGCCTGTCGTCGACGTCGATGACCTCGAGTTCCTGGTAGGGCGTCTGCGTCTGGTAGACGACGCGCCCCTCGACGGCGACGCCGACCGCGCCGCTCCCGACGGCGGCGACGAGCATCGCGGTGACGGCGACGACCGAGAAGACCCGCTCGCGGTCGAGGCGAGGGCGGAAGAGGACGAGCGCCGTCCCCACCGAGAGGAGGCCGAACACGAGGCCGATGCGCTCGATGCTCAGCGAGGGGATGAGGAGGTAGGTCGTAGCGAACGCGCCGACGATGCTCCCTACCGTCCCGAGGGCGTAGACGTGGCCGGAGGCCTCGCCGAGCCCCTCCTTCTCCGAGAGCTGTGCCGCGTAGGGGCTGATGAACCCGAGGAAGTACGTCGGCGGACCGAACAGGAGGGTGATGGCCGGCAGCGACGCGAACCGACTCGGCAGCGGGAAGCCCGAGGTCATCCGGAGGAGGATGTCGCCCGCGAAGACGAGGACGGCGACGTACACCGCGGTCAGGAGGAACAGCCGGGCCATCGTGTCGTTCGACGCTTCCGTCTTCGCGCGCTGACCGCCGCGGTGGTAGCCGTAGCTGAGCGCCGCGAGGAAGACCCCGATGATGCCGCCCCAGGTGTAGATGCTGCTCCCGAACTGTGGGGCGAGCATTCGTCCGGCGAGGATCTCCAGTCCCATGCTGGCGATGCCGGAGACCAGCACGGCCAGTTCGGGCCGCGACAGACGGACCCGCTCACTGACCGTCTTCGTGTCCATGATGGCCGGTCTTGGGTGGGTGGCCTGTTAAACCTTGGACCGACAGTGAGCAGTCGGCCCCCTCGGTCGGCGCGTCTCCCGCGTCACACCGACGACGACCCGTCGACGGACAGCCGAGAGTATTAGTCCGCGGAGTTCGGAGAGAGCGTATGCGCCTGTTTCGGTCGAGCGACCTCCTCGGAATCGCTCGGGAGACGATGGAGTTCATCCTGGAGGCGTGCGAGGACACCCACCCGAACGAGTACATGGGGTTCCTCCGCGCGGAGGACGCCCGGACGCTCGGCCTCGACCGGAGCGGCCAGGTCATCACGGACATCCTCGTGGTCCCGGGGACCGAATCGAGCCCGGTGAGCGCGACGGTGAAGTCGCACATGAAGCCGAACGACCTCAAGTCGGTGGGGTCGGTCCACTCACACCCGAACGGCGTGCTCCGACCCAGCGACGCCGACCTCGACACGTTCGGCCAGGGCGACGTCCACATCATCGTCGGCGCGCCCTACGGCTGGGGCAACTGGAAGGCGTTCGACAACCAGGGCGAACCGACCCACCTCGACGTCCTCGACGTCGAGTTGCCCGACGACCGCTTCTTCGACTTCACCCAGGAGGACATCGACGCCGAACTCGAGCGGGAGACGGGCGGGTTCTTCTCGTGGCTCCGGTAGCGCCGCTGGCCCGGCGGGGGTCGTGATTTCCTGCTGACGTTTATGTCCGCCGGGGGCCTCGGTGGACGTGATGCTGTCGACGACACCGAACCGCGGAGGTCGGAGCTGATGGCCCGGGTCGCAGTCGTCTACGGGACGACGGAGGGACAGACGGCGGCCATCGCCGAGCGGGTCGCCGGGGTGCTCTCGGACGCCGGTCACGACCCGGTGCTCCTCCACGCTGCGCACCTCCCCGCGGAGTTCTCACCGGACGGGTACGACGGCTGGGTCGTCGGTGCCTCCGTCCACTACGGCCGCCACCAACGGTACGTCGCCCGATTCGTCCGCGACCACGTCGCGACGCTGGACCGGGTCCCGTCGGCGTTCTTCTCCGTCTCGTTGACCGCCGCGACCGGGACGCCGGAGGCGGATGCGACCGCTCGCGAGCTGCTGGACGGGTTCCTCACAGAGACCGGCTGGACGCCCGACCTGACGGCCGTCTTCCCGGGCGCGCTGAAGTACAGCGAGTATGGCCTCCTCACCAGGTTCGTGATGAGGCGCATCGCCCGGAAGCACGGCGGCGGGACGGACGCGTCGCGTGACTACGAGTACACCGAGTGGGACGCTGTCGAGCGGTTCGCCGCCGAGTTCGCGGGACTGCTGGCGGAGCGGTGACCGAGGGAACGTTTTTCTCACTCGCCCCTGAGGCGAGCGTATGACCATCGGAGTCTGTTACTTTCCCGAACACTGGCCGCGGGAGCGCTGGGCGACCGACGCCGCCCAGATGGCCGCGGCCGGTATCGACGTGGTCCGCCTGGCGGAGTTCTCGTGGGCCGTCCTCGAGCCCGAACGCGGCGCGTTCGACTTCGAGTGGCTGGACGAGGCCGTCGCGACCCTCGCCGAGGCGGGCCTCGACGTCGTCCTCTGCACGCCGACGGCGACGCCACCGAAGTGGCTGGTCGACGAGCGCCCCGAGATTCGCCAGGCGGACCCCGACGGGACGCCACGAGCGTTCGGGTCGCGTCGGCACTACTGTTTCAACTCACCCGCCTACCGCGAGGAGACCCGACGCGTCGTCTCGCGGATGGCCGACCACTACGCCGACCGGCCCTCGGTCGTCGGCTGGCAGACCGACAACGAGTTCGGCGTCCACGAGACGATCAGGTGTTACTGCGACGACTGCGCCGACGCGTTCTCGGCGTGGCTCCGCGACTGCTACGACTCGGTCGACCACCTCAACGAGGCGTGGGGCACGACGTTCTGGAGCCAGCGGTACCCGTCGTTCGAGGCGGTCGACCCCCCGCGACCGACGCCGGCGGAACACCACCCGTCGCTCCGACTCGAGTACGCGCGGTTCGCTTCGGAGAGCGCCGTCGACTACAACCGATTGCACGTGGAACTCCTCCGGGAGGCGAACGACGAGTGGTTCGTCGCCCACAACTTCATGGGCGACTTCGAACCGCTCGACGCCCACGCGGTGAGCGACGACCTCGACCTGGTGACCTGGGACTCGTACCCGACCGGCTTCGTCCAGGACCGGAGACGGGGGACGCCGACGATGGACGAACTCCGGGCGGGCGACCCCGACCAGGTGGGGTTGAACCACGACCTCTACCGGGGAACGAACGACGCGCCCTTCTGGGTGATGGAGCAACAGCCGGGGGACGTGAACTGGCCACCCACCTGTCCACAGCCTGGCGAGGGCGCGATGCGGCTCTGGGCGCACCACGCCGTCGCCCACGGCGCAGCCTCCGTCCTCTACTTCCGGTGGCGACGCTGTCGCCAGGGCCAAGAACAGTACCACGCGGGGCTCCGAAAACAGGACGGCTCGCCCGACAGAGGGTACACGGACGCGGCGCGAGCGGCCGCAGAACTCGCGGACCTCTCCGAGGACGACCTCGCTCACGTCGACGCGCCCGTCGCGCTCCTCCATGACTACGACGACTGGTGGGCGCTCAGTGCCCAGCCGCACGCCCCCTCGTTCAGCTACTGGGACCACCTCCGAACGTACTACCGGGCGCTCCGCGAACGCGGCGTACAGGTGGACGTCGTCCACCCCGAGACCGCCCTCGACGGATACGACGCCGTCGTCGCCCCCAGTCTCCACCTCGCCGACGAGGAGGTGGCCGACGACCTCACCGCCTTCGTCGAGGGGGGCGGCGAACTCCTCGTCGGCGCTCGCTCCGGCGTGAAAGACCCGTACAACCAGCTCCACGCGACGCTCGCCCCGGGGCCGCTCGCGTCGCTGACGGGCCTCCGCGTCGACCAGCACGAGAGCTTCCCCGAACGGGTCGAGCGGGCGGTCACGTTCGCGGACGGGACCGACGAGCGCACGCTGTCGTGGCGGGTCTGGGGCGAGTGGCTCGACCTCGCGGCGGCGGTTCCCCTCGCGACACACAGCGACGACCTCGCGGAAGGGAAGCCGGCCGTCGCGCGCAACGACGTCGGCGCAGGCACCGTCGTCTACTGTGGTGTCTGGCCGGGGGCGGACCTCGCCGCGACCCTCGTCGACAGGGTGCTCGCGCGGGCCGGGGTGGCGACGACCCGGCGGCTGCCGGCGGGAGTCCGCGTCAACCGCCGCGGCGACCTGACCTGGGTGACCAACTTCTCGAGCCGGTCACACCGGGTCTCGGGCGGCGAGGCCGTGGTCGGACGGCGGACGCTCGGTGCGTTCGACGTGTGCGCGGTTCGGACACCGCTCGGCGACCTCGAAGTCGAAGTCGAAGCCGACGGAGACGAGCGAGCGTAACGGACGCACCGTCGCGCTCCGGCGGGCCGGTTGCACGCTGATATCGGGTACTCATTAAACAATCGTTATCTATAAGTATTGAAATTCAAACCATCCATAGACACTACCATGACCAATCATGCTGACACGATGCGGCGGCGGCGACTACTCGCCCTGCTCGGTGCCGGCGGCGTGGCGGGGCTCGCGGGGTGTGCGGGGACCGGCGAGGCACCGGGGACCGAGACGCAGTCGTCCGGCGGGTCGACGGACGCCTCGGGCGGGGCGTCGTCGACCGAGTCGGCGAGCCAGTCGACCCAGACCGGGCCGGCGATGGCCCAGGAGATAGAGGTGTGGGGCTGGGACGTCGCGGCGAAGTCGCTCGACCTCATCGACGAGCCGTACGAGGAGGCACACGGCGGGTCGGTGAGCATCAACCAGATCGGCCGGGCCGACCTGAAGGACAAGTTCAAGTCGACACTCCTGTCGGGGTCGGGCGCGCCGGCCGCGGCGATGATGGAGAGCGTCGACGCCGCCTCGTGGGTCGACACGGGCGGCCTGCGCGACATCTCCGGGTGGCTCGACGAGTCCGGCATCAAGAGCAAGTTCGTCTCCGGCAAGTGGGGCCCGCTCGAGAACGAAGGCGGCACGTTCGCCCTGCCGTGGGACATCGGTCCCGTCGGGACGTTCTACCGCCGCGACGTCATGAACGAGTACGACATCGACGTCTCCTCGGTCGAGACGTGGGACCAGTACATCGAGGAGGGAACGAAACTCCCCGACGACCAGTACCTCCTCAACCTCCCGTCGAACGACTACGACGGCCTCTGGCGGATGATGTTCCGACAGATCGGCGGGCAGCCGTTCACGGAGAACGGCGCGGTCAACATCCACTCCGATAAGAGCCTGCAGGTGGCGCGCATCCTGAAGCGCATCCGCGATTCGGGCGTCGCCAACGACCTCGCCTCGTGGTCGTCGTCGTGGTTCACGGCGTTCGGCCAGGGGACGACGGCCAGCCTCACCGCGGGTGCGTGGATGGAAGGCACGCTGAAGGCCGAGCTGGGCGATACGGCCGGGCAGTGGGGCGTTTTCGAGCCGCCGGCCATCGAGTCCGGTGGCTCCCGCGCGACGAACTGGGGCGGCTCGAATATCACCATCCCGGAGCAGGTCTCCGACGAGACGGCCCGCCGCGCCTGGGACTACATGGCGTTCACCCTCGGCCAGAAGGAGCACCAGATCACGATGTACAACGAGTTCGGCATCTTCCCCGCGCTCAAACCCGCGTACGAGAGCGACGCGTTCGACGACGGGAGCGCCTTCCTCGACGGACAGGCCGCCGGTCGGATGTTCGCCGAACTCGCCCCCGAAATCGCCCCGTACCGCTTCACCGTCGACACACCCGAGGTGACGAAGGCGATCAACACCCACTTCCGCGACATGATGACCGGGAGCAAGACGGCCAAGGAAGCCGTCGACGCGGCCGCACAGCAGGTCGCCGACCGAACCGAACGGGACCTCGCCTGAGGCGGTCACCATGGCTATCCGCGACGCGCCGTTCGGCGTCCCAGCGTCGCTGAGCGACAGGGCCCGGTTCCTCAGACAGGCGCTCTCGGCGCGGCTCCCGAGCGCGAGCGACAGCACTGTCGGCTATCTCTTCTTGCTCCCGGCCATCGCCCTGTTCGCCGTCTTCCTCGCGTTCCCCATCGTCTACACCCTGTATCTCTCCTTCTTCAGGTTCCAGGGTGTCGGCGGCGAGACGCTCTTTTGGATCAACACGGACCTCTTCTCGTATCGGCTGGTCTCCATCGCCCAACTGGAGTTCGTCGGCCTGCGGAACTACACGGCGATGTTCACGGACACCCTGTTCCATCAGGCGCTGTTCAACACCGTGTTCATCCTCGTCGTGCAGGTGCCGCTGATGGTGGCGCTGGCGCTTCTGTTCGCCGTCGCGCTTGACGCCTCGTTCGTCCGCCTGCGCGGGTTCTTCCGGACGGCGCTCGCCCTGCCGGTGTCGGCGAACCTCGTCGCGTACTCGACGGTGTTCCTCCTGATGATGCAGGACGCCGGCCTCGTCAACTACCTCCTGACGAGCGTCGGCCTGCCGGCGGTTCCGTGGCTCACCAGCGAGTTCTGGTCGCGCATGACCATCGTCGGGGCCGTGACGTGGCGGTGGACCGGCTACAACATGATCATCCTGCTGGCCGGTCTCCAGAACATCCCCCAGCAGCTGTACGAGGCCGCCGAGATCGACGGTGCCGACCGGGTCGAGAAGTTCCGGTACGTGACGGTTCCACAGCTTCGGCCCGTCCTCCTGTTCGTCTTCGTCACCTCCACCATCGGGACGTTCAAGCTCTTCTCCGAGCCCGTCATCATCAACGGAGGCGGCGCGCCGCTGGAGTCGACGATCACCATCGTGCAGTACATCTACCAGACGGCGTTCATCGACTTCCGCCTCGGCTACGCGAGCGCGCTCACCTACGTCCTCATCGGCGTGGTGAGCGTCCTCTCGATGGTCCAGCTCCGGGTCGGGGGTGAGGGCGATGCGTGAGGAGACCCGTCGCGAGGGCGTCTGGCAGTTCCTCACCTACACCTTCATCCTGCTGGGGACGGTCGTGACGCTGGTCCCGCTGTACTGGATCGTCGTCGCGGCGACCCTCCCCGAGTCGGAGTTCCTCTCCTCGACGGACCCGCAGTTGATTCCGGGCGGGGAGTTCCTCGGGAACTTCCAGTCGCTGCAGGCGCGCGAGAACGTCCAGTTCGTCGGCTCACTCGGCGAGATGCACGAGTACATCCAGCTCGGCCCGGTCTACTTCGCGTACGACGTCTGGCACCTGTGGAACCCCGGTGCCATCGAGAACAGCATCTTCATCGCCGTCACCTACACGCTGCTGTCGCTCGTGCTCTGTTCGATGGCCGGCTTCGCGTTCGCGAAGTACGAGTTCCGCTTCAAGAAGCCCATCTTCTACGCCATCCTCGCGACCCTCATCCTGCCCATCCAGCTGCTCGTCATCCCGCTGTTCCTCCTGATGAGCCAGCTGGACATGACCAACACCTACTGGGCCATCATCTTACCGTGGGCGGCCAACCCGCTCGGTATCTTCCTCATGCGGCAGAACATGAAGTCCATCCCGGACGCCCTCTTGGAGTCGGCGCGGATGGACGGCGCGACGGAGTTCCAGCTGTACTACAAGATCGCGCTGCCGACGATGAAGTCCTCGCTCGCGGCGCTGGCCATCATCCTCTTTCTGTTCCAGTGGAACCTCTTCTTGTTCCCGCTCGTCATCCTCGAACAGAGCAAGTACACTATCCCGGTCGCCATCAACCAGCTCGTCGGTGCCCAGCGCGTCTACTACGACCAGATCATGGTCGCGGCGACCCTCTCTATCGTTCCGATCTTCCTGCTCTTCTTGTTCCTCCAGAAACAGTTCGTCAGCGGTATCCTCGCGGGGTCGGTCAAGGAGTAACTCATGTCAGGAATCACACTCGAGACGGTACGGAAGGAGTTCGGTGACGGCGGCGAGACGGTCCTCGCCGTCGACGACGTCGACCTCGAAATCGCCGACGGGGAGTTCCTCGTCCTCGTCGGCCCCTCGGGGTGCGGGAAGACCACGACGCTTCGTTGCATCGCGGGGCTCGAAGACGTGACCGCCGGGACCATCTCCTTCGGCACCCGCGACGTCACGCCGCTTCGAGCGCGCGACCGCGACGTGGCGATGGTGTTCCAGAACTACGCGCTCTACCCGCATATGAGCGTGAAGAAGAACATCGGGTTCGGCCTCCGACTGTCGACGCAGCTCTCCTCCGCGGAGATCGACTCGCGCGTCGAGGAGACCGCCGAGATGCTCGGCATCTCCGAACTCCTCGGCGACAAGCCGAAGGAACTCTCGGGCGGCCAGCAACAGCGGGTCGCGCTGGGTCGGGCCATCATCCGCGAGCCGGAGGTGTTCTTGATGGACGAGCCGCTCTCGAACCTGGACGCGAAGCTCCGCGCGCAGATGCGGACCGAACTCCAGGAGCTCCAGCACCAACTGGGCACCACGACGGTGTACGTCACGCACGACCAGACGGAGGCGATGGCGATGGGCGACCGCATCGCCGTCATGGACGACGGTGTCCTCCAGCAGGTCGGCCGGCCCGAGGAGGTGTACCTCTCGCCGACCAACGAGTTCGTCGCCGACTTCATCGGGAGCCCCTCCATCAACCTCTTCACCGCCGACGTCGACGGGACGACCCTCTCGGGGCCCGGAGGGTTCACCTACGACCTCTCGGCGGCCTCGCTCGTCGATGGCCGCGACCGGGTCAGAGTGGGAATCCGCCCGGAGGACGTGACGCTCGTCCCCGAGGGCGGCACGCAGGCGACCGTCAACGTCGCCGAACACATGGGGAACGAGAACTTCCTCTATCTCGACCTCGCCGGGCGGGAACTCACCGCTCGGATCGACAGCGCCATCCGCCCGGAGGCCGGTCAGACGATTCAGTTCACCTTCGAGGAGGAGGCGCTGTACCTGTTCGACACGCGGACGGGGGAGGCGGTGAAGACGAAGACCGACGACGCCGACGCGGACGTCAGAGCGCTCATCTCGGGGTGAGCGCGCGGGGGACGGGAGTACCGGCAGTCCCGACAGCACACCACATCTGTTTTCCACCCCTCACGAGTGGCAGGGGTATGGACCTGGACTGGCAGACGGCACGGACGCGCCGGTGGCTGATGTGGGGCGTGCTCGCGCTCGGGTTCTTCCTCGTGAGCTTCAACCGCGTCACGACGGGCGTCCTCGCCGAGGACCTCACCCGGGCGTTCGGGCTGACGGCCACCGAACTGTCCGTCCTCCACTCCTCGTTCTTCTACATCTACGCGCTGCTGCAGCTGCCGGCCGGCGTGCTCGTCGACCGCTACGGCCCGCGCCGCGTCAGTTCGACGGGAATCGTCGTGATGAGCGTCGGCGTCTGCGGCTTCGCGCTCAGCGGCTCGCTCGTCACGGGCTTTCTCACGCGGACGCTCGTCGGCCTCGGCGGGAGCGTCATCTACCTCTCGGTCCTCCGGTTCGGCGCGAACTGGTTCCGCCCAAACGAGTTCGCGACCGTCGTGGGAATCAGCATCGCCGTCTCCGGAATCGGTGGACTCGCCGCGACCACGCCACTCGCCGTCTTCGTCGCCGCCGCGGGGTGGCGGGTCGCGACGCTCACCGCGGGCGTCGGGGGACTCGTTCTCGGAGTGAGCGTCTACCTGGCCGTCCGGGACTCGCCCGCCCACGCCGGCCTCGACGCGCCGACGGGCGTCGCGAGCGGGGCGGACGTGACCGGGGAAGTGAACGTCCTCGCGAACACGCGCCGTGTGCTGTCGAGCCTCGACGCGTGGCTCCTGGGGGTGATGCTCTTTCTCGTCATCGGGACCAACCTCACCATCCTCGGGCTGTGGGGCGTCCCCTACCTCGTGCACGTCTACGACCTCGGCGTCCCGCGGGCGTCGACGGTCGTCCTCGTGGGAACGCTCGGCCTCGTCGTTGGCTCGCCGCTGTTCGGCTGGCTCTCCGACCGCGCGGGCACCCGTCTCGGCTTCGTCTTCGCGGGCACCGTCGCGTTCACCCTCTGCTATGCAATCATCGCGGTGACCGGGCGGCCGCCGCTCGTCGTCGTCGCGGGCGTCTTCTTCTTCGCGAACTTCGTCAGCGGGGCGACGTCGCTGTCGTACACGCTGATCAAAGAGCGGTATCCGGCGTCGGCCAGCGGTGTCGCAACGGGGGCGCTCAACAGCCTCGGCTACGCGGGCGCGGCCGTCGTCCCCGCGGTGATGGGCGTGACGCTCGACGCGTACTGGACCGGCCAGACCGTCGCCGGCAGCCGCATCTACAGCCTCGCGGGCTACCGCCTCGCGTTCGGCTTCGCGACGCTCGCCGGCCTCGTCGGCGTCGCCTGCACCCTCCTGGTCGCCAGCCGGCGAGAGTGACCGAGCGGGGTCAGTCGACCGTCCCGCACCAGTCGACGGCCGTGAGCGCCAGCGCCTGGGCCGTCTCGACGAGCGAGTCGATCTCGACGTACTCGTCCGCGCCGTGGATGTTCGCCCCCGACGGCCCCATCGTCGGTGCCGGGATGTCGTAGTAGCGGTTGTAGAAGCGCTCGTCGAGGCCGGCGTCGCCGCCGACGAAGCTCCCCTCGCGGCCGGTGACGCTCTCGGCGTGTCGCGTGACGAGCCGGGTGATCTCCTCGTCGACGCTCACCTCGTGTGGGTCGGCGTTCCAGCCGAACCACTCGATGTCGGGGGGATGCGCCGAGAGCCACGGGTCGTCCTCGACGGCGGCGTCGATGGCGTCGAGTATCTGCTCGCGAATCTCGGGTCGCGTCTCGCCCGGCGGCCAGCCGATACGGCACTCGAAGACGGCCTCGCTCGGGACCGTCGACGGCCACTCGCCCGAGTGGAAGGTGCCGACGTTGAGGTTGGTCGAGTCGGCGTCTGGGTCGCGGTTCAAGATGGGCTGGTACCTGATTCGTTCCTTCCGCTCCCGGTCGAGCGCGACGAGTTCCTCGATGATCGGGAGGGCCTTCTCGATGGCGTTGACACCCTCGTGGCCGCGGGCGGCGTGCGAGGACCGCCCCCCGACCGTGACCCGGAAGTACATCGCCCCCGCGGAGGCGATGCCGACGTTGGGAATCTCCCACGGCTCGGAGATGATGGCCGCGTCGGGCTGGTAGCCGCGTTCGAGCGCCGAGAGGACGCCCCCGACGCCGCCGTCTTCCTCCTCGATGGTGGTCTGCAAGACGAGGTCGCCCGCGAGGTCGACGCCGAGGTCGTCGAGCATCTCGATGGCGTGGACGAACGCCGCGATGCCGCCTTTCATGTCGGCGCTCCCGCGACCGTAGAGCCGGCCGTCCGCGACCTCCGCTCCCCAGGGGTCGTACGTCCACTCGTCGGCGTCAACCGGGACCACGTCGACGTGGCCGCTGAGTCCGAGCGACCGCCCCTCGCCGGCCCCCTCCCGGACGGCGGCGACGTTCGGGCGACCCTCGTAGCCGTGTTCGACGAACGACGTCGTCTCGAAGTACGCCGGGTGGTCGCGGAGGACGTCGGGGTCCGGTTCCCACACGTCGGGGGTGAACCCCAGCGACTCGAACTTCTCGACGACGTGCTCCTGGACGGCGGCCTCGTCACCCGTCACCGACGGCGTGCGGACCAGCGTCCGGAGGAAGTCGACCATCCGGTCGCGTTCGTCGTCGATTCGCGCGCGGAGTTCCTGCCTATCGACGGTCATCGTGGCAAGAGCTCGCACACACATCGTAACAGTGGTTTCGGTCTCACACGACGGCCGCGTCGGCCCCAGACTGGCCGTCGGACGGCGCGATAAGTCCGGCTTAATCGGCGAATCGTCCGTGGGTCGCCCCGGCTTCGCTCGCCGGGGTCGCCGGACACCGTCACCGGCAGTCGTGATAGCGACACCGAAGGATAAGAGAGAGGATAACGCTGTGGCCGCGCTCGCTCGGCGGTGGAAACACATGGTTTACTTTCCCCGTTACTTGCCAACCGGGGTGTATGAACCGGCGAACGTTCGTCGTACTCCTCGGGACAGTCACCGGCTGCAGTGCGCTCCCCTCGCCCGACGGGTCCGGCGAGGCGTCGATGGGGACACAGACGGCGACATCGCGTCCCGACGCGACCACCGCAACCGAGACGCCGACGGCCGCACCGACGGAGACGGCGACCCGGACTGCCACGGAGGAGCCGCCGCCGACGGAGACCGAGACGCCGACGCCGACTGCGGCCGAAGAGCGGGGCGCGGCCGCACTGGACCGGGCCGAGCAGGCGCTGACCGACATCGTCGAGACGTTCACCGCCGAGTACGGCTCTGAGCTCACCGCCGTGGACGCGACGAGCGTCGAGTTCTTGAGCCTCGACTACGAGCTCCAGCTCGCGTTCGCCGATGCACAGGGTGCGTACACCGACGCGCGACAGGTGGCGGCGAACGCAGAACAGGAGCAACGAGCCGCCTGGATGAGCGACTGCTGGCAGTTCCTGCAGGGGGCGCGAAAGACGCAGACGGAGGTCGTCCAGGGGTACGTCCGCCTCGACCGCGCACGGGAGGCGTTCGAGGCGGCCGAGCCGGACCCCGCGCGGACCGCTATCGACGAACTCGCCACGCGGCGGCGGCGGGCGTCGACCCGCTACGAACAGCTCCAGGCCGAGTCGACGGCCGAGGCGGCCTCGGTCATCGGCCCGATCTCCGTCGAGGAGTACCGGAACAAGCTCGCACAGCTCGACGCAGACATCGACATCTACCACGAGTTGAACGGCACGCTCGACGAGTTCGCCGAGGGGATCAAGTGGTTCAAACTGGCCGAGATCGAGTTCGACGAGGAGAACCGGAACGTCCAGGACGCGGAGAACAAAGCCGAGACCGCGGAGGACATCCTCTACGACGTGACGAGCGACCTCCGCTCGATCATCAAGGCCGCCGACGACAACACCACGCTCGTCCCGATGGTCAAAGAGCTCCGGGCCGTCGCGCTCGACAAGGCCGAGACCGCGAGCGAGATGGACAACTGATACTGTTTACTGGAACCGTTTACCGGCGCTCCGCCGACCTGTCTTGGCGGAGCGCCGGTAACGACTTACAATAAAGAGTATGAGGCTGTCGGCGCGGAGCGGCCGCGGGCTCAGTCGCGTCGGTGGTCGACGAGCCCGACGCCGACGAGGCCGAGCGAAAGGAGGGTGACGAGCAGCTGGAACTCGCCGAACCAGATGGGCAGTCGCGGGACGACGGCCTTGATGCCGACGAGCAGGAGCGAGAGGCCGGGGATGTCGGCGGCGCTGAGCCCACCGCTCGACGCGGGCTGCTGGGTGGGCGCGGCTGCTGCCGACGTCGCAGGGCCGTCGCCGGTCCCGTCGGTGGACGCGCTCGTGTCCGTCCCGTTCGTCGTCTGCGCCGAGGACGCGGGGTCGCCGGCGACCTCGCCGAGGGGGATGGGGTCCGCCTCGTACGGGATGAGCGGCGTCGCGTAGCTCCACACGACCTCGCCCCCGGGCGTCACCTCGAAGACGCGGCGGTTCAGCGAGTCGGTGACGAGCGTGTTGCCGTTCTCGAGGCGGTCGGCGTCGCGGGGCCACTGGAGCACGAGGCCGCCCGCCTCCTCGAGCGTCCAGGCCTCCTCCCACGAGCCCGACTCGGTCCGGTGGAGTTCGACGACGCGGTCGTTCTCGCTGTCGGCGACCAGCACGCGGCCGTCGCCGAGCCACTGCGGGTTGTGCTGGTGGTTCATCACGTCGGGATTGCCACAGCGGACGTCGCCGTCGTCGTCGAAGTCGGCGAGCTGACCACCTTTCGTACAGGAGCTGTCGCTCCCGCCCGTGTCCTCGTTGATGACCTCGACGACGCCCTCGCCGCGCTCGACGACGAGCAACTGGTTGGCGTTGCGGACCGAGACGAGGAACCGTTCGTCGCCGAGGTAGTCGACGTCGTTGATGTGGAGCCAGTCGCGGCGGGTCACGTCCGGGGGCGCGTCGTAGAAGCCGCTCTCTTTCGCGTTCCACTCCCAGGTCACCTCGCCGTCGGCGACGATGGCGATGCGCTCGTACTCCATGTCGGCGAAGACGAACCGTCCGTCACCCATCGGCTCGACGTCGTGCACCTCGCTGTGGGTCGGGCCGCGGATGGGGAAGCTGTACTCGGAGACGACCTCCGGAGTCGAGCCGTTGGAGGGGTCTAACACCCGGTAGCCCGTCTTCGTACACGGTGGCTCGTAGGGGTCACACCCCGTCCGGTAGCCGTTGTGCATGAAGCCCGCGACGACGTTGCCGTTCGCCATCGTGGTCGCGTCGAAGTAGCTGTCGCGGTCGTTGATCTTCCAGACCACCTCCTGGTCGTCGAGGCGGTAGACGCTGCCCTGTTTCTGCCAGTTCGTGCCGCCGCCCTGTGAGCCGACGAGGACGTGCGGGCCGCCGGTCGTCGGAGCCGTCGCCTGGCCGTCCGTCGCCTGTGTGGCGGGGCCGGTCCCGACCAGGCCGGACTGGGCCGCGGTCACGCTACGAGACGGTGCCGTCGCCGCGCTGACGACGAGCGTCGACGAGAGGACCACGAGTCCGACGATGGCGAGGGTGACGCCACGGGAGAGTCTCATTGCGGCAGGGTAGACACCCCATGGGATGAAACCCTTCTGGTGTGTGGCGGCTGAGAGGTCGGGCTACGCCGACCCCGAGAGCCGGGGAAACGGCCGCGCCACGTCCTCGCCGGGCGGGGCGAACCGCTCGGGGTGGAGTACCCAGGCGAACGCCTCGAGCGTGTCGACGAGACGGGGACCCGGTCGGTTGACGTAGTGGTTCCCGTCGACGACGACGGCGCGGTCGTCACGGACGGCGCGCAACTCGTCCCACCCGGGGCGTGTCGTGAGGTCAGCGAGCGACGCGATGGTGCGGTCGACGCCGAACCCACACGGGGCGGCGACGAGCACGTCGGGGTCGGCGGTTCGTACCCGGTCCCACTCGACCGGACCCGACTCGTCACCCGCGGTCCCGAGTTCGAACCGACCGCCGGCGAGTTCGACCAGTTCGGGCACCCAGTGACCGCTGACCATCACGGGGTCGAGCCAGTCCAGCACGGTCGCCGTCGGTCGCTCGCCGTCGGGGACGGTCTCCCGGACGGCCGCCACCCGCTCGCGGAGGTCGGCGACGAGGGTCTGTGCCGCCGCGTCCCGGTCGAGCGCCCGGCCGAGCCTCGCGATGTCGTCGAAGACGTCGTCGAGCGAGTGGGGGTGGGTCGCGACGAGGTCGGCGTCGAGGTCGAGGTCCGAGAGCGCCCCGCGCACGACGGACTCGTCGACGGCGCAGACGTCACACAGCCCCTGGGTGACGACCACGTCGGGGTCGAGTTCGCGGAGGCGGTCGCGGTCGAGTTCGTAGACGCCCCCGTCGTCGAGCGAGTCGTGGACCCGGTCGTCGATGTCGCGACTCGACCCGTCGGTGTCGATGCGAGAGCGGACGACCGTCGGGACGTCCGCGACACGGGATGGGTAGTCGCACTCGTGAGTGACGCCGACGGGGTCGACGCCGAGCGCACAGCAGATCTCCGTCGCCGAGGGCAGGAGTGAGACGACACGCATGCGTGTTGGGAGGGAACACACGCTCAAAAGCCCGCGGGCCGCGGCGGTCGGTGAACGTGGCCGAGCAATGACAACTGATAAACTCCCCTGCGGGACACCGTACGGACATGCAGGACGTGTGCGGGCCACGAGGGGAACGGATACTCATCACGGGCGGAGCGGGGTTCATCGGGAGCCACCTCGCCGACGCGCTCGTCGCCGAGAACGACGTCCGCGTCCTCGACGACCTCTCGACCGGCTTCCGTGCGCAGGTGCCCGACGGGGCCGAGCTATTCGAAGGCGACGTCTGCGACCCGGACGCCCTCGACGCCGCGATGGACGGCGTCGACACCGTCTTCCACGAGGCGGCGATGGTGAGCATCCCGAAGACGGTCGCGGACCCGCTGGCCTCGAACGAGGTGAACGTCACGGCGACGCTTCGGCTGTTAGAGCGAGCGAGAGCCGAGTCCGCCCGGGTCGTCTGTGCGTCCAGCGCCGCCATCTACGGGAACCCCGACCGCGTCCCCGTCAGCGAGACGGACCCGCTGCGGCCGACGTCGCCGTACGGCGTCCAGAAGCAGACGCTGGACCACTACACCCGGCTCTACACCGACCTCTACGACCTCGAGACCGTCGTGCTTCGGTACTTCAACGTCTACGGCCCGCGCGCGGAGGCCGGCGAGTACGGCGACGTCGTCTCGGTGTTCTTCCGACAGGGGCGGGCGGGCGGTCCCATCACCATCGAGGGGTCGGGTGAGCAGACGCGCGACTTCGTCCACGTCGACGACGTCGTGCAGGCGAACCTCCGGGCGGCGACGACCGACGCCGTCGGCGAGGCGTACAACGTCGGCTGCGGCACCGAGACCACCGTCTCGGCGCTCGCCGAGAAGATTCGGGCGCTGACGGGTGGCGACGCGGAAATCACCCACGTCGACCGGCGGCCCGGCGACATCGACGACAGCCTGGCCGACATCTCGAAAGCCCGCGAGCGACTCGGGTACGAACCGACGGTCGACCTCGACGAGGGGCTCGACTCCGTCGTCTAGGTGGGCGCTCACCCCTCGCGTCGTCCGTGTTCGCGGAGGACGCCCGCACCGCCGCTCGCTCCGCGCCGCCGCGCGCCCCGTCCGGCCCCGATAATGACCTCTTAACGCTGGACACGGTCGGACGCCGTCGAGAACCGCCGGCTCGCGCCCTCGTCGGCCGGTTTACGCACTGTCGGGAGCCGTCGTGGACACGGGTCGACGCCGAATAGCTCGCCCGACGGCGCGGTGGCACGGACGCGGTTCGCCCGCCGTCTTCGTGTGTCACTGGTTAATCACTATTATAACAAACCCGATTCGGGCGAACCACCGAACACCGTCAGGGATGGCGGGAGTGATCCCATGTTACGTATGCGCCATCGGAGTCCGGACCGGTTCGTTCGTGAGACGACGTCGTTCGAGGGGGTGAGTCCCGGTGGCTGCGCGGCTCGGTGCTGACGCGACGGTAGACGACGACGTGCACCTCGGCTACGGGGACGGAGCGCCACCGGTCGTCGGCGACCGCGCGACGATTCGCGCCGGCAGTATCATCTACACCGACGTCGAGATCGGCGACGACCTCACCACCGGTCACGGCGTCCTCATCAGGGAACAGACGACGGTCGGCGACGACGTGGTCGTCGGGACGGACGTCGTCCTGGACGGCAACCTCACCGTCGGCTCCGGCGTCAGCCTCCAGACGGGCGTGTACGTCCCGCCGGCGACGACCATCGGCGACGACGTGTTCGTGGGGCCGCGAGCGGTCCTGACGAACGACCCCTACCCCATCAGGACGGACGTCGACCTCGACGGGCCGACGCTCGAAGACCACGTCTCCATCGGCGCGAACGCGACGCTCCTCCCCGGCGTCACCGTCGGCGAGGGCGCGTTCGTCGCCGCGGGTGCCGTCGTGACCGAGGACGTCCCGGCCGAGACCCTCGCCGTCGGCAGCCCGGCCCAGTCCCGCGACCTCCCCACGGAACTCGACGGGAGGAACCGAATCAGATGACCATCCCGATCGCGAACCCACAGGTCGGCGACGCCGAACGAGAGTACGTCGAGGCGGTCCTCGACAGCGGCCAACTCGCCGACGGTCCCGAGGTCCGCCGGTTCGAGTCCGAGTTCGCCGCCTACTGTGACACCGACGACGCCGTCGCGACCAGCAACGGGACGACGGCGCTGCACGCCGCGCTCCACGCGCTCGGCATCGGCGAGGGCGACCGGGTGGTCACGACACCGTTCACCTACATCGCGACGGCGAACGCCGTCTCCTTCTGCGACGCGACGGTCGAGTTCGTCGACATCGACCCCGAGACGTACAACATCGACCCCGCCGCGCTCGAACGACGGCTCCGCGAGGGGCCACCCGTCGACGCGGTCGTCGCGGTCCACCTCTACGGACTCCCGGCTGACATGGAGCGACTGGCCGAACTCGCCGGCGCGTACGACTTCGCGCTCGTCGAGGACGCCGCACAGGCGCACGGGGCGACGGTCGACGGCGACCGCGTCGGGTCGCTGGCCGACGCCGGCTGTTTCTCCTTCTACCCGACGAAGAACATGACGACCGGAGAGGGCGGGATGATCACGACGGACCGGTCAGACGTCGCCGACCGAGCGGCCCGGTTCGTCGACCACGGCCGGAGCGAGGGGTACGAGCACGCCGAAATCGGTCACAACTTCCGAATGACGAGTGTCGCGGCCGCGCTCGGTCGGGCCCAGTTACAGCGCCTGCCCCGGTTCACCTCGGCGCGACAGCTCAACGCGAGTCGGCTCTCGACGGCGCTCGAGCGGACGGCGGTCCGAACCCCGAGCGTCCCCGACAACCGAACGCACGTCTACCACCAGTACACGATTCGGACGACGGACCGCGAGGCGCTGTGTTCGCGCCTCGACGAGCAGGACGTCGGTTACGGGGTGTACTACCCGGTCCCGGTCCACGAGCAGGCCGCGTACGACCACGTCGACGCCGTCGCGCCGAACGCCGAGCAGGCCGCAGAGGAGGTGCTGTCGCTGCCGGTGCACCCCGCCCTCACGCGCGCCGACGTCGAGCAGGTCGCCACGGCCGTCCGCGAGTCGATGGAGGTGATCGCATGAGCGGCATCGACACCGTCGACGTGGGTGTCATCGGCGTCGGTACCATGGGCATCAACCACGCCCGCATCTACGACGAGTTCAACTCGACCCGGCTCGTCGGCGTCGCCGACACGGACGCGGCCCGGGCCAGTGAGGTCGCCGACAGATACGACACCCGGCCCATGTCGCAGTCCGCCCTGGTCGACGCCGTCGACGCCGTCTCGGTGGTCGTCCCGACCCGACACCACGCCCGCATCGCCCGCGAGACTATCCAGGCGGGCGTCCACACGCTCGTCGAGAAGCCGTTCGTCAGAGACCCCGAGGTGGGCCGAGAGCTCATGGCGCTGGCGGACGAGCGGGACGTCGTCCTCCAGGTGGGACACATCGAGCGGTTCAATCCGGCAGTCTCGGCGGTCATGGACATCACGGAGGAGATGGACCTCGTCTCGGTCAGCGCGAACCGCCTCGGGCCGCCCGTCGACAGGGACGGGAACGACGGCGTCGTGATGGACCTCATGATCCACGACATCGACATCCTGTTGACCCTCGTCGACGCGGCGGTCGAGTCGGTGTCGGCGACCGGGACCGACGACGGTCGGTACGGCACCGCACAGTTCGCGTTCGAGAACGGGGTCGTCGGCACGCTGACCGCGAGTCGGGTGAATCAAAAGCGCGCCCGGACGCTCGACGTCGCCGACCCCGAACAGCTCGTCGAGGTCGACTACTTCGACCAGTCGGTCCGGATTCACCGCCAGGCCGACCCCTCCTACGAGCCGACGAACGGGGGCGTCACGTACCGCAACGAGCGCGTCACGGAACACCCCTTCGTCGACACGCGCGAGCCGCTGAAGTGCGAACTCGAGGCGTTCGTCACGGCCGTGAACAACGGCACGGAGCCGCGGGTGACGCCCCGAGAAGCGCTGCGCGCGGTCGAGATGGCGCACACGATTCGCGACCAGATCGGAGACGGTCAGCCATGACGAACGCGCACAGTCTCTACGGCGGAACCGACGGACAGCTGACGGACGACATCGCGAACGGCCGGGTCCAGGTCGCCGTCTACGGCCTCGGCAAGATGGGGCTCCCGCTCGCCGCCGCGCTGGCCGAGCGCACCGGGGACGTCGTCGGCGTCGACGTCGACGAGTCGGTCGTCGAGGCGGTCAACGCGGGCGAGAGCCACGTCGCGAACGAACCCGGCCTGGCCGACCTCGTCCACGAGACGGTCGACGATGGCTCGCTCCGTGCGACAACGGACGGGGAGCGAGCGGCCGCGCACGCGAGCGTCCACGTCGTCGTGGTCCCGACGAAACTCCACGAGGGCGCGCGGCCGGACCTCGACATCGTCCGGGCGGTGACCCGACAGGTCGCGGCGGGACTCGACGCCGGCGACGCCGTCTTCCTCGAGAGTACCGTCCCGCCGGGGACGTGTCGCGACGTGGTCGAGCCGCTGCTCGCCACCGAGTCCGGGCTCGCTCCCGAGGCGTTCGGTGTCGCGTTCTGTCCGGAGCGCACCTCGAGCGGGCGCGCCCTCCGCGACATCCGGGGGGCGTACCCGAAGGTCGTCGGCGGGACGGACCCACGGGCGACCCGGACCGCACAGCGCTTCTACGAGGCGGTCACCGACAACGAGGTCATTCCGGTGAGCGACGCCGCGACGGCGGAGGCCGTAAAGGTGTTCGAAGGCGTCTACAGAGACGTCAACATCGCGCTGGCGAACGAACTGGGGCGGGTGAGCGAGCGGCTCGAAATCGACGGGCGGGAGGCGATCGACGTGGCGAACACCCAGCCGTACTGTGAGATTCACGACCCCGGGCCGGGCGTCGGGGGCCACTGCATCCCCTTCTACCCGCACTTTCTGATGTCGGCGGTCGACACCGACACGCCCCTCATCAGGACCGCCCGGTCCGTCAACGAGTCGATGCCCGGCTACACCGCTGGGCTCGTCTCGGACCTCCTCGAAGCTGCCGGGCGGCGGGTCGACGACGCCACGGTGCTCCTCCTCGGCGTGACGTATCGCCCGGGCGTCGCGGAGACGACACACACCCCGGCGCTCCCGCTCGCACGCCGGCTCGACCAACTCGGCGCGGCGGTGGCCATCGCCGACCCGCTCGTCGAGCCGGCGGTCCTCGACGAGAGCCCCGCGACGCACCTCCCGCTGGAGACGGTCGAGTCACTCGCACCCGACGCCGTCGTGGTCGTCACCCCGCACGAGGAGTTCGAGTCGCTCGACTGGTCGGCCTTCGGCGACGCGGTCGTCCTCGACGCGCGGGACGGCCTCGACAGCCCACAGGGGACCCACACGCTCGGGAACGGGCGGCGGTCCGACGGGGGACGTGACTGATGTCGCTCGACGTCCTCACCGTCGTCGGCGCTCGCCCCCAGTTCGTCAAGGCGTATCCGGTCTCGCGGGCGCTCCGCGAACGTCACGAGGAGACGCTCGTCCACACGGGCCAACACTACGACGAACTCCTCTCGGACGTGTTCTTCGAGGAACTGGCCCTCCCCACGCCGGACTACCACCTCGAAGTCGGCTCCGCCCCGCACGCCCAGCAGCAAGCGACGATGATGCGCCGCCTCGACCACGTCGTCGCCGCCGAGGAGCCGGACGCGGTCCTCGTGTACGGCGACACGAACTCCACGCTCGCCGCCGCACTCGTCGCGGCCAAGCGCGGCCCGGCCGTCGTGCACGTCGAAGCCGGCCTCCGGAGCGACAACTGGGAGATGCCCGAGGAGGTCAACCGCGTCCTGACAGACCACTGTGCGGACGTCTGCTGTGCACCCTCCGAGCGCGCGGTCGAGAACCTCCGTGCCGAGGGCATCACCGAGGGCGTCTCCCTGACGGGCGACGTGATGTACGACGCCGTCCTGGCGGTCCGCGAGCGCGCGCGAGAGCAGTCGACGGTCCTCGCGGACCTCGGCGTCGACCCCGGCGAGTTCGTCCTCGCGACGGTCCACCGCGCGGCGAACACCGACGACCCCGACCGACTCGTCGAAGTCGTCGACGGGCTCCTCGGGGTGTCGCTCCCGGTGGTGTTACCGGCGCACCCGCGGACCGTCGCGGCGCTGCACGAGCACGGGCTCTACGAACGGGCCAGCGCGTGTCTCCACCTCTGTGACCCGCTCGGCTACCTCGACTTCGTCCGACTCGTCGAGACCGCAGCCCGGGTCGCGACGGACTCCGGCGGCGTCCAGAAGGAGGCGTTCTACCTCGAGACGCCCTGTGTGACGCTGCGCGACGAGACGGAGTGGACGGAGACGGTCGACTGCGGCTGGAACACCCTCGTCGGTGCCGACGCGGGCGAGATTGTCCGGGCGCTCGAAGCGCCGTTCGAGGCGTCCGACCACCCGCCGGTGTACGGCGACGGCGACGCCGCGACACGCGTCGTCGACGCCGTCTCCGAGTTGGAAGCCGGTGTCCACGCGCGTCTCTGAGAGGGCCGTGGTGGTGTCGATGCGCCTCGCAGCGTTCGGCTCTCGTCGTCACGCCGGGACGTGCACGGTCGAGACACCCACTCGCTGTGGCGAGCGCGAGGCGGCTCGTGAGGAGGATACGTCGGCTAGTCGTGAACGGTCGGTCGGCTGGTCGTGTCGTTCCCTCCACGGGTCGTTCTGGACCACCGGCACCGTCCCCTCGACGTGTCGGCCGGTGTCTGACTCACGGGAACATCGTGGTGTTTCGCGGGACCGCGCGCGGCCGTCGCCGGTGGAAGGGAGAGACGGGCCGATTTCGTCCGCACGACGGGGGTCGGGGGAGACGACGGAGCCGCTCTAACCAGTGATTAGCAATGCCCGTGTGGGCCGACGGTCCACGGGATGACCGACCGAATCGCGTTCGTCGGGGCGGGAGCGAACCCGAACGACCCCGACACCGACGGGTACGCAATGGCGTACCGACACGCCGCGGGCTACCAGCGAATCGACGGCTGTGAACTCGTCGGCTGTGCGGACATCGTCAGGGAGAACGCCGAAGTGTTCGCGGACCGACACGGCATCCCCCCGAGCGGCGTGTACGAGTCGTACGAGACCATGCTGGACGAGACCGACCCCGACGTGGTGAGCGTCTGCGTCCCGCCGGCGGCGCACGCGGAGATCGTCGTCGGCTGTGCCGAGAGCGGCGTCCCCGACGCCATCCACTGTGAGAAGCCGATGGCGCGGACCTGGCGGGAGTGTCGGGAGATGGTCGACGTCTGCGGACGACGGGACGTCCAGCTGACGTTCAACCACCAGCGGCGGTTCGCGCGGCCGTTCAGGCGGGCGAAAGAACTCCTCGACGCCGACTACATCGGCGACCTCAGGCGCATCGAGGTCGGCGGCAAGAACCTCTACGACTACGGGACGCATCTGTTCGACTTCTGCACCGACGTCGTCGACGAGACACCGGCCGCGTGGGTCCTCGCACAGGTCGACTACCGCGAGGAGAACGTCCAGTTCGGCGTCCACAACGAGAACGGCGCGCTCGTCCAGTGGGAGTACGAGAACGGCGTCTCCGGGCTCGCGTCGACCGGTCGGTCGTCGTTCGTCGACTGCCACCTGCGGCTCGTCGGCACGAGCGGCACCATCGAAGTCCAGCCCGACGGCGGGCCGCCGCTCCGAGCCATCCGTGACGAAGACGACGGCTGGCGGACCGTCGACACCGACGGAGACGGCATCCACGGGCCGGTCGACGGCCGCGTCGGCGCTGCCCTCCGGAAGCTCGACGAACTCACCCCGACTGCGCTCACCGTCCCCGGCGTCACCACGGAACACACTAGCCGGTCGGTCGCGAACGTGGTCCACTGCTACCGGACGGGGACGGCGTCACCGCTCCGGGGTGAGGTGGCACTCCAGGGGACGGAGCTCATCTTCGCGGCGTACGAGTCTGCGCGGAGACGTGGCCGTGTCGACCTCCCGCTGGAGGTCGACGACCACCCGCTCGAGTCGATGGTCGACACGGGACTCGTCGCGGTCGACTCCGAGGCCGACTGACGGAGGCGAGAGGCGAGACGCTCAGGACTCGTTGTACCAGACGTCGACGTGGGTCGTCGGCGCGTACGACTTGCCGACGAGGTCAGGGCGTCCGTCACCGGTGAGGTCGACGGCCTTCGCCTCGTGCGTCGGGACGCCCCGGGAGATGCGCGTCTCGGTGAAGCCCGTCGAGTGCGGAGAGAAGACGACGATTTCGGCGTCGTCGTTGCCGCCGAGCCCCATCTCGGCGACACAGATATCCGGACGACCGTCTCCGTCGAAGTCGGCGACCTGGACGGTGTGAGGGTTCGAGAGGTCGTCTCTGAGCACTGTCCCCGACCAGTCTCGCGGGTCGAAGACGCCGAGTCGCCCCGGCACGTCGCCGTTGTACGGGCGGTCGCCCTCTGTGAGGACGATTTCGGGACTCCCGTCGTCGTCGACGTCCGCGACGGCGACGCGGGTCCACTCCCAACCGGGCGCGAACTCCTCGCGCACCCAGCGGCCCTCACGGCGGGCGAAGACGTTCGGCCCGGCGACGAGTTCGTTCTCGCCGTCGCCGTCGACGTCGGCGATGGCCGCCCCTTCCACGGAGAGGCCCTCCGCGACGACGTGGCGGTTGGCGACCGGCCACGGCTCTCGGCGCGGGTCCTCGGGAATGTCGTAGTAGAAGACTGTCTCGCTCTCCTGTGAGAGCGCGACCACCTCGTCGTCGCCGTCGTTGTCGACGTCGCCGACCACGACGTCGTGGTACTTCACGAAGTCGTCGGTGACGAGCCGTCGGGGCCAGGGGTCGCGGGAGTCCGCCGGCTGTTCGAACCAGTACAGGTCGGTGTCGAGGTTCTGCCCGGTCACGAGGTCCTGACTGCCGTTTCCCGTGAGGTCGGCGAACGCGCCGCCGACAGAGAGGTCCGGGGCGCGTCCGACGTCGTGTCGCGCCCAGCCCGAGTCGCGGTTCTCGTACCAGAACACGTTGGTCTCGAGGCGGTGGATGAGCTCGCGCGTGCCGGGGAGGTCCCGGAGCGAGAGCGTCTTGCCGACGACGGGAACCGTGACCGTCGGCTTCCCGCCGACCGCGCCGACGAGGACGTCGGGGAGCCCGTTACCCGTGAGGTCAGTCGTGAGACAGAACGACATCCGACCGGCGGGTGGGTCGGTGTCGATCCGCTCGTGGCGGAACTGCATACCACCCACTCGGGCAGGTCCCTCGTTAGTTATAGTCGGTGTAACGTCACGACGCGCCCGTGGCCACACAGCCTCCCGGGTGTGACGGCGTCCCGGGCGGCGGTTCGGCGTCGCTCACTCCCGCCGGGTCAACAGATACCCGAAGAGCGGGGCCACGAACGCGAGGACGACGACCGCGAGCGGGACCGGATAGCCGAACGTCGTCGACGTGACTGTGGGCGTCGCCGTCGGTTCGGGCGTCGTCCGTGTCGCCGTCGCGGCCGCTGTCCGTGTCGCCGTCGGCTCGGGCGTCGCTGTCGCGGCCGGCGTCCGTGTCGCCGTCGGCTGCTCGGTCGTACGAGTCACGGCGAAGAGACCGAACTCCGAGACGTTCGTCCGGAGTGTCACCGTCGTGTCCGTCGTCCGCGTCGTCCCGTCGACCGTGACCCAGTCGCCCGACTCCGGTCGATACCGCTCGACCTGCAGTCGGTCACTGTCGGCGTCCAGTCCCGACCGCGCGAGCGTGACCGTGAGCGTCCCGGGCTGGTCGGCGACGGCGTCCGGCGCATCGATGTCGAGGACGGTGACGACGGTGTCGTAGTTGCGGGGGTACTCGGTGTCGGCCGGCGGCCGGCTCAGTTCGGCGACCTCGTAGGGACCGGCCGTCTCCTCGGAGAAGCCCAGGTCGACGGTCGTGACGGTCGGACTCGCCCCGCCGAAGTCGGCACTCACCGCCGAGCCGCCGAGCATCGTGTTGGACACCGCGACGATGGTCCGCGGCCCGAGGAGACCGCCACCCCCACCACCTCCGCCACCGCCACTACTGACGACGGCGTCGTCATCGTCGTCGTCTTCCGGGGTCGCAGTCGGTGTTGCAGTCGACGTGGTTGTCGACGTTTCTGTCGATGTCGCCGTCGGCGTGGCGGTCGGTGTGGCTGTCGATGTGGCAGTCGATGTCGCCGTCAGCGTGGCTGTCGACGTTTCTGTCGGTGTTGCCGTCGGTGTGGCAGTCGGCGTCGGCGTCTCGGCCGACACCACCGAGACGGTCGTCCCGACGTACCGGTCGACACCGAGTTCGTTCGCCCCGCCGTCGGAGAGTTCGGTGTCGCCCTCCTCGAAGACGAGCGACGTCTGGCTCCCCGCCGCCCCGACGAGTTCGAGCGTGAGGCGGGCGAGGACCGGGTCGTCGGTGCCGGAGTCGCGGAGTTGGTTGAACGCGACCACTCCGGCGTCGGTGTCGACGCGAGAGACCGGTTCCGCGAAGTCGGCGGTCCCCGACACCGAGACCACCCGGACGACGTCGGGGTCGTACGAGAGGCTCGACTGGTAGCCGGCGACGTCCGAGGCGTTCGCCCAGACCGTCACGGTCACCTCGTCGCCGGGTCGTGCCGACACCGCGTCGGCAGTCGCAGACGGGGACGACCCGACGGTGATAGTTGGGGTGGCGGTCTGTGCCCCGACAGGCCCGACACCGTAAACGCCCGCCGTCACGACCACCAGACAGACCGCGAGGGCGGCACCGACCCGCAGGGCGAGGCGGGTCATCGGTCGCTCCGTCTGTCGTCGATTGCGACGGCGTCCGCGATGTCGACGTCACCGTCCCCGTCCACGTCGGCGGCCGACTCGTCGATGGCGTCGTCGTAACCGGCGAGGTGGCGCTGGACGAGTTCCACGTCGTCGGCGTCGACGTCGCCGTCCCCGTCTGCGTCGCCCGCGGTGGGTTCGTCCTCCGGGGCGGTGTACCTGACCGTGAGCGTCGGCGGGACCACCCCCTCGCTCGCCGCGAAGTCCCAGCCGTCGTCGCCGACGGGGAGGAACGCCCAGCCGTGATTCGGTGCGCCGTCGAGCCACGCGCCGACGCTCGCGGTCACGTCGAGCGCGGTCGGCCCCTCCGAGACCGACCCCGTGGTCGTCACCGGGTCGGCCGCCGCCTGCGTCCCGTCGGCCTGGACACCGTCGCCGAGGCGCTCCCAGGTGTCGTCGCCGTCCCACGGTTCGAGCATCCGGTGGACGGCCGCTCCGTCGCCGTCGTCCGTCGTCTCCAGCGTGAGCGTCGCGCTCACCACGGTCGCGCCGAGGGGTACCTGGCCGGCGTCGGCACCGACGACGTCGGCGAACCGTATCAGTGCGTGGACGGCCTGTCCGGTCCCCAGTGGCTCGTCGCCGTCGACGTTGAGTGTCGTGGCCGACGTCCCCGTCGACGTCGGCTCGGCCTCGCGGACGTCGGTGTCGGTCGTCCCGTCGTAGCCGTCCGTCCCCTGTCGGAAGGTGACGGACTCGGTCGTGTCGAACGGGCCGAACCGGGCGTCGAAATCGAGGTCGAACCCGAACTGGCTGCTCTCGTCGGTCGCGTACTCACCGCGGGTGGGCGAGTAGGTCTCGACGGCGAGGCGGTCGGCGTCGCCGCTCCCTCCGCCGGGTTCGAAACGGAGCAGTCGGAGCCAGCCGTCGCCGCCGCGGTCGTAATCCTGGTAGTTCGCGACCATCTCGTAGACGGCGAGTCCGGCGTCGTTCGTCGACGTCTGGTGGTACTCCCCCGTGGCCGTCCCCCCACGGTCGTGAAAGTGGCCGTTGAGGACGGCGAATATCTGCGGGTTCGGCGCGACGAGTTCGCGCCACACCGTCTCGCCCGCGTTGCCGTTCCCGTTCGCCTCCTGGACGACGTCGGCACGCTCGCCCGGTTCGTCTCGGAGGTACGAGTGCGTCGTGAGCATCGTCGGCCGGTCGGAGTAGCGGTCGAGGACCTCTTGTGCCCAGCCGAGCGTCGTCGAGGGGTCGTCGACCCGACCCGGAGGCTCCCACTCTAGGGCGAGGTGGAGAAAGTCGTAGCCGCCGCCCGAGAACAGCTGGTAGGTGCTGAGGCCGTCGTCGCCGGGTCCGTTCCCGCCGAACCAGCTCCGTCCCTCGAAGCGCGAGGGACCGAAGTACTGCTCGTAGAGCGCGGTCGACGAACCCCGGTCCCACAGCGTGGCGTAGTCGTGATTCCCCGTCACGACCGAGTACGGGAGTTCGCCGTCGAGCGTCGACATCGCATCGTCCATCCGCTCCCACTCCAGTTCCCGGTCGCCGTTGTCGACGATGTCTCCCTCGTGAGAGACGAACCGGATGTTCTCCGCCTCGCGGTTGTCGAGGATCCACTGCGTCTGTGCCGCCGGAATCGACGCGCGGCGCGCCCGCTCGGCGTACTTCTGGGTGTCGGGGAGCGCGACGACCGTCCACGGGTCGCCGGGGGCCGCCTCCGTCTCCCCGCTCGAAACCAGCGGTGCCGTCGACACTACACAGAGCGCCCGTAACAGCGTCCGCCTCGACAGTGTGCGCCCGCCCCCTCCCGTCCCGTCTTCGGACACGCCCCGGTCGGAGGCGTGCCCAGTCGGAGTCCCTGAAGCGAATGTCATGAGTTGAACGTCGCTCGGGGTGGTGTACCCGACGGACCAGTAAAATTATAGACCGGTTTCCCCACCGGACCCGTCCGCAGTGGCCGGCCGTCGCCGTCGTCCAGCCGCGGTGATGCGGCCGTCGTGGTCTCACGGCTGTGAGTGCCGTGTGGTCCCGTCGTGCGGAGAGGATGACCAGCGGGCGTCACCCGCGAGTGCCCCGGATAAACACGAGCTTATTCGAAGCGAGCGGTCGCGAGCGGTCAGTGCGAGGTGGGCCGCTCGCTCGACTCGACGCCACGCTCGAACCCATCGACTGCCGTCGGGTCGCTCGTGATGGGGTCGGTGCCGCGGTCGTAGTCGAGTCGCTCGTAGAGGGCCCTCGGTGGGCCGACCCACGCACCCAGTTCCAGCGCGTGTTCGACGAGACGGCGGTACAGCCGCCGATACCCCGGGAACTCCCGTTCGTTGAAGTATCGCGGGTGCCAGAGGACGGTCATCACCGCGTCGTTCCGGGCGGCCTCGACGAGCAAGTCACGACACGCCTCCCACGCGTCGACGAACCGTTCCCCGGGGTCGGGGAGGGCGACCTCCATCGCGGTCAGCGGGAAGACGACGAAGTCGTCGTCGAACGGGCGGCGCGGGCGATACCCCCATCGGAACCCGTACGAACTGCTCGATCCGAGGCTCGCGTCGTACCGGAGCCCGATGGCTCGGTGGTGGTGCCAGGAGTCCGCGCCGAGCCGGAGGTGGTGCTGTCGCCCGCCGACGACGGGTCGGTCGGTCATCGACTCGAGCACGCGTTTCTCCCGTCCGAGGCGTCCGGGGTCGCCCGGAGAGTGGTACGACCCGTGCAGTCCGACCTCCCAGCCCCCCGCCTCGAGTCTGTCGACGAGCGCGCGGATGTCGTCGGCGGTCACGTCGTACCGTCCGAGGTGTTCGAGCCAGTGAGTCGGCTCGGTCCACGCGCGCCACGGCTGGCGGAACAGGCTCGGCTCGTTGAGGAGGTAGAAGGCCGACCGGACACCGAGGTCCGATTCGAGCGCCGTGATATCGTCGAACTGCCAGAAGGGGTTGGTCCGCGGGGCGAACGCGCGAAGCGGGCGGAGCGAGCGCTCACGCAGCGCGTCGTACAGCGCCTGATACGTCTTGTACGGCCGGTCGACGTCGTGGGTCAGACAGAGCGCGAACGAGCCGTCCACGTCGGCGTGCATCGGTGGTCACCGTCCCCGAACGGGCCGCGGCGTCGGCCGGCCGGCACGGCGAGTCATCGCCCGCCGCCGTGCCGTCCGCTGGCGTCCGTCGGGCCGTGCTCGCGGCCGAGGAACGGATCGTCGTCCACGCGCTCGGTCGCGTTCTCGCGCCCACGCTCGGGTGCGCGTTCGTGCGTATCCCCGGAGGTGTGTTGGTCCTCGGAGCGGTCGTCGGACCGGACGCTCCCGTCGGTCCGTACGACTAGGTCCTCGTTTTGCTCCATATCGAACACGAGCGCCAGCACGAGGAACAGCGACCCAAGCAGGAAGACGGCGAACGAGAGGAACCGCTCGGAGTGCGCCCCCGAACGTGTGACGGACTCGCGACCCGGACGGAACGTCGCGAGCGCCCTGGCCGCGGACGACACCGTACCGACGACGCCGAGCACGTAACAGAGGACCGTCGGGTGGAAGTTCAACACGAGGTAGTTCGTCTTCAGCCGCCAGCAGAAGTCGCGGAGGAGCAACACCGACAGCTGTGGGACGAACGAGGCGTACGCGATGTCACTCTCCTCGTCACCGTAGACCGCCTCGTGCGGCACGTCGGCGATGCGGAGGTCGTTCACGTTGAGGTGGACGAGGAGGTCGTTGGCGAAGCCGTAGTCCTCGTAGAGGTCCTCGAGGGGGACCGTCTCCAGGGCGTGTTTCGAGATCGCCGTGTACCCGTTCTGCGGGTCGGACATCTCCCAGTAGCCGCTCGCGATGCGGGTCAAGAGCGTGAGGAGGCGGTTGCCGAACTGCCGCCAGCCGGACATCGACTCCCAGTGGTCGCGCCGCCACAGTCGGTTCCCTTTGGTGTAGTCGGCCCGACCGTCGATGATGGGGTCGAGGAACCGCTCGAGTTCGTCGGGGTCCATCTGGCCGTCGCCGGCCATGACCGCCGTCACGTCGACGTCGTCGTCGCGCGCCCGCTCGTAGCCGGTCTTGATCGCCCCGCCGACGCCGCGGTTCTCCTCGTGCGCGAGGGCGACGACGCGGTCGAAGCTCCCACCGGTCCGTGCGTTCAGGTCGGCGGCCGTCCGCTCGATCTCCCGCCGCGTATCGTCGGTCGAGCAGTCGTCGACGGCGTAGATGCGGTCGACGTACTCGGGGACGTCTCTGAGCACGTCCGCGATGAACGACGCCTCGTTGTACGCTGGTACCACCACCGCCACGCTACTGTTCCGGTACATGATGGGTCAGTCCGTCGGGTCCCGGCACGCGGTGTGCGTTGTGGTCTCGACCATCTGGCTGTCCGAATCATGTGTCCGCCCCATCATCGTTATGCGCCGTGTATACGGGCTCGGGCCGGGAGAACCGGAGAGGCGACCGGGAGCGATACCGACGTGACCGTCACTGGCGGCCGGGACGAAGCGTCGGGAACGGGCGTCCGTCGGCGACCCAGCGGACGACGGCCCCGCCGAGCAGCGTCGCCTCGAACAGCAGGTACGCGGTCGCCTCCGGCCGCGCGACTGCGGCCCGATACAGCGTCACGTACCCCTCGATTCGCCCGAACAGTTCGACAGACCGCGTCACGGTCTCGGGTGGGCGGACGAACGGCCAGAGCAGCGCGTCGACCGAGACGTCTCGGCCGAGCAGGAGCGGCCCGTAGAGGATGTCGCCCGGGAGGTGGAGCAGATAGCCGACGACGAACGCGGCGGCAGCGGCCGTCCACCCGTACCGGCGGGCGGCGACGAGGACGAAGACGGAGAGGGGGACGGCCACGAAAAGCGAGTGAGCCATCGACGTCCCGGAGCTCAGAACGGCGAAGACCCACGCGAGCGGCTTGTCGACCAGGTCCGGAAACTGCGTCCCGAGGGCGACGAGGAGACACTCCGCTCCCGTGGGCGGTCGGCGCAGCGTGAGGTGGACGAGCACGGAGAACGCGAGGTAGCCAATCGCGAGGTGTTCCCAGGGCCACATACTCAGACCGACGCTCCTGCGGTCACGTCGCCGAGACGTCTCGTCGTGCGGGCGAGTCGGCGGGCGCGGGCGGCGCTGAGGGGAGCCACGTGACCAACTGGTCCGTACGTCGGTGGGTGGTCCACTTCACTAATCCGCTGTTAACGCGACGGCCACGTCGGTCGTCGGGGTCGCTCGACCGCGCCGAGGAGTGGCCGAACGCACGACGAGAGTGGTCCCGCGCGTCCGTTCGCGGCCGCGAGCGGACGAGCGAACCCACGAACGGCGAAGTCGGGCGGGCCACGGACGGTGCGTCGAGCGCGCACGCACGGCGGTTCGTGCGGTCGGCGGCCACTATGTCCTCATTAACTAACCCGAACGGTTGTCAACTACGGCCACAGCAACATGAGCGGCCAGGAATCGAGCGGCGGCCGGCCGGTAACGATGGGCGAGGACCGCCGTCGGGTCGCGCTCAAACTCGTCCTCGCAGTCGGCTTCTTCGCCACGACAGTCGCGCTCGTCCTCGCGTATCTGAACCCCGCCGCTCGCTACGAGGTCGACCTCTACGCGGCGACACCGCTCGCGGTCTGGGTCGCCCTCGGCGTCGGCTTCGCCTGTGCGGTGAGCGTCTGGGTGTATCGGGACCGGACCCGCCTCGGCTCCGTCGCTGCGGTCCTCGCCATCGCCGCTGCGGCCACCGTCGCGGCGATGCCGTTGCTCCGTGGCTACTACTTCTACGGGACGGCCGACTCGCTGGTCCACCTCGCGTGGACCCGTGCGATGAACGCCGGCAGCATGCAGTTCGTCGACCTCGTCTACCCCGGCACACACACGTTCAGCATCTTCCTCTCCCACGCTGTCGGCTGGTCGCTCCGGCGGGCGATGGTCTTCGTCGTGTTCGTCTTCGCCCTCACCTTCCTCGTGTTCACGCCGATGGCGACGTACACCTACACGCAGGACCGCCGGGCGCTCGCAGTCGGCGTGCTGTCGGCGGTGCTGTTCTTCCCCATCACGAACGTCAACACGGTGCTGTTCTTTCACCCGTACTCGATGGCGATGCTGTTCTTCCCGATGGTGGCGTACGCAGTGCTTCGGCACATCACCTCTGACGGGGCGTCGTCGCTCTGGTCGGCTCACGGTGTGGTGGTGGTGCTCGCCGGCCAGGCCGTCGTGTTCTTCCACCCCCAGGTGGCGGTCAACGTCATCATCGTCCTGGCGGCCATCGCGACGGTCCAGTTCTGGCACCGACGCAGACAGGTCCGCGGCATCGACACGAGACACATCTACGTCCACGTGCTGGTCGTCGCCGCCGTCTTCTTCCTCTGGAGCACGAGCCACCAGGCGTTCTTCGACCACTTCGAACAGCTCGGCGACAACTACCAGACCCTGTTCGCCCAGGAGACACAGGCGGGCGAGATCGTCGGCGACAGACAGCAGTCGACGCAGTCGCTCGGGACGAGCCTCACCGAGCTGTTCTGGAAGATATACTCCGTCGGCGCGGCGTACGTCCTCGTGTCGGCGGGAGTGCTCCTGAGCGTCCTCTGGCGCCGCCGCTCCGACGACGTCCGGCTGTTCGTCGTCTACTTCGGCTTCAGCGGCCTCGCGCTGTCGCCGTTTTTCTTCCTGGTGTTCCTCGACGACACCTCTCACTACTTCTTCCGACACGTCGGCTTCGGGTTGACCGTCGCGGCGCTCATGGGCGCGGTGTCGCTGTATCTCCTGCTCCGTGACGTCGACGGGCCGGACCTCCCGGTCGACCTCCGACCGGCCGTCGTCGTCCTGGTGGTGGTGGTCATCGCCGTGTCGCTCGTCACCGTCTTCCCGTCGCCGTACATCTTCAAATACAACCAGCACGCGACGGAGGCCCAGTTGGACGGGTACGGGTCGGTCTTCGAACACCGCCAGGACGACCTCGTGGTCACCGGTATCCGGCGGGCACCGCTGCGGTACTGGGAGGTCGACCACAACTTCTCGCGGGTCCCGCGGGACATCATGGGCCCGGGGTACTGGGGGACCGACGTGGAAGACGAGTTACAGCCGAAACTCCAGGCGGACCACTACCTCGTCGTGACCCGGCTAGACCGCGAGCGGGAACTGGTCGCGTACCGCGGGTTCCGGTTCGACCGGGCCACCTTCGAACGGATCCAGACGACGCCCGACGTCCATCAGGTCAAATCGAACGGCGCGGTCGAACTCTACTACGTCGAGGGGGCGGAGCCGGGCGAACTCGACCCGCAGCCGAACGAACGGCTCCGTCCGCCGGCCACGGCCACAGGAGTGCGGTGATGCGCCGCCAGACACAGGTCGCGGCGGCAGCCGGCGGCAGTACCTCACCGCTCCGACTGCACGGGACGGACGGGACTCGCATCGACGCGACCCGCGGGCGAACGCTCTACCGGGCACCGCTGCGGGCAGACCACACCGTCCAGTCGGCGTTTCGCCGCGTCGGACGCCTCCCGAACCCCCGGGCGGGGGTCGACCGCCTGCGCTACGCGCTCGAGACGTCGCGGCGGTGGAAACCCGCACTCGGACGCGTCGTCGGCCGGTTCACGAAGACGAACGTCTTCCGCGTCGACGACCGGACCCTCGTCGCCACCGTCGGGACCGGCCTCTTCACGTCGCACGACGACGGCCGGACCTGGCGACACCGCACGGACCTCCCGGCTTCGGCGAGCCCGATGGGTGTCCTCCCGTCGGCGCTGTGTGTCGACGGCGACCGCATCTACCTCGGGGAGTACCCGTTCGACGACGACGTGACTCCCCGTATCCTCGTCTCCACCGACGCCGGCCGCTCGTGGTCCACCGCGGCGGCGCTCCCGTGGGCCAGACACGTCCACGCCGTCCAGCGCGACCCCTACACCGGGGACGTCTGGGTGACGACGGGCGACCGAGACGACGAGAGCCGACTCGGTCGCCTCCGCGACGGGAGGGTCGACCGGGTCGGCGGTGGCTCACAGCGATGGCGGGCCGTCGAACTCGCCTTCACCCCGACGGCGGTCCTCTGGGGGATGGACTGCGGCTACGCCACCGAGAACCACCTCTTCAGGCTAGACCGGGCGGCACTCGACGGAGACAGCGACGGTGACCCCGACCCGACGGTCGTCCACACGCTCGCAGACTCCGTGTACTACAGCGCGGCGTTCACGCACGACGACACCCGCTGGGTCCTCTTCTCGACGGCCGCGGAGTCGGGGACCGACAGCACCAACCCGGACGCGGAGACGTCGGTGACCGACCGGGCGCGGGTCGTCGTGGCGACCGCTCGGAGCGACTACACCGACTGGCACGAGGTGGCGACCTACCGGCGACGACGCGCCCCCACGGAGTCGGTCCCGCCGCTCTCGGCGCTGAGTTCGAACGCGTACGTGTTCCTCGCGGCGGCCGGCGACGCCGGCGTGCTCGTCAACCCGTTCAACACGGTCCGCGACGACGGCCACGTTCGCGCGCTCACCGTCGACCACCTCCGGACGTGCGTCTCGTGATGTCGGGGCGGACCATCGGGGGGTCACCGGTCGCGGGCCCGAGAAACGACCGATTAACCAACCCGAACGCGGGGGAACCGAGGGGTGTCACGACTATCTCATGCTGGTGAGCGTCATCATCCCGACGTACGGGCGGCCGGACCTGCTCTCGGACGCCATCGAGAGCGTCCGGGCACAGACGCACGACCCGGTCGAACTCGTCGTCGTCGACGACCACTCGCCGGTTCCCGTCGAGTCCGAACTCGACGTCGCCGCCGGCGACGACCTGCGACGGCTCCGATTCGTCCGCCACGACGAGAACCGCGGGGCGAACGCCGCGCGGAACACCGGGATTCGCGCGGCCGAGGGCGACGTGCTCGCCTTCCTCGACGACGACGACGTGTGGAAGCCGACGTTCGTCGAGCGGGTCGTCGGGGCGTTCGAGACGGTCCCGTCGGAACCGAACGTCGTGACGACGGGCGTCGAATCCGTCGACGGGAACGGCGAGCTGTTGAGCGTCATCCGCCCCTCGTTCGGTGACGACCCGCTCGACGACCTGCTCGCGGGGGAGCTGGCGGGGTCGTTCTCGCGGTTCGCCGTGCGGGCGTCGGTCGTCGAGGCGGCCGGCCTCCCCGACGAGCGATTCCCCTGCTGGCAGGACTGGGAGTGGCAGTTCCGGCTCGCCCGACACGGGGCGTTCCACGCCATCCCCGACGCGCTCGTCGTCCATCGAATCGGCGACCACGACCAGATCACCGACGACTACGAGGCGCGACGGGACGTCGCGTACCCGCTCTTCCTCGAGAAACACCGCGACCACGTCGCCGAACGGGGTCGCTGGGCCGAACGGCGGTTCCTCGCGCTGTTGTCGCGGTCGCTCGGACAGAGCGCGCTCCGCAACGGGTACCGCGGTGAGGCGGTCCGGCTCCTGGCTGCCTCGCTCCGGTGGAACCCGCTCGCGCCCCGGACGCTCCTGTTCTTCGGCTTCGCCGTGGCCGGGCGGTCGGGCCTCGAGACGGCCCGCAGCGTCAAGCAGGGCGTCGTCCGGCGACTGCACTGACGCGCCCGCGGCCTCGGTTTCTGGTCAGTCGTCGAGCACCATCCGGACGAACAGTTCGACGGTCGTGATGGCGGAGATAATCGGCGTGCGGTCGGTGCCTTCGTGGAACTGTTCGTGCCGCAGGCGATGGATGGTGCTCGCGTCGAACAGGTCGCGGTCGGCCGCGCCGAGGAGGAGGTCGTCGACGTAGCGGCGGAGCGTCTCGTCCGACTGAAGCCACCGGGTCCCGGTGGGCTGGGTCCCGACCCGGTCGATCGTCTCCTTGCAGAGGAACGCCGCCGTGTGGAGCGCGTGGGGTGCCGTCGGCGGCAACTGCGTCGCCTCGTACTTGATCTTCGAGAGGTCGGTGTCGAGTGCCCGGAGCAGTTGGAGCTTCATCGGAGCCGGCACCGACAGGACCGGGGTTCCGAGCGCGGCCGTGAACGGCACCCGTCGACGGCGACCCGACCGCGGGACCTGGTTCATCACTCGGAGCACCCGCTCGGTGGTGAGCGGCATCCGCGTGCCGACACGGGCGCGGGCGACCTTGTTGCCGAGGTAGTGGTTCTTGAAGTAGTAGTTCGTGTTGGTCGCGTGGAGGATGGTCTCCGCCCGCGTCTCGCGGCGGCACCGCACCGCCTCCTCGAAGAAGGTGTCTTTCGGCTCCACCTCGGGGGTGAGAAGCGCCTTCACCAGCCCGTCGGGGTGGCGGGCGTGCATCTCGTGGAGTGCGTCCGCCGGGTGGCTCACGCCCGAGAGTGCGTCCTGCGTGACGTGTGCGCCGATGAGCGGGTCCGAGGCCTCGAACACGGCGTCGACGGCCGACGGGTCGAGTTCGAAGACGGCCGAGACGTTCGCGAGGGGCCGCCAGGCGACCATCCCGTCGGTGAGTCGGACCAGCTCGTCCAGCCGCTCATGGAGCGACTCGGGGGTGATCTCGAGCGGTTCGTTCGGGACGGACAACGCGGTGGCGACCCGTTCGGCGAGGGTCCGGTCCGTCGCGAAGTGAGCCGAGTCGTACCCCATCGGGCGGCGGTACGTGTAGGTGACGAGGTCGTCTCGTGCCTTGCACATCCCGGCGGCCATGGTTCTGCTGTCCAACCCGCCGGACAGCCAGAGCCCGGGCGCACCCTCGACGGTGTCGAGCGTCGCCTCGATGGCCTCGGTGTAGGTGTCGACGAGGTCGGGAACGTAGCCGTCGTCCGTGCGCTCACCGAACGTCGGTGTCCAGTACGACTCGACGGAGACCTCGCTCCCGTCGTACCACAGGTAGCTCGCCGGGCGGAGCGCTCGGACCGTCTCGAGGAGTGTCCGTTCGCCCCACACGCACAGCATCGAGAGCATGTCGGCGACGGCCCGGACGTCGAGCGAGGGATCGTCGAGAAACGGGACGAGCGCGGTCAGTTCGGAGCCGAAGACCAGCCCGGACGCGTCCGGTTCGGCGTAGTAACACGCCCGCGTGCCGCGCTTGTCCGTCGCGACGAGGAGGCGGTCCGACGTCCTGTCTGCGACGACCAGCAAGAACGGGCCGTCGATGCGAGGCAGGACCTCCTGTGGCGACTCGAGGACGCCGCGGACGAGGTCGGGGAGGTCGTCCGTCGGGACCCGCGTGAGTGCCCCGTACACGAGGCCGAGCACGTCGGCCTCGTCGACGACCGTGTGTCCGCCGGGGTCGACGTCGCCGTGGTGGGTGAGGCCGAGCGCGCGCCCATCGAGGGCGAACCGCGCCGTCTCGTGGACGTCGCCCGCGTAGGTCTCGTCGGCCATCGTGCGTAGTTCATCGGGACCGACGGTCCCGCCGAACAGCCCTGGCATACTATCTGCCGGTACTCGTCCATCGGTGTTCGTTATCACCTACATAATACGGACGCGCGAACGAGGGCCGTCGTCGTGACGGGGCGGACAGCCCGAAAGCGAGCCGGCGTGGAGGAGTCGAGTCACGGGGCGCGGTCAGTGTCGGCAGGCGAACCATCCCACACGCCCGTCGCCGGGAGTCGTGACCGAAACCGGGTGGGACGCGAACGCGTCACCCGGACCCGGTCGCTCAGTTGTTGAACTCGACGCTCGCACCGCCGTCGACGTCGAGGCGAAGCAGGTCGCCCGAGAACCGGTAGGCGTCGACGTCGCTCCCGACGACGCCCTCGATGTCGCCGTCGCCGACGGCGTCTGCGGCCTCCGCCGAGGCGACGTCCGGACTCTTCTGGGCGTAGCCGGAGACCTCGAACAGGTACTCCGTCGACCCGTCCACGGACGAACCGTCGATGAGGAGGAGGTTGTCCAGCACCGTCGGCTCGTCGCTCGTGAGGCTCTCGGGGGCCACCTGCTTGCCGTTGTAGTAGACCGCGGCCGACCCCTCGAGAGTGAACGCCGAGACGTCGCCCGAGAACCGGTAGGTGACGCCGCTGTCGGCGACCGTCCCCTGGACGCTGTCCCCGACGACCGGGGCCTCGTCGACGGAGGGAGGCGACGCAATCCGGTCCGTGACCGTGACCTCGTACCGGGCGGTCTCACCGGTCGGCACGATGGAGAGGCTGTTCGGCAGGCCGAGGCTCGCGAGGTCGACCGTGCTGTCGTCGACCGAGGCCACGCCCTCGCCGCTGAAGCTCGCCGCGAGGACGTCGCCGGTGACGGTCCACGTGTCACCGGTGTTGTTCGTGACGCCGTCGACGACGGTCCCGGTCTCAAACGAGAGGACGTCGTCGAAGTCGCCGCCAGCGGCGGTCCCCTCCGTCACCGGTTCGACCGTCCCGTCGACGAGAAGCTGGTAGCGGAAGATGCTGGAGCCTTTCGCCGCGAACTTCAGCGTGAACGATTCCTCGGGAACCGGCGTCGGTTCGGGTGTGGGCTCCGGCGTGGGTTCCGGCGTCGGTTCGGGGGTCGCCGTCGGTTCTGGCGTCGGCTCCGGGGTCGGCTCGGGCGTCGCCGTCGGTTCGGGTGTGGGCTCCGGCGTCGGTTCGGGGGTGGGCTCCGGGGTGGGTTCCGGCGTCGGTTCGCTCACGGCGTACTCCTCGCCGTTCAACAGCACCGTCGCGTCGGCGTCGAGGGTGAGGTCCGCGAGCGTCCCCTGGACGTACCAGCCGTCGCCGTTGCCGTTGCTAGTCACGCCGTCGACGACGGTCTGGCCGTCGGCCTCGGTGACGTCGTCGTAGTCCCCACCCACGTACTCGCCCTCCGTCTTGGGCGTCACCGTCCCGTCGACGGTCATCGTGTACCGGACGACGGTGTCCGCCGGCGCGATGACCTCGAAGAGGTCGGTGACGACGGCGTCGGGGGCGACGGGGTCGCCGTTCAGGACGACGTCGGCGGCACCGTCGAGTTCGAACGCCACGGGGCGTCCCGAGAAGCTGAACTCGACGGGGTCGGCGTCGGTCAGCGTCCCCTGGACGAGTTCCGACGCCGCGGTGCTCGAGAAGCTGAAGTCGCCGTCGGTCACGGCCGCGAGGTCGCCGTCGACGCCGAAGGTGAAGTCCACGGCGTCGGTGCCGCCGCGGACGAGTTCGAGCGAGCCGTCGTACGGTGCGGTGGGAACCGGTTCGGGGATGTCGCTGTCGGGGAGCGGGCAGACCTCGCTGTTCGTGACCTGTCGGGTCTCGACCGTCGCGTTGTCGAAGACGGTCGCCTCACCGGGCACGTTGATGCTGGTGTTCTCGATGGTACAGCCGCCGGAATCAGCGATGCGCACGCCGTCCTGTCCGTTCTCGGACAGCTGGATGCAGCAGTTCCGGAGCACCGAGTCGGACCGCTTCTCGATTTCGACGGCCGAGTCGACGTTCGCGGTCCCGGTGATGCTGACGTTGTCGAGGACGACGCGGTACGGCGGCTCGTTGACCTTGTTCCCGCCGCTGAGGTCGACCGGCTCGGCGCGGAACGGCGGCACGTCGTCCTGTTCGGTGTAGATGCGGACGTCGCGGTAGGTCGCGCCCCCGTGGTTGTGTCGGACGCCGGTCACGAGCTGCGTCGGTGGTGCCGACTTGTAGACGATGTCGACGTTCTCGACGAGGACGTCGCTGTTCCCCCCGTTGAGACGCCTGCTCCCGCCGGACTCGTGGAGGATGGCGCGGGCGTTCTCGTAGCCGTTGTACTCCCCGCCGTAGGCGTCACCACCGGGGACTTGCTTGCCCGTCGCGTTCATCACGTCGACGACGACGGTGCAGTTTTTGACCCAGCTGTCCTTCTCGGGGTGGTCGCCGCCGTCGATGCGAATGTTGACGTTGTCGTTGTTCTCGAAGTAGCAGTTCTCGATGCGCGTACACCCGTCGTGCTGGGTGAAGTACATCGCCGACGAGCCCAGGTTCCGGATGTCGGAGTTGACGAGACGGAGTTCGCCCTCGTGGTCCGCTCCGAGGAAGACGCCGCCGCGGCGGTCCGGGTACGACCCGATGACGCCCCCGTCCTTCGTGACGAAGCCGTCGATGAGTCCGTAGCCGTCCGTGGTCTCGATCCGCGCGGCGAGACACCGCCCGTCGGCGTGGGCGAGCGGTGGGTGGAACCCCGCCCACTCGACGTCCTTGATGTACAGGCCGTCGTCCATCGGCAGGATCATGGTGGCCCCCGTCACCTCGTCCATCGTCTGCTGGACGGTGACGTTCTGCAGCACGAAGCCCTCTCCACCCCGTTTGATGAGCATGAAGAACCGGTCGGGGTCGCTCGCGCCGGCGTTGCCCTTCGGGAAGACGAACTCGACGTCGTTCTTGTCGTCTCCGAGCCCGACGATGCCGATCCGGTCCTCGCCGTTCTTGACCTGCGTCTGGGTCCAGAGGTACTGCCCCGGTGGGAACTCTAGTTTCGTCCCCGTGACGAGGTGGTCGTCGAGGATCGAGTCGATCGGCGTCGACCCCGTCGGGTCCGCGCCGAGGTCGTCGACGACGTTGAGCGTCCTGTCGAACTGCACGTCGGGGACGGGATGGGTCGACGAGGCCGCCGCCGCGGTCGAGACGGCGTCCGTGGTCCACGACAGCGTCGAGACGCCGGCGAGGGCCGTGACTCCCTGGAGGAACCGCCGCCGACCGACTGCCGCCCGCTCTCGGTTCGGTTCGCTGTCCGCACCGCTCTCGCTCCGCAGATTTGCTGGTTCGCGTGCCATTGCACTCGTTAAGTTCTAATTAACGTATATAACGATGTCGTCTTTGGTCTCCGTGAAGATAATTAGAATCAGTAAATAATCAACTAAAATAACGCTTGGTCGCGGACTATCCTATTCCTCATAGAATATATACTCTGAAAATAAGTTGATTGTCCAATTCTTATTCGTAGCAATCAGCAGTCATGTCTGATAATATGTCATCCAGTCGGTGACGGGTCCGCCGTCGCCGATGGCCGGACGAACACGTCACCCGACCGGATAATCGGCTCCTAGCTAAGGGACGCGGATTGGAAGGGCGTGTATGGGAACGAAACCGGACGTCCTGTTCGTCGTCCTCGACTCCATGCGGCGCGACCGGGTCTCCGCGTACGACCACCACCGACGGACGACACCCGAACTCGAGTCGCTCGCGACGGAGGCGACGCGGTTCGAGAACGCGTACACTCCCGCGCCGTGGACGCTCCCCTCTCACTGCTCGATGTTCACCGGCCTCACCCCGTCCGAACACGGGGTCACGAACGGGTTCACCGACCGGTCGATCGGACTGCCGGGGTCGCTGCAGACCACCGCGGAGACGCTGCGAGAGCGTGGCTACCGGACTGCCGGGTTCTCGAACAACCCCTGGGTCGGCCAGCTCTCGGGGCTGTCGCGCGGCTTCAACTCGTTCGTCGAGTGGGACCTCGAGGTGAGTCGCGACGACGAGACGACGTCCAACAGGCTTCGTGACGCGCTGTACTCGCGGGGGCACACACTCCTCGGTTACGCCTCGCGCCAGCCGCTCGCCCTGCTCAAACGCCCGTTCTTCACCAGCACCCTCGTCGACCGAGCGTCGCGCTGGCTGACCCAGCAGGCGGCCCGGCCGGAGCCGAGCTTCGCCTTTCTGAACCTGATGGAGGCACACAGCCCGTACTATCCGCCGAGTTCGGCCTTCCGTCGGCTCGACCTCGACCCGCCCAACTTCCTCGAATCACGGCTGCTCAACACGAACCTGCTGGCGTACACGATGCGGCGGACCGACCTGAGCGAGGCCCAGCGGGCCCGCACGCTCGAGTTCTACGACGCCTGCCTCCGGTATCAGGACCGACAGCTCGGCGTGCTCTTCGACGCGCTCCGGGAGGCGGGGACCTACGACGACACGCTGATCGTCGTCTGTTCGGACCACGGCAAGACCCTCGGCGACTTCGACCGCGACGCGGGTCTCACCCACTACATGCGAAGCATCAACACCAACGTCCCGCTGTTCGTGAAGTGGCCGGGGCAGGAGGAGGCCGGCCGCGTGACGGCGCCCACCGAACTCACCGCGATTCACGACGTCATCTCGCACCCCGACGTCGACGAGACGGCGGCGCTGACGGACGACGAGCCGGCGCTCACAGAGGACTTCATCCCCCACACGGGTAAGACGAGCGCGGAGACGACTCGCTGGCGGGCCGTGAGCGGTGAGTCACACCGATACCTCCGGAACACCGCCGGCGAGGAGTACGTCCTCGGGGGCCGCGGCCCCGACGAACACGTCGTCTCGCCGGAGGAGGAGGTGACGCGGACCCTCCGGGAACAGTTCGAAGCGCGGGTGTCGACGCTCGCCCCCCCGCCGACGGACGAGGCCGAGACGCCGTCCTCGCTCGGCCGAAGTGTCGAGGGCCAACTCGAAGACCTCGGATACCTCTAGGCCAGCGCGCGCGGTCACTCGCCACCCGTCTGCACGTCGACCGACGTCGGGTTCGACCGGGTCAACACGACGGGCTCGCCGGGGACGTTCACCAGGGTGTCCGAAATCTCACAGCCGTTACACTCCTGCAGGTGGATGCCGTTCTGGTCGTGGTCGTACAGGTGGAGGTAGCTGTCCCGTACCACGGACTCGTCCCGGCCGGTGACCGTGATGGCGTGCTCGACGTCGGCCGGTCCCACGACGTTGACGTCCTCGAGCGTGAGGTCGTACGGCTCCTTCGCCAGCCGTTCGTCGGCCTGTTCGGCCACGAACGGGGCGACGCCGTCGGCCCTGGTGAACACCTGGAGGTGTCTGAACGTCGCAGAGCCGTGGTTGTCGCGGACGGCCACGATGGCCGCGGCGGTGGAGTTGACCGGCATCGACTGGACGTGAACGTCGACGTCGTCGAACAGGACGCCGTTGTTGCCCCCGAACGAGCGATTCTCGCCCCCGGACTCACACAGGATGGCCCGCGTCTTCAGATACTGTTCGCCCTCCGGCACCCGTGCCGCGTTCTCCGTGTCGAGGAAGACCTGGCAGTTCTTGACCCAACTCTGCTTCTCGGGGTGGCTGCCGCCGTCGATGCGGATGTTCGTGTTGTCGTTGTTCTCGAAGTAGCAGTTCTCGATGCGCGCACAGCCACGGTGCTGGGTGAAGTACATCGCCGACGAGCCCATGTTCCGGATGTCGGAGTTGAGGAGGCGAATCTCGCCGCGGTGGGCGCTCCCGAGGTAGATCCCCCCTTTCCGCGCGGGGTACTTCTTTACGATGCCGCCCCCGCGGCAGTGGAAGCCGTCGATGACGCCGAGGCCGTCGGTCTCGGTGATTCGAACCCGGAGACAGCTCCCGGGGTCGTGTTCCTCGGCCGGGTTGAAGCCGGCCCACTCGACGTTGGTGATCGAGAGGCCGTCCCGGAGGGCGACGACCATCCCGACACCGGTGACCATGTCCTGTGTCTGCTGGACGGTGAAGTTGTCCAGCAAGACGTTCTCGCCGTCCCGGATGTTGAACATCAGGTAGTCGCCGGGGTCCTCCGACCCCTCGTTGCCCTCGGGGAAGACGAACTCGACGTCGCGTCGGCTCTCGCCCAGCCCGCGCATCCCGAACGTGTCGACCTCGAACAGGACGTGCGACTTCGTCGCCAGATACTGCCCCGGGGGGAACTCGATAAGCGTCTTCGGCTCGAGCGCGGCCTCGAGCGCGCCGTCGATGGGTTCCTCGCCGTCCGGGTCCATCCCGAGGTCCGCCACCGCATCGAGCGTCCGCTCGAACGCCTCCTCCGGGACGACCGGCTCGTCGACAGCCGTCGGCGACGGTGTCTCGGTCGACTGGCTCGCCGGCGTCTCGGTGCCCGTCGCGGCCGACACGTCCCCCGCCTTTCGGCCGCCGCACCCGGCGAACAGGCCGGCAGCGGTGGTACCCGCCGCCGCGCGCAGGAACGTCCGTCGCTTCATGCCTGGCCTCCGTCGGCGGTCCGGACGACGGTCTGCCAGTCCCGGCGCGCGCCGTCGTACGAGTACCGCTCTCTGATCGACGTCGCGTTCGCGGCCAGGCGGGCGTGTCCGTCCGCGTCGGCCGACAGCGCCGCGAGCGCCGCGGCGAGCGCCTCGCCGTCCGCGTCGGCGAGGACGCGTCCGGCGCGGGTCTGGTCGACCACCTCGGGAATCGCACCGACGCGTGGTGCGACACAGGGCAGGCCACAGGCCATCGCTTCGACCAGCGTGAGCGGGAGCGCGTCGCGACTGGACGTCAGGACGAACGTCGACGACGACTGGTAGTACTCGACGGGGTCGTCGACCCAGCCCGGGCGGTCGACCCGGTCGGCGATCCCGGCCGCCTCGAGGGCAGCGTCGACCTCCGCTTCGAGCGGGCCGTCACCGAGCATCACCGCCTCGAACGACCGCTCCTCGTCGAGTGCGGCGAGCGCCCTGACGAACGCGAGCGGCTGTTTCTCCGCACTGAACCGGCCGACCCAGATGTAGTCGTACTCGGTTGGGGTCTCGGTCGGTGCGGGCTCGTACTCGTCGACGTCGACCGGGTTCACGAGAACGACCGCGCGACCCTCGTCGACGCCCATCTGGATCAGTCGGCCGCGATACACCTCACCGGGCACCGAGACGACGTCGAACGCTCGGAACAGCCGAATCGTGAGCGGGCCGTACCATCGCTCGGCGTGGACGTCGATGTCCGAGCCCATCACGCCGAGATGGACCGGCGTCCCCGAGAGGCGACCGACCGCGAGGGCGAACAGGCCGTAGGGCACCATCGAGAAGGAGACGACGAGGTCGTACTCGTCGCGTCGCGCGAGCCAGGCGGCATACACGAACTGGACGAGGAGTTCGACCAGTTTGTGACCGACCCGCGGCACGTACCGGTAGGTGACGCCCGGGAGCCGCTCGTACCGCATCCGCGAGACGACCGAGAGGTGCGAGACGAGGTCGACGAGCGGGCCGACGTGCCGTGTGAACTTGTCGGGGTTGCGGGTGAAGCCCGTCACTGCCAGGACGGCCGTCTCGTCGGCCTCGTCGGCCTCGTCGGCCTCGCCGGTCGGTGTCGGGTTGGTGCTCATCGCGGCCGACACCGCCCGTGGGCGTCGCCGGAGCGGTCGGTCGGCACAGGGTGTGGAGGGACTGCTACGGTCATCGGAGTTGTGCGTGCTGTCGCGGTCGGAAGGGTATTGTTATACACGGGTTGACCTCCGTCGTCGCTCAGATGTACCCCAGGTCGGACAGTTGCTCGCGCATCTCGGGGGTGAAGTTGGTCTCGTCGGCGCTCGGTCCGGCCGTCGGGTGGGGGTTGTCGATCCGGCGCCCGAGTTCGGCCCGGAGGCGAGCGGCGGTGTGTGGGTAGTGCGCTTCGACGTCCTCGGTCTCGTCGGGGAGTCGGAACAGTTCGGTCCGGGCCTCGCTCTCGAGGTATTTGAACTCGCCCGTCCGGACTGCCGAGACGGGGTCGGCGTGGAACCGGTCGGTGTCGAACCCGGGGTCGACGTCGAGGTACGACTCGAACTGCGCGACCCCGCGCTGGGAGATGACGGTGTCGTACGGCGTCTCGGAGAGGGGCCGTCCCTGGAACTGTTCGTGGTCGCAGCCGAGGCGAGCGGCGACCGTCCGGGTGACGTCGATGTGCTGGACGAGACTCTCCGTGTCCACCTCGTCGGTGTCGAGGTTGTGGGTCACCAGCGGGACGTTCGTCAGGCCGTCGTCGAGGACGAGGTTGTGTCCGACGAGACCCTGTTCGCCGAAGAGGTCGCCGTGGTCGCCGGTGACGACGAAGACCGTCTCGCGTCCGTCCAGCGCCTCGACGGTGTCGAACAGTCGGCCGACGAGTTCGTCCGCGTAGGCGATTTCGGCGTCGTACAGCGCCTCGATGGTCCGCCACTCGCGGTCGGTGAAGTCCGCACCGTCGGCGATATTCTCGATGACTCGCTCCTGTGAGCCGTAGCGTTCGAACGAGAGGTCGAGGGCCGCCTCGGGCGCGAACTCGTCGTCGGTGAGATACCGGTCGATGTACTTCTCGGGGGGCGTGTAGGGGAGGTGGGGGTTCGGGCAGTGGACGTAGAGGAAGAACGGGTCGTCCCCGCGACCGAACGACTGCACCCACCGCTGGAGCACCCGCTGCATCACGTAGGTGAGGTTGTGTTCGTGGCCCTCCAGCGAGAAGCCGTGGGCGTAGGTTCGCAGTCGCGCGATGTACGCCAGCATCGGTAGGACCGTCTCACGGTGTTTGTACAGGTGTTTCAGGCTCAGCCAACTGAACTTCTCGAACCCTCTGTCGAGCCCGGTCGCGGCGCTGAGATACGGGTTCGAGGACAGACAGGCGGTGAAGTACCCGTTCTCCCCGAGGAGTTCGGGGACCGTGCGGAGGTCCGAACGCAACGGCTCCTCGGCGTTGCCGTCGAGGCCGACCCCGTGGCGGAACAGGTGCGTCCCGGTCAGCATCGAGGCGCTCGACGCCGGCGTCCAGATGGACTGCGAGAAACAGTTGCCGAAGCGCGCGCCGTCCGCCCTGGCCGCGATGCGCTCGAGGTTCGGTGTCGTGTCCCGCCCGTAGCCGTGTACGGACGTGTGGTCCGCCCGCACGCTCTCGAGCGTGACCCAGACGACGTTCGGTCGTGACTCCGTCATTCAGGGCGACCAACCACGTCCACGGGTAAAGATAATTCATCGATAAAACACGACGCAGCGACACGTCCTCGGTTAAGCGGGTGTTTACCCGGTCGGGACCGACGCGAGGACCCCCGGACGGGGACGGCTGCGGCAGTAGTCACGACGGTGTCACTCCGGCGGCGTGACCTCGACCCAGAGCGTGAGGGTCCGGTACGCCGAGTCCGTCCCTGGGTCCTCTGGAGGGGTGCCACGATAGACGAGGTAGGTGAGTCGGAGTCGGTCGCCGTACCGGTCGGGTCGGAGCGTGTGGCGGACGGTCCGGGTCTCACCGTCCGCGACGGCGACGTCCAGTCGCCTGAGCGTGCTGGTCTCGACGGGGTCGCCGGCTTCGGAGAGTCGCTGGAGTTCGACGACGACCGAGTACTCGACACGCGCGCCCTCGTGGTTCTCGAGCGAGAGCACGTACTCACCCGAGTCGCCGCCGGAGAACGTCGACTGGTACCCGCCGGCGACGAGTTCGCCCGCCTCGTTCTCCGTGAGGAGCGACGCCTGCGTGTACGTCGACCCGACCTCCGGCTCGACCACGGCGAAGGTGAAGGCGAACAGCGTCGAGACGGCGGCGACGACGAGGAGGAGGTTCACTGCCACCTCGACACGGTCGCCCGCGAACGCCGACTGGGCGCGCCGGGCGAGTCGGTCGGACGGGAGCGTGTACCGCTCGTCCGTCGCGAGTCGCGCCCGGCGGACGACGCCGAACAACAGCCCCACGACGATGACGCCGCCGACCACGAACACGACCGTGAGCGTCGTGAACGGCACTCCCGCGGCGGCCATCAACAGCCCCATCGGCGGGACGAGCGCGACGCTCAGCCCGAACGAGAGGACGAACCGCTCCCAGTCGGTTATCGCCGGACTGGTCAGTCGGTGGACCGGGGGCCCGCGACGACGAGCATCGCCGTCCGGGTCCCCGTCGTCGTCGGCTCCGTCCGAGGGGGTCCGCTCGGGAAACAGCGCCGTCGTGAGCGTGTACCCCGGGAGGAACAACAGCGCGACCACGGCGACGACGCCGCGCGGCAGTCCCGGCTCGAAGAGCGAGACGCTCACGACGAACAGGGCGACGAGCGAGAGAACGACGGCCGCTTCGACGACCATCGGTGCTCGGGGCGACGGCACGGGACCGGTGGCGTTCGTCGACGACATCTATCGGCCCACGCGACGGCGCTCGGCCGCGGGGACACTCGTGTGACACGACGGGGCAGGTGGGGTCATCCGGTTACCCGACGTACGGGGAGCGAACCCGTTTGTTATGGACGCTGTAACGAGCGCTCACGGGACGTGGCTGGTCGCGCAGCCTTCGTGAGCGTCGCCGACCGACGACGGTATAAGCGGTCCATAGTTAACCCGCCGTCTCGCGTCGTGGCGCGCACGGCCCCACAATGACGGAGTTAAGTGTAATAATACCGACACTGAAGCCCGAGGACGAGATCGAGAGCCTCAGGCGACTCGAACGGCTGGCGTTCGACGACTACGAGGTCATCGTCCGCGACGACGACCGCGCCACCACCGCGCGGAACGAGGGCATCGAGCGCGCCGAGAGCGACAAGCTGGTGTTTCTCGACGACGACTCGCTCCCCGCGGAGGGGTATCTCGAACGGGCCGCTGAACTGCTCGACCGCGAGGCCGCGGTCGCCGGGCGAGTGGTCCACCCGCGCGACGACGTGGTGAAGCGGTTCACCGGCCACTACGCGCTGGCGGACTCGGCGAAGTACGTGTCGCGGTTCTGGGGCTGTAACATGCTGGTGCGACGGGAGGTGTTCGAGGACGTCGGGATGTGGGACGAGGAGATCACGTGGGGCCACGAGGAGAAGGAACTCGCCGAGCGCGTCCTACACGAGTACCCCATCTACTACGACCCCGACCTGTTGGTGTATCACGCCTACGCGGACTCGATTGTGGACCTCTGGCGCAAGGCCTACCGGATGGAACGCCAGACGCCACACTACTGGGACCGGGTGGGCCGGCCGCGCTCGCAACAGTGGGTCGACACGGTGCGGTTGCTCCTCGACCCGTTCAAGTACGTGGGCTACTCCGCCCCGCACACGGTCGCCCGTGCCGGTCGCACCGTCGCTCGCGTCGCCGGTCGGACCAGTGGCCTGCTCGACTCGGCGTCGACGGGCGGTGGGCGACGGCGCGACCTCCCGTTCTTCTGAGTCGCCGTGGGGTCGATACAGACGCGCACTCGCTCAGGAAGCGTCGGGAGCGCCCGCCGCGATGCTCGGTCCGGTCGCCCGCTCGTCGGCGGCCAGCAGGTAGTGTGAGAGGGCGTGTGCCATCGTCGCCTGACACCAGCGCATGCACGTGATGCGTTTCGTGTAGTACCGCCGCTTCTCGAGGTAGAAGGCGCCGTCCCCGTCCGACAGGTTGGTCGTTCCCCAGTCGAGGATCCGCCGGGCGAACGAGAGGTCGCCCAGGTCGGTGAAGACGACGGCCCCTTCGGCGACCGCGTGGACGTCTCGCGGATACGGTTGCCGCTCGTCGTAGTTCGGCGAACCGTCGGCGTTGAACAGGTGCTCGCGGTGGAACGTCGCGGCCCGTTCGATGGTCCGCTCGAACCGGTCGTCGACGAGGTCGGCGTAGCGGAGGAACGTCTCGAGGACGAAGCCGTTGTGGAAGTTGTCCATCGAGAGGTGTGACGCCGACGGCGGGTCCATGTACTGCCACCCGCCGAGGTCGGTCTGCTGTGCGGCCACGTAGTCGAGAATCCGGGTCGCGCGCTCGCGGTAGCCGTCGTCGTCGAACCGCTGGGACAGTTCGAGCAGGAGGCGCGCGCCGAGCGCGTTCGCGTTGAGCGTGTACGCCTCGCCGCTGTCGTTCGGCGTGTACAGGATGCGCGCGCCGGGGCCGTCCGGGACGTCGTGGTACTGGAGGTCGTCGACGACGAACGCCGCGGCCGTCCGGGCGATGTCGGCGTAGTCGCGTTCGAGATGGCTGTCTGCGGCGAGCAGCGCGCGGACCGCGTAGGAGGTGCCGACGATTCCGGGGACGTTCGGGCCCGTCCGCGCTTCGAGGCCCTGAAGCGGGTGCTTGTGGCCGCCGCAGAAGCCGCTGTAGCCGTCGCTTCGGTGCTCGACGAGCCACGCTGTCAGCGCGCGGGCGTCGTCGAGATACCGTCGTTCGCCCGTCAGTTCGAACATCGCCGTGTTCGCGAGCACGAACATCGAGACGCCCATGAAGTTGCGTCGCTGTTCGACGAGGAGGAGCGGGCGAACGTTCACCGGGGCCCGCCTGACGAACTGCTGGAACGCCAGGTTCAGCCAGCGGTTGTCGACCGGTAGCCGCCGCAGCAGGGCGCTCGACTCGCCGTCGTAGAGGTCCCAGCCGGTGTAGTCGCGTTCGCGCGCGTACGAGAGGACGTCCGCGAGCGTGGAGCGTGTCGGCTGCATCTATTCGAGGTAACCGAGGTCTTCGAGCCGGCGCTTCAGTTCGTCGCTGTCGTCCGCATCGCCCGCCGGGCCCGGCTGGAGCGGTGGTCGCGTCCGCCGCCGACCCAGTCCGTCGGCGAACGCGTCCGTGACCGCCTCGCCGTCGACGTCGTCGGGGACGGGACAGTCCAGATACCGCAGGACGGTCGGCATGACGTCGAGCAACGACCGCTCGGCGAGCGTCCCCGGTTCGACCTCGTCGCCGTGAAGGAGCAACATCCCGCGCGGGTGGTTCCCCGACGTCCAGGAGGTGACCTGCGTCTCGAACACCGACGGCGTCACGCCGCCGTAGATCTCCCAGCCGTCGGCCGCAACGAGCACGAGGTCGGGCGCGTCGTCGACGTACTCGCCCGTGTAGACCTCCTCGGCGGGGGAGACGTGGTCCAACACCGGCTCGCCATCGACGGTGAGTGCCGAGAGTTCCGCGGCGAGGTCGTCGCGGAACGACTCGTAGCGGTCGCCGAGCGCCTCGCGGTTGAGATAGACGGGGCCCTGGCTCACCGCGAGCGCCGTCGTGTGCTCCCAGTCGACGCGAGCGGACAGCTCCGACGTCGGCACCGGGTAGCCGGAGGTCACGAGGTCGTCGTACACCGACGCCGGGAGCACTGCCTTCGCGAGCTTCGCCATCCGCCGCGGGGAGAGCGAGAGGCGTTTCAACAACGAGTAGGCCCCGCCGCTCGCGCTGTCGGACAGCCCCGTGTCGAACGAGAGGTACCCGTTCTCGATGAGATACCGGTTGACGACGAAGGTGCGGTCGACGGTGTCGTGGCCGTGGTCTGAGTAGAGTATCGTGAGGACGTCCTCGTCGTCGAGTCGGCCGAGGTGTTCGTCGATGCGGCGCCAGGCCTCTCGCGTCTCCGGGCCGTCCCCGTACTTGTGCTGGAGGACGTTGATGTAGAACACCGTCAGGTGGAGGTAGTCGTAGTCCGCTTCGAGGAGGTCGCCCAGCAGCTCGAACCGCGAGTCGATGAGGTCGTACGCCCGCTCCAGCCCCTCCGCCGTGGTGACGTCGTCGACGCCGATGTCCCAGTCGTATTCGGCCGCGAGTCGCTCCTGGACGTCCGGCGGGTGCGTGATGCTCCGGTCGAGGTCGACGCCGAACGGAGCGCCGAAGCCCGAGACCATCAGCCCGTCGACCGGCTCCGGGGGGTAGGTCATCGGGACGTTGACCACGGCCGACCGCTTGCCCTCCGCGGCGAGGTAGTCCCAGACGTCCGCCGTCGCGAACGACCGCGCGTCGGGCGAGGTCAACTCGCCGCTCGCCCGGTCGAGGTTCAGCCACCAGTAGACGCCCAGTTTCCCCGGGTTCTTCCCCGACGTCGAACAGCGCCACGCCGGACAGGTGACCGGGGGGTCGACCGACCGAAGCGGTGCGCGCGCGCCCTCCTCAACGAGTGCGGCCAGATTCGGCAGGTCGCCCGCCGCCATGAGACGGTCGAGTTTGTGCCACGCGGCACCGTCGAGCCCGATCGAGAGGACCTGTGTCATCGGAGCCTCCGGTAGACGCCGGATGCCATGTTCATCGTCCGTGTTCCGCGCTCGATCTCGTAGTACTCCGCGAGCGTCGGGTTGAACCGCGATTTGTACGTAGCGATCCGCTGGGTGTTCGCCCCCACGAGGTCGTACGTCTCGACCCCGTCCTCGATGGCGTCAGTGATGATGCGCCAGTGGATGAGGTCGTTGATCGGCAGCGACGTCTCGGGCTTGACACCGCCCTGCCAGTAGTGGGCCCTGTCGCCGAGTCGAGGGACGATGATGCCGCTCTCGCGGACCCCGTCGACCTCGCCGACGTACGGCTTGAGGTCGCCCTCCGGAAACGCCTCGTAGAGGTCTTTCACGTACGCGGCGTCGACGGGGAACGTCTTCTCCTGCGCCTCGTACCGCTCGCGGACCTGCCCGATGATGAACTCGATGGCGTCGGTCCCGCCTCGGGTGATGCGGTAGTCGGCGTCGTCGTGCCCGCGGACGTTCGACCGGAGGTCGCTCTTGAACCGCCCGAGGACCTCGTCGGGACCGCCCGAGAGGTCGACCTCGTAGGTGTACTTCGGCGTCACGTCGAACTCCCGCCAGAGGAACGGTCGGGCGTCCCCGTAGTGGACGCTGGTCTCGACGTGGGTGTACTTCGGGCCGATGGCGTCGGCAGCCCAGTCGAGTACGCCCTCGACGAACCGTCGATTCAGGCGGTCTCGCTTCCGCTGTTTCAGCTTGCGGTAGTTCGTGAGGACCGGCCCGAGCGTCGGCACACCCAGCCGCGGCGGCGGCGAGAAGACCGTACTCACCGGCCCCTTCGAGAGTTCGAACAGCGGGAACAGCCCGACGACCTCCTGTCCTTTGTATCCGACGAGGGGGTAGAGCGTCGAGTCGGAGTGGGCTTCGAGGACGCGTAGCACCGCCAACCGGTGGAACGCCGTCCCCATCGGCGACCGTGCGACGTGGTCGTCCCACGACGCGAGCGCGGCGTCGTCCGCGCGTTCGACTTGGATGCTCATCTGTCTGACCCGCGCCCATCGTGACCCACGGTCGTCGACGCGACGGTCCCCGCGGTGCAACTGCCATCCAGACGCATTGTGCCACGATGCACATGCCGGAGATTTGTTATAAACGGCATAATCGTCGACGGACCGGATACGGCAGTGGCGTCGGGGCGACCAGTGTGTCGGACGCGCCCTGTGGGCCCGCCTCGCGGCGCGACGGTACGACGAGTCGGACGCTCGTTGGGCGCTCGCACCCGTCCGCGCGTCGACGCGGGCGGAGGGGACGCCGCACGCCGTTAACTCGTGGTTACTAATGGCCTCACGCCACGGTACGCCTCGTATAGCCCAGATGAGATACCTGTTCTTCACAAACACGCCCGCGCACGTGCACCTCTACCGGCACGCAGCGACGTCCCTCGAGCGGCAGGGACACGAGATACTCGTGCTCGCGCGCGATTACGGCTGTACGGAGGACCTGCTCAGTTACTACGGACTTCCGTACCAGATTTACGGCGTGTGTGACACGACGAAGGGGTCGTTCTTCCGGTCGCTCCCGGGCCACTACGCCTCGATCTTCCGGAAGACGCTCCGGTACGACCCGGACCTGGTGTTCGGGATCGGCGGCTACGCGGCCCACGCGGGGGCAGTGGCGCGGACGCCCGCGGTGTTGATCCACGACTCCGAGCCGACGACCCTCGACCACCTCGTCTCGCGGCCCTTCGCGAGCATGATCTTGACCCCCCACGCGTTCCAGAAGGACCTCGGCGAGAAGCATTACCGGTTCACCGGCTTCAAAGAGACGGCGTATCTGCACCCGGACGTCTACGAACCGGAGGGCGACGTCAGGGCGCAACTCGGCGTCGACGCGTCGGAGCCGTACGCCATCGTCCGACTCAACGCGTTCGGGTCACACCACGACGTCGGTCACGGCGGGTTCACGGCCGACCAGCGACGCACGCTGATCGAGCGCCTCAGCGAGCACACCACCGTGTTCGTCTCGGACGAGGGGGGCGACCTCGACCTCGCAGGGCTCGACGCGCAGGCGTTCGACGTCCACCCCGCGTTGATGCACGACGCACTGGCCGGAGCCACCGTCGTCGTCGCCGACACCCAGACCGTCGCGACCGAGGCGGCCCTCCTGGGGACGCCGGTCATCCGGTCGAACTCCTTCGTCGGCGACGACGACATGGGGAACTTCATCGAACTCGAAGCACAGGACCTCATCCGGAACCTCGAGACGTTCGATTCCGTGCTCGACACCGCCGTCGAGTTCGCCCGCGACGACGACGTCGGGCGACGCTGGGAGCGGCGACGACGGGCGTACCTGGGCGACCTGGTGAACCTCACCGAACTCATCACTACCCTCGCGACGGAGATGGACTCCGCTCGGACACTCGACCGCGTGCTCGATACGAGCCTGCGCGGCGACCCCTCGAGCGCCACCTGACACGCGCCGTTCGCGCTGCACTGCTGGGCGGGTGTGTCGGTGCCTCGTTCCGGTCGACCCCCTCTCGGAGTGGGTGTCAGTCGCTGAAGCTCGACCGCACGAGGTCGACGTTCTGCTTGATGCCGACGTCGAACAGACTCTCGAACAGCCCCATCAGCCCGAGGTAGAGAGCGGCGCCGACGAGGACGCTCAGCGCGAGGCTGAACGGGGGGGACAACGCGAGGGTGGAACGGACCGCCCAGACGCCGCCGGCCATGAGGACCCCCGCCACGAACGGGTAGACGGCTTCGCCGAGGATGTCGCCGTACCCCGTGCCGATCTCTCGCTTCATGACGTAGATGTCGAGCGGGACCATCGGGAAGACGTACAGCCCGGTGATGAGCCCGGCGGTCCCGACGGTGCCGAACCGCTGGGTGAGCGGGAAGATCAACAGCGCGATCAGCACGACCCGTACGGCGGAGAGTTTCGTGACGTAGTCGGGACGGCCGACCGCCTTCCACACCGACCCGAACACCTTGGTGAACGCCCGCATCATCCCGTACATCGCCAGGATCTGCATCACAGGGATCATCGGTGTCCACTCGGTGCCCAGGAACGTCCGCACGAAGTCGGGGGCGACGACGACGATGCCGAACGAGACGGGGAAGGCGACGAGCGCGTTGATGCGGATGGTCTTGAGAAAGGCGTCGCGGAGGACGCTCAGGTCGTCTTGCATCTTCGAGAACGTCGGGAACATCACCGAGGAGACGACCTGGGTGAGTTCCGTCGCGGGCGCGTTCGACAGGCGGTAGGCGTACTGGTAGAAGCCGAGGGCGGCCGGGCCGAGAAACCAGCCGACGAACGCGTCGTCGCCCTCGCTGTAGAGGAAGTAGAGGATGGACGTGCCGGTGAGCCACTTGCCGTAGCCGACGAGGTCCGCAGCGACGTCCCGGTCGAACGACAGCCGGGGGCGGTAGTCGTGGATGAGATACGAGACGAGCGCGCGGAAGACGTTCGAGACGACGTAGGCGACGACGAACGCCCACGCCGTTGGCCACACCAGCGCGTAACCCACCGCGATGACGAACTGGAGCACCTCGCCCGAGATACGGTAGACGAACTGTTTGTGGAACTCGAGGTTCTTCTGGAAGTAGACGACGCCGGGGTTCTTCAGCCCCAGAACCAGCGGCGAGACGGCGAGGACGCGAATCATCGCCGTCGTTTCGGGTTCGCCGAACAGGGTCGCGACGAAGGGAGCCGCGAGGACCATCGACAGGGCGATGATGGCCCCTCGCGCACCCATGAGCACCCAGGCAGTGCTGAGATGGCCGTCGACGTTCTCCTCGCGCTGTTGGACGAGTGCGGCGTTGAAGCCGAGGTTGGTGAACTGCTTGAGCGCGCTGAGCGTCAGCAGGACGATCCCGATCAGCCCGACCTGCGCCGGCCCGATGAGCCGCGCGAGGATGACGAGCATGACCAACTGGATGACGCGCCCGACGGCGTTCTGGCTCAGCACCCAGAGCCCGCTCTTGACGGTACTTTCGACGACGTCTCCACTGGGAACCATCCGCGCGAGGAGTCGCTTCAGTTTCGAGCGTGCCATTGGGGTGGATGCCGTGTTGGGGCGGGGGTGGAAAAACCGGTGAGCGGATTGATACGTTCTACGTGCTATGTCATTCATCCAATCCTATGTATAGTTTGTCATGACTGGTGGTCGAACACGCCGGGTCAGGCCCGCCCGCCGCCCGGGGTGGGCCGCGTACCGACGACCTGACCCGACGCGGTCGGTCGCCGACGACACGCCGACGGCGATAGCGGCCGCAGAACCCCCCGATAGCTCCGAATAATATGATAAAAATAGCCGAGACTATCGGTGGTCGAACAGTCCAGTCACACGGCAGGAACGACAGATTCCGCCGTCAACGTGGTTCTGCGGGCGGGACAGCCGGGACGGTGTCGACGCCCGACCTCGACAGGCGGGTCTGGCAGGTCGAGCGGACACGGATGCGCGGGGACGAACCGGCGTACGACGTCGACTCGCGCGGCGAGATGCTAACCAGCTTATAATTAAGCCCGACGCTTCCGCACGGTTTGCTGACGATGCAGCCGGGACGGACGGGACGACCCCGACAGTCACCGCGCGCGACTGACGGTCCGCCCTGTCCGCGACCGCAGCACACCCGATCATGTTAGACGAGCCCTCGAATCACGGACGTGGACGAACGGCCGCCCACCCCGAGTCACAGTCGCACCGAGTTCGCCGTTCGAGTTCGATCAACACTGGCCATCGTATCGAACGAAGGAGAGTCGTCTGATGCGGTCGACGAGCTACGACTTCTTCGACACGCTCACACTGAGCATCCGGGGTACCGGTGGACGTGCCGTCACGCAGTTACGCGAGATGTACGACCACTTCGAGGTGCCGAGCGTCGACGACCCCGACGTCGTCTGCGAGCTCACGACGGTCGAACCCGACCCCGAGGCGGTCCTCGGCGGGCCGGAGAACTACTACGGCCGCGAGGGTGACGCGTTCGTCATCCGAACCCCGTCGGGGTTTCTGCGGACCGACACCGACCTGACACGGATTCAGACGTCGCCCAACTGGGAGCCCTTCTGGACGATTTATCTCGTCGAGTTCCGCATCCGACGACGGCTGGCCGATCGGAATCGGGCGCTCGTCCACGCCTCCGGGGTCGAACTCGACGGCCACACGACCCTGTTCCCCGCGTGGCGCGGGGCCGGAAAGACGAACACGCTGTTGTCGCTGTTGCGGGCGGGCGGTGACTACCTGTCCGACGACCGCCTCTGGGTGGGCGCGGACGGGAGCGTCCAGGGGTATCCGCTGTCGGTCAACATGCAGCCGTACAACCTCGAGTCGTTCCCCGACCTCACGCTCGACGACGAACCGGACGAGGGGATTCGCCAGCGGGTCAGCGACTACATCGACGCCAACTGTGAGGTGGGTGGCTCGGTCGTCGAGAAGGGGCTGGTGTTCCTCAACCGATACTACCTCGAAGCGGACGGTCGCAGTTTCGTCGACGTCGAGGAGATGCTCCCCCACACGACGTACGTCGATACCGGCACCGTCGACGACGTGGTCGTCCTCCAGGCGGCGCCAGACGCCGACAGCGTCTCCGTCGAACCCATCTCGCCGCGGGAGGCGGTCACGGAGACGGCGACTATCTCGTCGTACGAGTGGAACGCCCGCCTCCGCGAGTACTTCATGGCGCTCGACAGTCTCTTTCCCAGTCAGGACCGGGCGGGCGAACTGGAGACGCTCATCGACACCGAACGGCGGGTCTTCGACACGCTGTACGAGCAGACCGGCACGTACCGAGCGTCGATTCCGCGCGACCGGGACTGGAACACGACGGGCATCAGCCGACAGGTCGTCGAGGCGGTCCGCCGACTGAACACGCAGGCCGACGACGCGACGGTCAGCCGACAGCACTGATTCTGCCACCCTCGCTCCCGGCACGCCGGCCCGAGACGCCGTCAGGTGTCGACCTCGGCGAACGAACCCTGCGTGTCGTCCTGGGCCGCCCGATAGCTGTCGTGCAGCTGTTCGAGGGTCTCGTCCCCCATCGAGAGCGTCACGGTCGCGGTCCCCTCCTCGAAGGAGAACTCGGCTTCGCTCACGTCGACGCAGTCGAGAAAGATCGAGAGCGCGGCGTCGAGTTCGTTCTCCGCTCGGCGGACGTCGAACCCGTTCGAAGAGAGCACGAGGACGAGCGCGCGGACGTCCGTCCGATAGCCGGTCTCGGACGACGGCCCCTCGCGGACGTCGGTCACCTCGCGGATGAAGCCGAGGTCGGCGAGGCGGTTGAGGCGTCGGTACACCGTCGCCGGCGCGACGTCGAACGAGTCGGCGAGCGTGCTCGCGGTGACGACCTCCGTGGTCGCCCGGGTGAGCACCTGCCGAGACAGTTCGTCACCCAGTGTCGCGAAGACGTCCTCCATCACTCCCCCCGTCCTGTCATCGGAAGACATTGTTCTCCTTGTCAATCATGTGTACAAAAAAATGTTTTGATGAATACACTTTTCTCGACAGCGACGGCCGTCCGTGGACCGGGCGGACAGTCGAAGCCAGAGGGCCGCTGCGCCTGAACCAGGGCGCGTGGTGTCTGCCGTCGGCGAGTCACGACGGTCGTCGCGTGCGGTGGTCAGTCGTGGAGGACCGCCACGCCGTCGGCCCACAGCGACGGGAGCACGTCGACCGTCTCGATCGCGGCGAACGTGACCGCCGCGGCCCCGCCGATGACTCCGACCGGGGGGAGACCCGCGATGCCGGCCACGGAGAGGGCCGCGAGCAGACAGAGCGTCCATCCCAGCCCCAGTTTCACCGTGGTGTTCACCGTCCAGGGGGTCGTCTCTTCGGCCGTCGTCTCGCCGGCCGACTCCTCCTCGTCGTCCTCGTCGTCGATGTAGGCGAACAGTTGGTCCGCCTCGGGGCGGAGCCTCACACCTCCACTTCGCTTTTCGAAGTCTATCACGCGCGCGTCGTCCATCTTCGGCAGGTGGCACTGATAGAGGCCGATGTACACCCGCTTGCGCTCGTCCGACGAGAGCAGGCGGCGTTCGACCCCGTTCTCCTTCGCCGCGATGAACTCGGCAAGGTCGCTCAGCGTCGACTCGTCGTCGTTCTCGCGGAGGTACCGCAAGATGTCTCGGCGACGTCGGTTCTTCAGCATCCCGAACTGCGTGTCTTTCGAGATGGGTTTCGGTTCCTCGTCGTCGGTCTCGTCTCCCGTTGAGTTCCCGTCGGAAGGCGTCAACGTAGACCCGTTCTCAGTACTCATTGGTGGGACCGTGTCCACACCTGGTGGACTCGTTGTCTGGGCATCCTTACTCCTCTCCGGGTGGCAGAAAGAGAGACAGTGTCAAATAATTCATCTTTATTCACTGACAGCGAAACCACGCCTCGGTGATTTTTAAAATTCATGTAATATAATTATTATAGAAAATACGGTCGTCGAGAGGTGTAACTCGCGTTCGAGCCAGTTCGAGCGCGAGAGCGGGCTATCGACGCCGATTCGACGTGCGGCTGTCGCTCGGGACAGGGGGACGCAGCGGCCCGGCGAAACGACCGGTTCGGGCTCAGACGAGGTCGTCGACCGAGAGGTACGAACCCTCGTCGTCGCATCGCCGCATCGAGCGCGTGTGGGCGACGACGACCCCTCCGAGGCCCGTGAGAGCGAACAGCGAGACCATCCCCAATCCGGCAGCGCCGTTCAACAGCCAGGCCACCCCCCCGACGAGGAGGCCACCGAAGGAGAAGACCGCGTAGTAGCGGTTCCACTGCGGCGGTGCCAGTTCCTCCGAAGGGACGATCGCGTGGTCGGCGTGCGGCGTCAGCGAGATGGTCCGCTCGTCGGTGTCGTACTCCACGAGCCCGAAGCTCGTGAGTTTCGGAAGGTGGGTCTGGTACAGCGAGATGTACATGCTCTGGCTCAGGTCGTCGTCGATGTCGTCCGGAGGGGTACCCGTCTCGTACGACGCGACTTTGTCCACGAGGACCGGGAAGGCGAGTTCGCCCCCGTTCCGATAGAGGGCGTACAGCACGGACCGACGTCGGTAGTTACTCAAGAGCGTGAACACCTCGTCACGGTCGTTCTCGGCGCACAGGGCGTCGACGTCTAGGTAGTGTGGTGTGTCCGGCATCGGTGACCAGTTCCGGGCGTGATGCGTGTACCCACAAGATGTTCGTACTTTGTTACGAGCGGGTTATCGGCGACGTTCGAATCGTCGTTCGGTTTCTCGTCGGGGGCGTCCGGGACACGAACGTCTGCCGACAGGAACGCTCGCCCCACCCGGCTGACGTCCGCCCCGACAGACGGCGGCCGGCGACGTCGCACTGCCGTTCGCCTGCGACGCCGTCGTTCGAATCGACCGGGGGGTCGCGGCGGAATTAAACATCAATTATCCGGGTAGTACGGGAGTTAACAAAGTCGATTGGTGGTGTGTTAGGGCGTAGCGGATGTTCCAGCTCACCGGCTTCCAACGTGACCTCCTGTACGTTATCGCCTCACTCGACCGGCCGTCCGGACAGGCAGTCAAAGAACTCTTCGAGGAGGACGTCGGCGAGGTCAACCACGGCCGACTCTATCCGAACCTCGACACCCTCGTGAACCGCTCGCTGGTCGACAAGGGACAGCTCGACCGACGGACCAACTACTACGAGATCACGGACCGGGGGCTCGAGATGATACGCGAACGACGAGCGTGGGAGAACCGCATGGTCGACTTCCTCGAGTGACTCGTCGACGGGGAGCGGGCATCCGGCCGCTGTCGTGGCCTCCGAACAGCGCGTCGTCTGTTCTCGACGACTGCTGAGCCATCACCGGTCGTGCCGACGACGACGGAGAGCGAGTTCTGTGCCGACGACGACGGCGAAGAACAGTCCCCACATCGCGAGCGACCGTCGCGGGTCGTCACCGGGGTCAGAACGGTCGATGAGCCGGTGGAACCAGAACACGTCCGCGAACGCGGAGTCGTGAAGCGCACGCCACTGCGTCTGGAGCGTCGGAACCCTGTCGAGCGCGTGGTGGCCGTCGGGGAGAACAGCCCAGAACGCGCTCGCGACGACGACGACACCCCGGTACCGCGTCCCAGGCGCGACGAGGAACAGGACGAGCACCGTCGTGATACCCGCGACACCGACGTGAACACCCCACAGAGACACGAGACGTCATTCGCTCCCGGGACACATAAGCGGACGGCACCGCGGTCGGCTCAGTCCTGTCCGACCCGCTCGCCCTGGTCGGGGCGGTAGCCACGACTCACCGCCTTCCAGGTGCCCGCGCGGAAGCGGGCGTAGTTGACGACCATCGGAACGAACGTCTCGGCGACGAGCGCGGCCATGAGTCCGAGGACACCCCACGCCGTCACCGTGCCGAGCCACGCGAGCGGCAGGGCGACGAGATAGAGCCCGCCGAGCGTCGCGAGGAACGGGACCCGCGTGTCGCCGGCCCCGCGGAGCGTTCCGGTGACGGAGCCGTCGATGCCGAGTGCGACGACGCTCACGGCGGCGACACGGACGAACCGGGTGGTCGTCGCCACCCCCTCACCGTCGACGAACACCCGGGCGATGGGTTCGGCGAAGCCGAGGACGAGGACGGCGACGGAGACGTAGACGAGACACGAGAGCTTGGTTATCTCCCAGCCGTACGCGGCCGCGGTAGCTTCGTCGCCGCGGCCGAGCGACTGGCCGACGAGGGTCGAGGTGGCGATGGAGAACCCCCAGCCGAAGCTGTCGAGGAGCGCGCGGACCTGCCGGGCGACACCGATTGCAGCGACCACGAGCGGGCCGAAGACGGCCGCGAGGGCCAACAGCGGGAAGACGACGGCGGCCTGGGCGATGCGGCGTGCGACGAGCGGCGTCGCGATGCTGAGGAGCTGCCTGAAGAGGTCACGGTCGGGCCGCGCGTCGAACCGGACGGGGATGGGGCTGGCGCCGCTCACTCCCTGTCGTGGGAGGTACGCGCGCCCGGACATCCCCCAGGCGAAGGCGACGGCGACGAACACCGTCGAGAGCGTCGTCCCGATGGCGGCCCCGGCGACGCCGTACCCGAGGCCGAGGACGAGCCCCGCACTGAGGACGATGTTGAGCACGGCTCCCGTCGCCCGGAGCGCCATCGGCGTCAGCGTGTCACCGACGCCCGCGTAGGTCCGCGAGGCGACGAGGTTGAGCGCCTCGAACACGAGTCCGGGCGCGACGACCGCGAGGTACGTCGCGCCGTAGGTCAGCGTCCGCGCGTCGTTTCCGAGCAGTTCGACGAGCGGGCGCGCACCGAACACGAAGAGGACGACGAGCGGGAGCGAGGCGACGGTGGCGACGATGAGGCTGGCTTCGACGGCGCGGGCGGCGCGGGTGGAGTCGCCCCCGCCGTAGTTCTGTGAGACGAGGGCGATGGTGCCGCCGGACAGCCCGATGAACGCGAACTTGCCGACCGTCCAGTAGGCGTTGGCGACGGTGAGGCCCGCGACGGCCGTCGGCCCGATGGCGAGGCCGACGACGGCCAGGTCGACGGTCCGCTTCGACATGATGGCGAACCCCGTGAGGATGCGCGGCCACGCGAGGTCCGTCGTCTCGCGGAGCCGCGTCTCCTCGATGACGCCCGCGCGGGCGAGCAGACCGGCCAGCACGGTCAACAGTCGGTGGAGGGCGCTCACGACAGCGTGTTCGAGAGGAGCGTGAAACCGGTTTTCATCCGTCGGTCCGGTGGCCGTTCGACGGCGACGTCGACCGGTTCGTCCGCGACCGCCGATACGGACAAGTCGGTCCCCGCCCTCGTTCGGACGAGGAGAGCCGATGAATCACGTCCCGAACGAGGCGCTCGCCGCGCTCGAGCGGTTCGGCGACGGCGTCCTGACCGGCGCGGTGCCCCCGGTCGCCGTCCGCCTCCGCTCTGACCTCCGCCTTCGCGTCGACGGCGGCCCGGCGGTGCTGGAGACGGGGACGGCTCGCGTCGCGTTCCACCTCGACCACGGCCGCCGTGAGGCGACGCTGCGGGGGTACGGCTCGTTCGTACAGACCATCGCCGACGGTGTCGACGAGACGCTCCGGGCGTGGGGCGTCGAGCCCCCGCCGGCGTATCGTCTCGAGGGGACCGACGGTGGGTGGCTCGTCTTCGCGGGTACCGCACAGGTACTCGCCGTCTCGGACTGAGGCCGGTCACAGCGGGCAGGCGGCGCGCCGTCGTGTCTCGACAGAGACACGTCTCGGCAATCAAGGGATTGATACGGGGTGAGCGGGATAGCCCAAGCGATGAAAGCTGTCGTACTCGCCGCAGGGAAGGGGACTCGTCTGCGACCGCTCACCGACGAGAAGCCGAAGGGGATGGTTGAGGTCGACGGAAAACCGATTCTCACCCACTGTCTGGACAAACTCATCGACCTCGGTGCCGAGGAGTTCGTCGTCGTCGTCGGCTACATGAAAGAGAAGATCATCCAGTACTACGGCGACGAGTATGAGGGTGTGCCCATCACCTACAGCCACCAGCGCGAGCAGAACGGGCTCGCCCACGCGTTGCTCACCGTCGAGGACCACATCGACGACGACTTCATGCTCATTCTCGGCGACAACATCTTCAACGCGAACCTCAAGGACGTCGTCCGCCGGCAGCAAGAAGACCGCGCCGACGCGGCGTTCCTCGTCGAGGAGGTGCCGTGGGAAGACGCCTCTCGGTACGGGGTCTGTGACACCAACAAGTACGGCGAGATCGTCGAGGTCATCGAGAAGCCCGACGACCCGCCGTCGAACCTGGTGATGACCGGATTCTACACCTTCACGCCCGCCATCTTCCACGCCTGTCACCTCGTCCAGCCCTCGAACCGCGGCGAGTACGAGATCAGTGAGGCCATCGACCTGCTCATCCGCTCGGGGCGGACCATCGACGCCATCAAACTGGAGGGGTGGCGGATGGACATCGGCTACCCCGAGGACAGAGACGAGGCCGAGAAGCGACTCCAAGAGGCGCGCGAGGCGGAGTAACGCCGACGTCGTCGCATCTCCCGCACCAGCGCAGCCAGGTTCGCTCCGGGTCGTTCCACACCAGGCGTCACGCGTCAGCCACGGCGCTGGCGCGACGCCACGCCCAGACGCCGAGACCGAGCGCGCCGACGCCGGCCACGCCCGCCGCGGCACCGAACACGCCGCGAACGCCGACGAGCGGGACGAGCGGGCCGAAGAGAAGCGGCGAGAGGAACTGCCCGGTGTACCCGAACGACGCGATGTACGAACTGAACTGCCCCGTCTTCTCGGCGGGCGCGAACCGCTCGACCCAGGCGAACGTCGACGGGAACACCAGTCCGACGCCGAGTCCGAGCAGGACGACGGGGACGACGGCCCCGGCGCGCGTCTCGACGACTGCGGCGAGGGCGAACCCGACAGTCCAGCACACGAGCGCGACGAGAACCAGTGTCGAACGGGCGGCGCGGTCGACGAGTCGATCGTAGCCGACGGCCGCGACGCCACCCGCAGCACCGTTCGCGGCGAGGTAGAGGCTGATCGCGAACGAGGACGACACGCCGACGCGGGAGAGGAACTGCGGGTAGAACACCACGACGACGTACAGTAACGCGTTCGCGCCGAACGCGAGGAGATACACGAGCGGCAGCCCTGGTCGGTCGCGGAACGTCGCGAGCGTCGCGGCGAGCCGCGTCGACAGGCTCGCTCTGGACCCCGCGCTGCCTCCGGCTTCGCTCGTCCCGTCCGGTGTCGACCGCGTCTCGGGGACCGTCGCCGCGGCGACGAGTCCGAGCGGGAGCGCGACGAGGTAGATACCGAACGGGACGTTCCACGCGACGACACCGGCCGCCCCGCCCACGAGCGGCCAGACGGCCGCACCGAGGCTGTTCGCGCTGCTCCGGTAGCCGAGGGCGCGTTCCATCGCCTGCCCCTCGTACAGGTCGTAGATGAGGACTGTCACCGCGGTGTAGACGGCCGCTGTCCCGACGCCGAGGACGACGCGAGACGCGAGCAGCGGGCCGAAGCCGTCGGCCACGAACCCCGCGCCGCCGCCGAGTCCGTAGACGACGAGGCCGCCGACGAACGGGCGACGGGGGCCGACCCGGTCGACGAGCGCACCCACCAGCGGGCTCGCGAGGACAATCACCCCGCCGTGTGTCGTGATGATGAGGCCGGCCGCCGTCCCCGAGACACCGAGTTCGCGCTGAATCTGCGGGACGACGGGCGCGACGATAGCGCCGGCCATGACGGTCAGCGTCGCAGCCGCGACGATGACCCACAGCTCTCGTCCGTGTGTCGTCGAGGGAGCCACACGCGACGGGTGGGAGGCGATCGGCTGGAGTGTTACGATTCACGCACGGCGACGGGCCAGGACCCACCGCGAGCCTTCCGGTGGAGTCTCCGAGCCGCTCCGGTCATCAAGCGTGATAGCCGGCGGCGAACGCTTACAAGGGTCCGCGAGGTCACCCCGGTAGGGATAGCGGACGGGCGCCACTCGAAACGAGGACGTTTCGACTGACGACCATGCATCGTTCGCCCCACGCTGTCCCGCTCGGCTCACCCTGCCGAGTCACCGCTCAGAGACCCCGTCGAGGTCAGTCTTTCCCCGGTGCGGGCCATCGCGGCGTCTTCGGTGCCTCGATCCGTTCGAGCTGGTCGTCGGTGAGGTCGACCTCGACGGCCGCGAGGTTCTCGTGGAGGTGCCGCTCGGTGCGGGGGCCGACGATGGGCGCGTCGACGACGTCTTTGTGGAGGAGCCACGCGAGCGACACCTGCGCAGGCGTGGCGTCGACCTCGTCTGCGACCTCCCGGATCGCGTCGAGGACAGCCCAGTTCTCGTCGGTGAATCGGTTCTCGGTGTACTCGTCGGTCTCCGCGCGCGTCCCGTCGGGGATGTCGGCGTCACGGCTGTACTTGCCGGTGAGGAAGCCGCCGGCGAGCGGCGACCACGGGATGACGCCGACGCCCTCGCCCGTACAGACGGGAAGGAGGTTCGCCTCTTCGTGTCGGTCGACGGCATTGTACTCGGGCTGCATACAGGCGAAGCGCTCGTACCCCTCGACGTCGGCGGTGTACAGTGCTCTGGTGAACCGGTACGCCGACATGGTCGAAGCGCCGAGATACCGCACTGTTCCCGACTCGACGAGGGAATCGAGCGCTGAGAGCGTCTCTTCGATCGGGACCGCGGAGTCCCACCGGTGGATCTGGTAGAGGTCGATGTAGTCCGTCCCGAGTCGGTCGAGAGAGCGCTCGACCTGGTCGAGGATGTGTTTGCGGGAGAGTCCCGACTTGTTCGGCCCCTCACCCATCGGGAAGTACACCTTCGTCGCGAGGACGAGTTCCTCGCGGTCGTACCCCTCGATTGCCTCCCCGACGATCTCCTCGGACTCCCCTCGTGAGTAGGCGTTCGCCGTATCGAGGAAGTTCACCCCCGCATCGAGCGCCTCGCGGATGAGGTCGATGGACCGCTCGCGGTCGCCGATCATCCACTCCTGGCCGGAGCCGAAGTTCATACAGCCGAGACAGAGCCGTGAGACCTCGAGGCCGGTGCGTCCGAGTCGCGTGTACGACATGTCGACGGCATCCGCGTCAGTCATACCACGGCCGTCGCGCGCCGTCCGCAAAACTGTGTGTGTCGGTCTCGGCTGGTCTGTTCGGCTCGAATACGACAGCGAGCGTGCTCGGCTGGTGCGTCGCTGTCGGCAGTGTGAGCGCCCTATCGTCGACTCCCGGTTTGTTCCGAAACGACCAGGGGACACAGAGGCCGGCCACCTCACTCGCCGGACGTCTCGTCTTCGAACTGTCCCGCCCAGACGTCGTCGTCGGGTCCTACCTCGCTCCAGTCCCCGTAGGTGCTCTCGAGGAGTTCGAGCACCGTGTCCGCGAGGTCCGTCAGTTCCGCCGTCACCCGCGCCGCGAACTCGCCCCCGTCCGCCCAGGCGTCAGGGGGAGGCGGCACCTCCGCGCGGAGTCGCTCCTCGGCGGGGTCCCAGTAGAAGTCCAGCGCCGTGAACAGCCCCGCGTCGTTGACGGTTCGATACTCCGCCTCCGAGAGGTCCGCGTACGCGGCCCACTCGTTGAACGCCTCCTCCCACGCCCCGTCGAGCAGCACGTCCTCGACGGCCTCGCGGTAGCGGTCGGCCTCGTCCCCGCCGGCCTCATCGGGGTCGACGTCGGCGGGCAGGCCACGGTTCGTCAGGTCCGGGGGGGTCGGTGTCTCCACGTCGAGTGCCATAGCACAGAGTTGTCAGACGAGAATAAATATGTGGCCGCCCCTCGCCGACGGGTCGGGTGTCCCGTACGGATGGGCGCGGCTGGGACGGGAGTCGACGCGCCGCAGCGCCTCGTTAGTCGAGGTAGCGCATCGCCTCGTCGTCCGACACCTGCGTGAACGACGCGTAGAACTGCCCGACGGCCATGAACGAGGGTGGCGTCTCCACGCAGAGGACCTCGTCTGCCTCCGCGCCGAGCCGCTCGATCGTATCCGGGGGGCCGACGGGGACGGCGAGGACGACGCGCGCCGCGCCCGCCTCACGAATCTGGCGCAGGCACGCGATCGTCGTGGCACCGGTCGCGACCCCGTCGTCGACGACGACGACGGTCTTGTCGTGCAGGTCGAGCGGAGGTCGGTCGCCCCGATAGCGGTCGACTTTCTCCTGTGCGGCCGCGCGCTCGCGTTCGATGGCGTCGTCGACGTACGACTCGTCGACGCCGAGTTGGTCGATGTACTCGTCGTTCAAGAAGACCGTCCCGTCGGACGCGACGGCCCCGATAGCGAACTCGGGGTTGCCCGGCGCGCCGAGCTTCCGGGCCGCGACGATGTCGAGCGGGACCGCCAAGGCGTCGGCGACGGCGCGCCCCACCGGGAGGCCACCGCGCGGAATCGCCAACACGACGTCGGCCTCGACGTCGTGGCCCTCGATGAGGTCGGCGAGCTGTCGTCCCGCATCGGTGCGGTCGTCAAACATCGACGTGCCCTCCGGTCCACCGCCCACCGCGTCCGCACCAGTGTCGGGAACGACGGCTCGCCGCCCCCGGTCGTTCCGCCTCGCACTCGTCTCGGCTCCGTGACTGGACACTCATGGACTCGTCTCCCCACAACACTTGGCGCGACGATGACAAATACGCACCGCCGTCGGCGGGGTGCGCACGCGCATCGGTCGCCCGCTGTGTCCGACGCCAGCTCCGATAAATATCACTAAGAGAGACTGTATCGGTTCGGATAACGGACTGCTGTGCGTGAGAGAGAGTCGTTTCAACGTCGTGAGAACCGACCGCAGATTTATGCGAACCACCGTCGTATCAACTAAATGGGGTGAATGACATGAACGAACGCACCAACCCGTTCGAGGAACTGGAGCGACTGTTCGACCGGATGAGCCGGCAGTTCGGGGAGGCGTCGACCCGGTGGGGTGGCATCGAGCCGTTCCAGGGGACGTCGCCGCTCGAGTCGATGGCTGTCGACCTCGTCGAACACGACGAGGAGTTCGTCGTGAGCGTCGACCTGCCGGGGTACGAGCGTGACGACGTCGACATCCAGGTCACGAACCACACACTCCGGATCGACGCCGAGCGCGAGGCCGCCGTCGACGAGGCGGAGGAGAACTACATCCGCCGCGAGCGGCGACACGAGTCCATGCAGCGGTCCATCCAACTGCCCGACGAGGTCGACACGGAGAACGTCGCGGCGACGATGAAAAACGGCGTGCTGACCATCACGATGCCGAAGCTCGAGGTGGAAGCGGCCCGGCAGATCGAGATCGAGTGAGCGCCGCCGCCGACCTCGCTTCTTGCGACGACCCCGACAGCAAAGAGCCCAGAGCGCAGAGCGATGGTATGGGTCGTCGCTGCTCGGAGTGGCTGTGTGCAGTCGGGCTCACACTCGTCCTCCTCGTCGCATCGCTCGTGCCGTCACCGCTCGAGCGACACCCGGAGTGGGAGTGGCTGGGGCCGGACAAGTTCTTGCACTTGGTGGGACACGCGGGGTACGCCGCGGTGCTCGCCGAGGCACTCAGTACGAGGCGGTGCTCTCGCGGGGAGGCCGCCGTCGGTGCGGTCTGTCTCTCGACAGTGCACAGCCTCGTCACGGGGCGACTCCAGACGTACGTACCCGGCCGCGCGTTCGAGCCTGCCGACGTCGTCGCGGGCGTGTTGGGCTCGGTGCTCGCCGCCGCCGGCTGGTACGTCCAGACTGCCCCGGCCGGTTCGGAGACGTCCGGGTGAACGGTCGGGTCGGACTCCGCCCACAGCTAACGCCGTGGGGCTCTGCCGGACATCCGCTGGTGAGTCCGGCCACCGCCGCTCAGCCGTCCGTGTCTCCTCGGGTCCCCTCCCACCCGCCCGCGTCGACGACGGCGAACAGCTTCTGCCAGTTCTCGTCGTCCTCGGCCTCGGGGAGCTGGTTGCGGAGCTGCTGGAAGTCCGACGCCGGGACGAGCGTGGCCACCAGGTCGACGATGACCTGTGCGTGATACGCCGCCGTCGACGGGTCGACCCCCTCGATGGCGGCGACCCGGTCGACGAATTCGTGCCAGTCGAACCGCTGGCTGTGTGTCTCGACGGCCCCGGTCAGGTACCAGTTGATCTCCATCGGGAGCGACGCCGCGAGGTCCTCCGCCCCGCCCGCCGGGATTCGCTGTCCCAGGGTCAAGAGCGTCGCTCGGATGGCGCGGACCGTCTCGCCGGTCCCGGGCAGTTCGAGTCGGTGCTGGACCGTGCCGGTGAACGTATCGAAATTCATACACGGCTAGTTGACATCGAGGCGTCATTAATGTGCGCACGTGTGCCTTACGCAAGAGAGAGAGAGAGCGAGGCGCACGGCGTGACATCGCCGCGGCGTCAGCGGGCGGCGAGAGCGCGTCCTCAGCCGTCGGCCGTCGACGGGTCGCTCCGGATCGCCCGTCTCCGTTCGGGAATCACGTCGAACGCCTCGTTCGTGTCGCCGAGGACCAACAGCGCGTAGTAGCGCAGGAACGTCTGGACCGGGACGGCGACGAGCAGGGTGAGGACGAACAGCGCGACGACGAACAGCGCGACGGCGAGGCCGATGAGGACCCACCCCACGACGTGGACGACGCCGAGGAGGGCCCCACCGACGAGGCCGACGATGGCGAGGGGGATGCCGACGGCGATCGCCCCGACCAGCGTCGCCAGCGCGGTGACGATACCGCCCGCGAGGGCCAACACGAGAGACATGAACAGGTACGCGAGGTACTGCTTCCACTCGCGCCGCACCGTGGGCCAGAACCGCCGCCACGACGCGAGCACGCCGCGCGCTTCGAGCAGCATCACCGGGACGACGAACATCGTGGTGAAGCCGTCGAGGATGCCGCTGAGAATCACGACTAAGACGAGGACGGGCACGGCGAGGAACAAGAGGCCGAGCGCGGCGACCTCCCCACCCAGGAAGACGGGGGCGAACACGGCGACGAGGACGCCGCCGACCACGCCGATGGTGACGACCGAGAGGGCGAGTCGGAACCCGAAGAGGCGGAGGCCCTTCCGCCAGTGCTCGCGCCAGTACTGCCTGATGCTGACCGCCTCTTCTCGCAGGGACTGGACGAAGACGAACTCCATGACCGACCCCACGAAGAGAAAGCCGAGGAAGACGAGCGCGATGATGGCGATGATGGCCGCGATGATGGCGACCTCGGGGGTGCCCAGCGACGGGAGTTCGGGACTCGGCGTCGGGCCCGGCCCCGGGGTGCTGGGTGTCGACGGCGTGCTGCTCCCCGAGAACTGGAACGGGTTGAACCCACCGACGCCGCCGGTGAAAAAGAGGACGACGGCGAGTCGGAGCCACCGTCCCCGCTCGATGGGCCAGAGGAACTCTCTGGTGGCGTCGATGGCATCTTCGATGTCGTCGAGCGCATAGAGCGTCATCGAGTCGACACCCCGTCGGGAAGGCATCGGAACTGTTCGGTCGGATGGAGGGGACCACAGTCGGGCATACGCAGTGGAGATGTCACGATAGTGGGATAAAACTGCTTCGTCTGGCGACGCTCGACGTTTCGGTGTCGTTTTCAGCGGTCGTCCGCAGGGCCTAGGCGATGGACTTCGACACAGGTCGCCGCCGGTTTCTGGAACTCGCCGGAACCGGGACCGCACTCTCGCTCGCTGGCTGTAGCGCCCTCCAAGACGACGCCGCGCCGCAGACGACGGCGGAGACCGCCACTGCGGCGGGTTCCGAAGGCGGCACCCGTCGGGTGACCGTCGCCCTCCAGGCCGACCAGCAGGCACTCCAGCGCCGCCAGCAGGAGATCTCGTCGGAACTCCGCGCGGGCAACCTCACCCGAAGCGAGGCCCAACAGCAGTACCAGGCGACACAGCAGGAACTGCTCTCGAACGCCGTGGCCTCGTTCACCGACCGCGTCGAGTCGACGGCGTCGCTCTCGGTCGTCGACAGCGTCGACCAGTTCGGCGTCTTCCTGGTCGAGGGGTCTGCGACCGCGGTCCTCGACACGCTGTCGTTCGGGTCGGTGAACGCGCTGCTCGCCGCGGAGACGTTCCAGCAGGCACGACAGCAGGCCCAGCGGCAACAACAGCAGGCGCAGGCACAGACCGAACAGTCGAACACCACCACGACTACGACCACGAACGCGAACGCGACTGCGACCGATTCGACCGCGACAGAGACAAACGCGACCGATTCGACCGCGACAGAGACAAACGCGACCGACTCGACCGCGTCGAACTGACGGCCGACGAGGACAGCGGCGCTGTCTCGCTGTCCGTCCGTCTCGCTGGACCGACCCCGCGTCCGTCTCGGTGGCGTCGCCCCGTCGAATGCTGACCAACCGGGACGACACGCGCCTGCCACCGACGACAGCGGACAGCCACCGCGCCGTCGCGGAACGCACGACCGGGCCGACGACCGCGAGGCGGCACGAACAGTTATGGTATCCCGTCGACATGAGATGGTGCGCACTGAGATTCAATCATGAACGACATCACCGAGGCGACCATCGACGACATCCACGTCGCGTACGAGGGCGGCGAACTCACCTGCCGCGAACTCGTCGAAGCGTATCTCGACCGCATCGAGGCCTACGACGAGAACGGTCCCGCACTCAACGCCATCGTCACCGTCAATCCGAACGCGAGGGCGCGGGCGGACGAACTCGACGCCGCCTTCGACGAGAGCGGCTTCGTGGGCCCGCTTCACGGCATCCCCATCGTCGTCAAAGACCAGGTCGAGACGGCCGGAATCACGACGACGTTCGGTTCCGAGGCCTTCGCCGATTACGTGCCCACGGAGAACGCGACGCTCGTCACGCGACTCGAGGACGCCGGGGCAGTCATCCTCGCGAAGACGAACCTCCCCGACTGGGCCACCTCGTGGTTCGGCTACTCGTCGGTCATCGGACGCACCAAGAACCCGTACGACCTCGACCGCGACCCCGGCGGGTCGTCGAGCGGGACCGGCGCGGCCGTCGCGGCCAACCTCGGCACGGTCGGCATCGGCGAGGACACCGGCGGCTCCATCCGCCTCCCGGCCGCGTACACCAACCTCTTCGGCATCCGCGTGACGCCGGGGCTGCTCCCGCGGACCGGGATGTCGCCGCTCGTCGTCTCGCAGGACACCCCGGGCCCGATGGCGCGCACGGCGAAGGAGTTGGCACAGGTCCTCGACGCGACGGTCGGCTACGACGCGGCCGACGAGTACACCGCGGTGAACGAACTCACTGAGGCCGCCGGCCACTACACCGACTCGCTCGATGCGAACGCGCTCGCGGGGGCCCGCATCGGTGTCCTCCGTGACCTGTTCGGCGACAGGGACGCCCCCGACAGCGGCCCCGTCACGCGGAAAGTCGACGAGGCGGTCGAGACGATGGCCGACGCCGGGGCCGAACTGGTCGACCCGGTCTCGATTCCGAACCTCGGCGAGCACTTCGAGGCCACGCTGCTCTACATCGCCCAGTCCAAGCGCGACCTGAACGAGTTCTTCGCCGCGCGCGAGGACGCCCCCGTCGGCTCGGTGTCGGAACTGTACGAGTCGGGGCAGTACCACGAGGTCCTCGACCTGTTCATCGGCATCGCCGAGAACGGGCCGGAGGACCCCACGGACGACCCCGGCTACTGGGAGGCCGTCGCCGCTCAGTCCGCGTTCCAGCGGGCGGTCCTGAACGTCTACGCCGCACACGACCTCGATGTCCTGCTCTGTCCCGACGCCCAGGTCATCCCGCCGACGGCGGCGGCCATCGAAGCGGGCGAACTCGACACGATGACGTTCCCGACCAACACCATCCTCGCCTCGCAGTCGGGGCTCTGTGCTGTCTCGGTCCCCGCGGGACTGACCGACGACGGCCACCCGGTCGGAGTCGAACTCATCGGGAAGCCGTACGACGAGTCGACCCTCCTGTCGCTCGCGCACTCGTTCGAGCAGGTCGCGCCCGCGCGCGTGCCACCGGCGACGACGCCGCCGCTCGACGACTGAGTCGGGGAGGCGTCCAGGCCTGGGCGCGAGATACCCACGTCGACTGCTCCGACCCGTATCTTCATCCGACGGCGGGAACGAACAGCCGGCACATGGCAGTTCCCACACACACGCTCCCGAGCGGCGACGAACTCCCCGCGGTCGGCCTCGGGACCTGGAAACTCGACGACGAGACGGCGAAAGAGAGCGTCCACGCGGCGCTGGACGCGGGCTACACGCACGTCGACACCGCCGAGGGCTACCGCAACGAACGCGGTATCGGCGAGGCGCTCGCCGAGTCCGAACACGACCGCGACGACGTCTTTCTCACCTCGAAGGTCCTCCCGAAGAACCTCACCTACGACTCGCTCATCGAGGCGTGTGAGGCCTCGCTCGACCGACTGGGAACGGAGTACCTGGACCTGTACCTCATCCACTGGCCGAACCCGGCCATCTCGCTGCGGGAGTCACTGGACGCGATGGCGACGCTGTCGGACCGCGGGCTGGTCCGAAACGTCGGCGTGTCGAACTTCAGCGCCTACCAGCTCAGCTGTGCCCACCACGTCAGCGACGTCCCCATCGCGGTGAACCAGGTCGAGTTCCACCCGTGGTTCCAGCGGCCCGACCTCGTCGACTACTGCCGCGACACCGAGACCGTGGTCGAGGCCGCGGCACCGCTCGCGCGGACCGAGATATTCGCTGACGAGGTGGTACGCGAACTGGCCCAGAAGTACGACACGTCCGCGGCACAGGTCGTCCTCCGGTGGGCGCTCGACCGCGACGTGGTCGTCCTGCCGAAGTCCTCCTCGCCGGCGCACGTCCGGCAGAACCTGGAACTCGACTGGGAACTGGACGACGCGGACCGAAGCCGCCTCGACGACCGCGACCGCGACCAGCCGGTGTACGACACGCCCGCGCGTGACTGGACGGGGGACACGTACGGCATCAACCGGTGAGCGAGAACCAGGACGGGGACTCGATGTGGATCGAGTGACGGAAGGCGGGAGACCGCTATCCGAACGTCTGACGTGACGGCTCGTCGCGGGCCCGGTCGAGCGTGACGACGAGGACGCTGCCCGTTGGACTGTCTCCGTCGGTGTCAGTCGGGGTCGTGTCCACGTATTCTTCTCCCTGGCTGTCTTCGACCTGGGTGCGGTCCTCGACGTGGACGGAGCCGTCGTATATGTCGACGAGTGTGTCGACCAGATAGAGCCCGAGACCGGACCCGGGGCTCTCCAACCCCATCTCGCCGCGGCCGAAGATGACGTCCTTGCGACTGTCGGGGATACCCGGGCCGTTGTCGGCGATTCGAACCGTCACGGTGTCGGGGTCGACTGTGACTGACACGACGACCTCGGGCGCGTCCGTATCGTTGTGGACGACGGCGTTCGTCAGGAGGTTGCCGAAGACGGAGGTGAGGAGTTCAGTCGCTGCGACGTCGATCCCGTGTGGGAGAGCGCTGTCGACAGTGACGACCGCGTCCTCGTGTGTCGACTGGATTTTTGCGATCTCGGTCTCGAGCAGTCGACCGAGGTCGACGGCGTGGAGGTCGGGGTCGCTATCGGATTCGAGCATCTCGAGGAAGTCGCCGACGGTCTGGGCGATTCCGTTGATGTGCTGTCCGGAATTGATGATGAACTCGAGGTACTCCTCGCCCGCCGGGTCGACGTGGTCGTGAAGGCGGTCACCCCAGCCGATGATGACCGAGACGTCGTTCTTGATGTCGTGCCGGACGATGCGGTTCAACAGCGCGAGTTCCTCGTTTCGGCGGGCAAGTTCCCGTTCGCGACGTTCGCGCTCGACGGCGTACTGGAGTGTCCGTCTGAGGAGTTTCGGCGTGAGGTCCGACTTGATGACGTAGTCTTGGGCCCCACGTTCGACGGCCTCGATTCCGACGCGTTCGTCATCGAGACCAGTGAGCACGACGACCGGTTCATCGCCGGAGGCGTCGAGCATCGCCGCAAGGGTTTCCAGCCCCGAACTGTCCGGGAGTTCGAGGTCGAGCAAGACGAGATCGACCTCCTCACCAGCTGTGGCAAGGGCCCCGTCCAAGCGTTCGACCCGGTGGAGTTCGGGCCTCCCCTCGAGGCCGGGCCAGTGTTCCTCTCGGAGGTACTCCTCGATGAGGCGTGCGTCGCTTTCGTTGTCCTCGACGAGCAGGATTCGTTCGGGTGCCACGTCAGTCATGTGTCGAAGGGGTCACCTCCGGAATCCAGAACCGCATCGTCGCGACGACAGTCTCGATGAACGTGTCCGGGTCGGTTGGCTTCATAACGTAGGCGTTAGCTCCTGCTTTGTATGCGGCGGCAATATCCTCTGGGTTTTCCGAACTCGACAGGACGACTACGGGCGTGTGGCTCGACGCGCGGTCACGAAGCGCGTCGAGGACCTCGAGTCCGGACCGGCCCGGGAGGTTCAGGTCGAGCAATACGAGGTCGAGGTCGAAGTCGACGGGGCGACGGTCGGCGGCGAGCCACTCGATCGCGTCTGTCCCGTTGGCAATGACCTGAACTGTGACGTCGGTCGGCGCAGCCGCGACGCCCTCCTCAATGAGGTGGACGTCGCCGGGGTTGTCCTCGAAGACGAGGAGGCACGCCCCGTCTGCTGGCAGCACGCAGTCGGTCACGGCGCTCGCTTCCGCTGGAGCCTGACTCGGAACGTCGACCCACGGCCGGGAGTGGATTCAGCTCGGATCGTCCCACCGTGGTGGTCGACGATTTTTCGACAGACCGAGAGGCCGATACCGGTACCGGCGAACTCCTCACGGGTGTGGAGTCGCCTGAACACCTCGAAGACGTCGTCAAGTCTGTCGGGGTCAATGCCGATTCCGTTGTCCGTGACGGCGTACTCCACGACGTCGCCGTCGTGGTCGACGGAGACGGCGACACGGGCGTCGTCTTCGCTGTACTTGATAGCGTTCTCGACGAGGTTCTGGAACAGTTGGACGAGTTGGCTCTCGTCGCCGGCGACAGCACCTGCAGACGAGGGGAAGCTGACGGTCGCGTTCGACTCGTCGATCATCAACTCGAGGTTTCTCCCGACCTGCTCGAACACGGTGGCCATCTCGACCGGCTCGAACGCGGCATCGCTCGTCGTCACCCGCGAGTAGGCCAATAGTGCCTGAATCATCTCTCGCATCCGGTCGGCGCCATCCACGGCGAAGTCGATGAACGTCTCTGCGTCGGCGTCGAGTTCGTCGCGGTAGCGCCGTTCGATCAGTGTGAGGTAACTCGAGACGGTCCGAAGCGGCTCCTGAAGGTCGTGGGATGCCGCGTAGGCGAACTGTTCGAGCTCCTCGTTCGATCGTTCGAGCTGGGCACGCGTCTCGTAGAGGAGTCGCTCGTGCTCTGCGCGATTCAGTGCCTCCTCGACAGTCGCCGCGAGAATCGTGAGCAGTTCTCTGTCGGTCGCAGAGATGGCGCGGCTCACAGTCGACGCACTGACCAGCACGCCGTGGCCGCCAAGGGGCACGATCATCTCCGACTGCAACAGCGTCTCGTCGTTGTACCGACCGTCGACCGACTGGAGGTCGTCGTAGACGAGCGGCTCGTTCCGCGCGAACGACTCCCAGGCCAGCGCCTCGTTCCGCACGAACGTCGGCTGGTCGCCGACCACCTCCGCCGCCGCGTCGGTCATCACTGCGGGGGCGAGCGAGTTCGTCGGCTCGTCGTGCCACCAGACGCCTGTTATCGGGAGTTCGAGGACCGACTGTGCGCTCTCGATGGCGATGCGGGCAATCTCGTCCGCGTCGCCGGTCGTCAGGAGTCGCTGGGCGGTCTCGTTGAGGCGCCGGAGCTTCGTCTCTACCGCGTCACCGGCGAGTTCGTACCCGACCCACTGGACGAGCAGGTCGGCGAACGCCCGCTCCGTCTCGTCGAACGGGTGTGTCCGGTTGTCGTGGTCAGCGAAGCAGAGCGTTCCATACACGTCCCCGTCGACGACGACCGTCCCACCGAGATAACAGCCGAGACCGAACGCCTCGTATGCCGGGTCGTCTTCCCACCCCTCGTCGGCGGCGCTTCGGACGTGGAAGACGCCGCCGGTCTCGACCGTCCGGCGACAGTACGTCTCACTCAGTGGGACTGACGTGCCGGGCTGGAGGTCCGGATGGTCACCCCACGCCTCGACGACGTGTTGGCGGTCGTCGTCGACACGGGTCAGGAAGCCGTGGTCGACACCCAGTCGGTCACAGCCGAGGCGGAGCACCGACGCCAGTTTCGTCCCGAAGTCGCGGTCGGCGTCGGCAGCGACCGCGGTGACCTCCCGGAGTGACTGCTCGCTCTCTCGGAGCGACTGTTCTAGACGCTTTCGCTCGGTTATGTCCCGGGCGAACCCAACCCACTGTGCGACGCGGTTCTCCGCGTCGAAAATCGGGAACGTGAGGTTCGAGAGGTACCGGAGGTCGCCTTTGGTGTCGTAGATGCGGTAGTCGTCTTGTATCTCCGCTGGTGGGTCGTTCTCGTCGGCCCACTGTGCCATCCGGGTCGTCATCTCGAGTTGTTCGCGTCGATCGTCGGGGTGGACACACGAGAAATACGCCGTCAGGTCGTCGTAGAGTTCCTGTTTGGAGAGGCCGGTCGTCTCCGCAATCGTGTCGTTGACGTAGAGTACCTCGGTCATGTCCGCCGTCCCGAGCCAGATACCCGTCTGACTGGAGTTGACAATCTGCATCAGCGAGTCGAGAAACTCGGCACGGGTACTGTCGGCGAGGGTCGCCCGCTCGACGGCCCGGTCGAGCTGTTCTTTCAGCTCGCGGATGTCCTGTTCGCGTCGGTAGCGTTCGGTGACGTCGCGATTCGTACAGATGAGTTTGCCGTCGTCGAGCAACGAGAGTGCGATCTCCTGTCGGACGGGACTGCCGTCGCGTTTCCTGCCGATTGTCTCACCGCGCCACTCGCCCGCACACTCGATCTCCGGGAAGACCTCGCGTTCGATCCGCTCGATCTCGTCATCGTCGTACAGCCGTCGCCAAGTGCTGCCGATGAGCTCCTCGGCCTCGTACTCAAAGATGCCGGCGTGTGCCTGATTCATGTAGATGTACTCGTCGTCGGTGTCGAGGACCGAGATGCCGTCCATCGCCGCCTCCATCGCCGCCGACTGCATCTCAAGCGCCTCCTCACGGCGCCTGAGTTCGGTGACGTCGGTCGCAACACCCAGGACGGCCGGGTCGGTCGACCCGACGGGGTCGTACGGGATTTTAGTCGTCTCGTAGACGCGTCGTTCGCCATCGGCGGTCGTCAACGGCTCCTCGGCGATGTGTTTCGGCTCGCCGGATTCGATGACCGCACGGTCGTCAGCACGGAATCGCTCGACCTCTGTCCGCGAGCTGGCGAAGTCGGCATCGGTCGATCCTTCCAACTCGGCAACGGTGGTGCCGTAGGCTGCGGCCGTCGCCTCGTTTGCGAGGAGGAACGTCCCCCCGGCGTCCTTGACGAACACCAACTGCGGCAGGATATCGATTATCTGACGGAGACGGTCCCGACCGGCACGCACCTCCCTGCGGTCTCGCTGTCGACCCAGTTCCTTGCCGACCCACTGTGCGACCAGTCGAACAAACGTCTCTTCGCTCTCGGAGAACGGAGTCGCTCGGGGTTGACGGCTGGAGAAGTTGACCGTTCCGTACCGTTCACCGTCGAGGACGACGGGTGCGCCGAGGTAGGCTTCGAGCCCGAACTCACGGTACGCCGGGTGTCGCTGGACCTCCACGCCCGCGTTGTGGAAACCAACCACCTCGTCCGACTCGACGACAGACGCACAGAAGGTCTCAGTCAACTCGAACGTATCTCCGGTCCCGATTGCGGTGTCGGGAGTCCCGGCTGGCGTGACGACGTGACCGACGGTGTACACCGGCGGCTCGATTTCAGCGAGGATACCGACGTCAAGTCCGAGGTGTGACGCCCCGAGTTCCAAGACGGCTCGCAGTTGGGCTTCGAACGGCCGCGTCGAGTCGGTCGCGATGTCGTGAAACGCGCGGAGTGCCCGGTTACGCCCGAAAGCGCGCGTTTGACCGTCGTTGGTGTCGGCCGAAGCTGAGCGTGTGTCGGCCGCTCTCGGCGTGGTCCCACCGGTCGACCACTCGTCGAACCAGAGCGTCGTCCCGTCGGGGCCGGGGTACACCCGGACCGCGTGGCACGCGGCTCGCGCGTTGTCGACCCTGTCGATCAGAGCCGGCGCACCCGCGTCGACTGCACGACGGAGCGGGTCGCTCACGGTGAGGTCGGCGAGCCACGGGGCCACCTCCCAGATAACGGTTCCCAGGAGGTCGTCAGCATCGCGGTCAAAGAGGGCCGCAGCCTGTGGACTACAAGACGTTATCCGCCAGTCGGTGTCGAGACCACAGATTGAGCCGTCGATGCGTCCGAACACGTCGTCGGGAACGCGCGCCGATTCGGTTGGGTCGTGCGATCCCGAACTCATCTGTCTCCCCCGGCACCGAGCGGTGCGGGACGCCGAGGGTCGGTCTTGTCGACGGACTCGGTCTCGTCGAGTCGGTCGCTGAGCGATTCGAACCGCTCTCGGAGGCGTCCGTACGCGTCGCTCGCCTCGAGGGCGACACGCGAGTGCTCAGCCTCGAGCGCGTGCAGTTTCGATTCGAGTGCACGGTACTGTCTGACCACCCGGCCGGCTTCGTTTCGCTCGAAGAGGTCAGCAACGACTGCCCGGAGGTCGGCCTCGTGAATCGGTTTCGAGATGTACGCGTCGAAGTCCAGGTCGACGACGTCGAACGAGGGCTCGACGGACGTCAGCAGTGCGACCCGACAGTCGTAGTGCTGAGCGCGGATCCAGTTGAGTACCTCGTCGCCGGAGGTCCCCGGCATCCGGCGGTCTAAGACGACGATGTCGACGTCGTCGTCGAGCACCCGGAGCGCTTCGTCACCGTCGTGAGCGGTCCTGACAGTGTAGTCGTCCTCGAGCCAAATCGCGTGCATCTGTGCGAGCCGCCTGTTGTCCTCCGCGACGAGTACGACCTGCTCGTCGGCATCGGCTGCGAGGTACGTCTCACCCCACTCGGCGAGGGCGTCGATTACCTCGGCCAGCGCGTGGCCCCGTTCGGTCAATGAGTACGCAACGCGCAGTGGCCGGCGACTCACCTCGGTTCGTTCGACAACCTGGTACGTCTGGAGTTCGACGAGGGCGTCTGTCAGTACCTTCGCCGAGATACCGTCGAGTCGGTCCTCCAAGTCGCTGAATCCGATTCCGTCCCCCGCAGCGAGCGTCCGGACGACGTGTGGGTGCCACTTTTTCGAAAGCAGCGCAGCGCTCTCACCGAGGTACTCCCCTGGGTCTGCATCTGGCGAACACGTTCGGGGATGATTCATGATAGCTATGACATCTCTCTGGCTATAATCCTTCTGTAGTGAGAGAATGACACTATAACATGAATGTCTGAACATCGTTGGACGCCCGACAGACGGCTGAAATGGTACGCGTTGCCCGCCGCGGTCGGTCCGGAGCCTCGTGTCACTCCGGCGCTGTCCGTGCCGCGCACGCGCGGAGGCGAGGATCCAATGATTCGACGCCACTGATTGGGGCGGACGCAGTCCAATCACAGCAAGAACCCCCGCACTAACCTGTCGGTAAGCGACCCGCAAACAAATCAGTAAGCAGACACTTATTGCTCGGGCGAGGAACCGTTCGGTCGTAATGATACGAATCACTCACGCAGTCCTCATGGCAGGACTCGTCCTCGTCGCCACGACCGCAGTCGGCGCGAGTGCGTTCACCTCCGCGAGTATCGACCGCGAGGCGAACGCGAACGTTGTCGCAGACCAGAACGGGTTGCTCTCGCTCACCGACGGTAACTCCGGCGACCTCATCTTCGAAGACGACTCTGGGCAGCTCGCCATGGATCTCACCGCCGGGTCGGCGAAAGGCGCGAACACCGACGCGCTGTTCGTCTTCGGTGACCGCCAGTCACCGAGTACCACACAGGCGTTCACGCTCACGAACAACGACGCCACGACACACGACATCACGGTCTCGTACGACGGTACCGACGACAACAGCGCGGCGAACCTCAAGTTCGAAATCTACGACGCGGAGGGCTCGTCCGTTGGGACTGTCGACGAGGAGGGTACGACTGCGACCATCAGCGCCCCAGCTAGCGCCACGTACTACGTGGTCGTGGTGCTCGACACCGGCCACGGTCAAGCGGGCGTTCTGCAGGAGGACACAGACCTCTCGGGGACGCTCAGCTTCACCATCGACGACGAGAACTGACACCGACTGACGAGCGGTCGGACCGACCACACAACCATCGCCGACCGACCGCGCGGCGCGGCCACCACCACACGACCGCCCTGCACGACTGTCACCGACCGGCCCAGTATCGGTCGGCCGGCCACCACGGTCTGTCGGGCAGACCATCCAGAGGCACCCACCGCTTGAGACACCGATGATCCGATCCGTTCTGCTCGCCGTCGTACTCCTCTCCGTCGCGCTGGCGCTAGCCGCACCGGTAGTTTCGCCAGTCCATCTGTCGTACGTCACCTCCGACAGTATGGCGCCGACGTTAGAGCCCACCGACGGGTACGTGCTGGTCCCCGCAGGCACTATCGAACCGGGCGACATCGTCACCTACGACTCCCCGGAGCGAGCAGGACTGGTGACCCACCGGGTGGCCGCTGTGACCGCCGTCGGCCTCGTCACACGGGGCGACGCCAACCCCTCGACCGACCAGGCGGCGGGCTACCCGCCGGTTCAGCGGGACGACGTCGTCGGCGCGGTACTGACGCTCGGTGGCGAGCCAGTCGTCGTCCCGCGGCTCGGTGCGGGAATCGCCCTCGTAGAGGCGTACTGGTACCTGGTCGTTGGAGTGCTGGTCGGGCTCGGACTCATCGACGTCACGCGGACGTCCAGCTCCAGACGACGGATGCGAGCGGTGGTCGTCCGTGGTCGAGACGTCGTGTTCCCCGCAGCTATCGTCGCCGTCCTCGTCGGCGTCGCGCTCGTCTCGATGGCTGCGGTCGGCCAGACGCAGACGTATCAAGTCGTCGAGACCGAGACGGCAGGCCCCAGCCAGCTGACCGTCGGCCAGATACACACCGAGACGGTCAACCTCCAATTGGCGAGGACGTCGATGACGCACGTCGTGTACGACACAGAGGGCATGGAGTTCGTTTCCGTCGCGTCGACCGACGCGGCGTCGGCACCCCGTCCTGCTTCCGGTGACCCCGCCGGCCGGATTTGGGACCGGTTCTACAGTACCTCAAGCCGGACGGTGACGGTCAGCGTCCCACCGCAAGAGGCGCTCGGTACCCATCGAACGCGGCTCAGCGTCTCCCCGTACCCGGCGACGCTCCCTTACGGCGTGGTGGCTGCGCTGCACGAGGTCCACCCACTCGTCGCCGCACTGTCGACCGTGCTGGTCGTCGTCGGCTCGTTCTCCGCCCTCTACTGGCTGCTGGTTGACACCGCGACCCCACTCCGGGGAAGTCGGAGCCGTCGGTTGCACCATCTCGGGAGGCGGCGATGAGGCGCAGGCGGCGCTGGCAGCCGCGTGGTCACCGTCTGCCGTGGCTGAGGGTGCTCCTCGTGGTGTGCGTACTCGTATCGGCAGTAGGGGCCGTCTCGATCGGGCCGAGCACGGCGTTCACGAGCGCCACGCTCGCTCGGGGGTCGGCCGCGCCCGTCACCGGCGACGCCACCGGCTTGCTCGGACTCGACGTCTCCCCGAGCGTGTCGGCGGGCACCGAGAGTCGACTCGTGACCGTCACGAACCGGTTCAGCAAGTCGGTGACGGCCGTCGTCACACTCGACGGTGGTAGCGGGACGCTTTCGAACGCTCGTGGCCTGCTCGCACCTGGCGCGTCGATGGTCACGACGGTGACGCTGGGGTGTGGCACGCCGCCCGACAGCGTCACGTTCAGCGTCGCCACGACGGCCAAGACGGAGCTCCGCGCCGCGGCGAAGCGGTCGACCACCGTCGACGCCAGTGGCTGTACGCGCGCGTCCGCTTCGTTCGCGAGCATCAGCGTCGTCGACCAGAGCGACCAGCGCCCGCCGCGGAAGGCGCGGTACACGGTCCAGTACGTTGTCGACGCGCGCGAGACGACGTTCGAGCGCGTCACTGTCGAGTTCGACAACCGCGACCGCAACGAGGTCGAGATGCGCTCGTCGACGGCGCCGAACGACGTCGTCCAGTTCGCGAGCGGTGGCAACCGGAAGGGAGAGACGTACGTCATCACGATTCGACTGTTCGACGCGGACGGCGAGGTCGGGACCGCGCGGATCGAGGTGACCGACAGTGCCGACGGCGACGGGACGGTGTACGCGGCACCGTGACGCTGGCTGTCGACAGATGAGACCGCAACGCGGGACCGCTCGCTCGCAGACAGGTCAGCCCACGCCTGTGTCGAGGCTCCACACGGTGGCAGCCCGCTCGCGTGTACGCCGTGGCCACAGCCGACTTTCCTCGCGGTAAGTCGGGAGCGAAGGTCAGGGTTAGCGCGTGCTTTTGCGGTAGCAAACCAACGCCAGTCCATGCAGAACCGTTCAGCCGCCGAGGGGGAGACGAGGTGAACGGCTCACTCTCACTCCGCGCGCGGTACCTCTGTGTGAAGTACGGTCGCGTCGTCATCGTGTCGCTGGTCGTCGTCAGTCTTCTCAGCTTCGCAGCGGCGGCGACTGTGGCCACAGCCACGCCGGAGCCGGAACGAGTGACGGTCCAGACAGATATCCAGAGCGTCCAGTCGTCGCTCACGGCGGGCGCGGTCGTGACCGGCAATACCACGCTCTACGACTCGGGGGCAGTCGTCGCTGACCAGCCGGTCTATCTCCTGGCGGCGACGCCGAACCTCACGGTGTCAGGGATGACGCGGGTCCCCGACGACCGGCCCGTCACGATCTCCCAGGAGCTCACGCTCGAAATCGCTGCGACTCGGGACGGTGAGGCCTTCTGGACGGAGCGACGAACACTGGCCGCAACGACTCGTGAGGTGAGAAAGGGGACCGCTCGGACCACGGCGACGGTCGACGTCGAACGGCTCAGTCGTGGGCGGTTGGCCACTGTACGCGCGGAGGCGGGGCAGGTTGGAACCGTCACCGCGAGGGTCGTCTTCGACGTGCACTACGACACGGGAACCTACGCCGGCCGGCTTAACGCGAGCGCTCCGCTCGTCGTTACCGACCACGCCTACGAGTTCGAGACGCCTCGGACGACGGCACGGAACCACTCGACACCCGTGACTCACTGGGTCGAGCCGTCGGCTGGCAGGACCGAGGGCGGCACGGGAGGATGGTTACAGTCGCCCGGCCGTCCGGCTTGGCTCGGCGGCATGGGCGCAGTGGCGCTCGGCGCTGGCGCGGCCGTCGTCGCCGTTCGCCGCAGCGTCGGTGACGCCGACTCCCTCAACCGAGAGTACGAACGGCTGCGCTATACTGAGTGGATCTCGCGGGGACGCATCCCTGCTCACGGGGCCACGGTCTACGTTCACATCGAGAGCCTCGTCGAGCTCGTCGACGTCGCGATTGATTCGGAGAAGCGAGTGATTCACGACGCCCAACAGAACCGCTATGCCGTCATCGACGGAACCGTCATGTACGAGTTCCGTGACGACGACGCGGAGACGAGTGACACAGGTGTCGATTCGCATCGCTGACCGAGCGAACAGGTCACTCCGAGAGACTGACTGGCGTCTCTCGTTCGGCCGATTCGTAGACCGCGTCCAAGACGCGCATGTCGACCAGCGCGTGCCCGCCGTCGGGGTGAAAGGGCGTTGCCGTCAGGAGGTGGTGTCCGAAGTACGCGAACTCCGCTTCGAGCTGGTGGACCGGGTCGAACTCGAGGGCGGCCTCCATCCCCCCGCGGACGACCGTGACCGCTCTGGCTTCCCGTTCGTAGAAGGCCGGGTCGAGGACGAGTTTCCCCTCGGTCCCGGTGAGTTCGAGTCGGCTCGCGTGCTGTGCGTTCTGGCTCACGGTACAGTGCGCCTGCACCCCGTCGGGGAACTGCAGGTCGAACGAGGCGTGCTCGTCGACCCCGCCGAACGCCTCGTGGACCGAGCGGGTGTGACCGGTCACCTGTTCGGGGTCGGCGTCGAGGACGAACCGCGTGGTGTTGAGCGGATACACCCCGAGGTCCATCAGCGCACACCCGCCCGAGAGCGCCGGGTCCAGCCGCCACTGGTCCGTCGACTCGCTCAGTTCGCCGAGCATCACCTGTGACATGGAGGCGTGGACGTGGACGACGTCGCCGATGAACCCCTCGTCGAGCAGCTCTTTCACGCGACGGACCGCGGGGTCCGTCTGCATCCGATAGCCGACCATGAGTGGGACGTCCGCGGCCTCACACGTGGCGACCAGCCGCTCGGCCCGCTCCAGCGTCGCCTCCAGCGGTTTCTCACAGAGGACCGCCTTCCCCTGTTCGGCCGCGGCCTCGACATACTCGAGGTGGGTCGCGTTCGGCGTCGCGACGTACACCGCGTCGTACTCGTCCGCGACGTCGCCGTCGGTGAACGCCTCCGGGGTGACGCCGGTGAGGTCGTGCTCGGTGGCCAACTGCTCGACTGCGTCGTCGTCGACATCGGTCACCACCGTCGCCTCCGTGAACGCCGAGCGCTGGATACCCGGGAGCGCCCAGCCACGTGTGAACCAGCCGAGACCGACGACCGCGACGCGGACGGGGTCCTCTACGGTCGCGGGGTCGCGCGTTTGCCAGTCGCGACGGGTGAAGTCGTCGAAGAAGTCGTCGAGGTGTGCGTCCATCGTGACCGACTGTCTCGGGGGAGGCCAATAGTTCCGCCGACGCGGCCCGACATCAACCCTCGCCCGAACCGAAGACGCCCCGGCAGGGGACGGGGAACGAACGGGGCTCGTGCGGACGCTTCGTCCCACCCCACGGAGCGGTGCGCGCAGGACAGTTATCGGGCGTGAACTGGTCGAAAAATGGGTCGAAAAGGTCTGAGGCGCACGATTATTCGGCACGCACCCACCAAGGGCTTAAGCCCGCTCGGCCCTTCGTTTCAACTGATGAGTTCTCCCCACAGAGCCGACGCTGACCGACGGGATTCGGTGTCGTACGAGACGGTCGACCTCGGCGTGCTGGTGATCGGTGCGGGTGCAGCGGGAGCGCGAGCGGCCATCGAACTGGTCGAACAGGGGGTCGACCCCGAGGAGGTGCTGGTCATCGGGAAGCGGAGCCACGGCGACGCACACACCACGTGGGCGCGCGGCGGCATCAACGGGGCACTCGGGACGCACGACTCCGAAGACGACTGGACCGTCCACGCGGCGGACACCATCAACGAGGGCCACCACCTCAACGACCCGGCGAAGGTCGAGACGGTCACGAAGCGGATGCCCGGCCTCCTGCGCGAACTCGACGAGTGGGGGATGCCCTACAGCCGCACCGCGGCGGGCGACATCGACCAGCGCTACTTCGGCGCGCAGTCGTTCCGGCGGACGGCCTTCGCGGGCGACCACACCGGCGAGTCACTCTTGAACACGCTCGTCGAGCGGGCCCAGTCGCTGGCCATCCCCTACCGCGAGAACGTCTACATCACGCGACTGCTCGAATCCGACGGGCGTATCCACGGCGCGGCTGGCTTCGACATGGACACGGGCGAGTTCGTCCTCTTCGAGGCCGAGACGGTCGTCCTCGCCGCCGGGGGGTACACGAGCCTCTACGACCGCCACTCCTCGCGGGACGACGAGAACACCGGCGACGGGCCCGCGCTCGCGTACCAGGCCGGTGCCCGGCTGATGGATATGGAGTTCGTCCAGTTCCACCCGACGGGGATGGTCGGCGCTCGCTACGGTGCGGAGTGGGATGGCCGCCTCGTCACGGAGGCCGTCCGCGGTGAGGGTGGTCGGCTGTTCAACGACGAGGTCTCCGAGAGTGAAACGCGTGGTGGCTCGGGAGAACGGCGTTCTCCCGGCGGCGAGCGGTTCATGGAGCGGTACTCGCCGGACCAGATGGAACTCGACGCACGGGACGTGGTCGCTCGAGCCATCGCCCAGGAGATCAGCGAGGGCCGCGGTACCGACGCGGGTGGTGTCTTCCTCGACATCTCACACCGCGACCGGTCGTTCATCCGAGCGCGACTCCCCCGGATGTACGAGCGCTTCGCCGACCTGGGCGTGGACCTGGCCGAAGACCCCGTGGAGGTCGCACCGACCGCCCACTACGGGATGGGTGGCGTCGTCGTCGACGAGACGGGCGAGACGGACATCTCGGGGCTGTACGCCATCGGCGAGACGATGGCAGGGGTCCACGGGGCCAACCGGCTGGGCGGGAACTCCCTCGCAGAGACCATCGCCTTCGGAGCGGTCACCGGTGAGGCGATCGCCGAGCGCCTCGACCAGCGCGACCGAGCGGCGAGTGACACCGTCGCGGACCACGCACGCGTCCACCTCGCCGCACTGCGCCGACTCGCAGACAGCGACGGGACGTACGACCCCGAGGCGCTCATGGACGACCTCCGGGCGGTGCTGTGGGACCACGCGGGCATCCTCCGCGACCAAGAGACGCTCCAGGAGGGGCTCGAACAGGTGCGCGCGATTCGTCGCCGTGCGGCAGACCTCTCGGTCGGCGGGCTCACCAGCCGCTCGTTCGAGTTCGCGATGAACCTCACCTTCGCGCTCGACGTCGCCGAGGCCATCCTTCGCGGGGCCGCGATGCGGACGGAGTCGCGTGGGGCACACGCCCGGACCGACTACCCCGACGAACACGACGAGTGGCAGCGCAACATCGTCGTGAGCCGGGGCTCGCTCGGGTCGATGCGACTCGACACCGCGCCGGTCCCCGAGCCGAGCGACGCGGTCCAGGCCGCGCTCGACGCGGGCTTCGAGCTGGACTACCACCAGCTCGAGTGACCCGCCACGACGGGCTCGTGCGACACCCCGGACGTTATCCCCGTGTGTGCAGTGGCTGCTACGTATGGAACTCACCGTGTACGGCCCGCTTCGGGCGGCGACGGGCGAGAAGACCGTGCGGGTCGACGCGGCCGGCGAGACGGTTCGCGACGTACTCGACGCGTTCGTCGACGCGTACCCCCGTGCCGGCGCGCATCTGACCGACGACGAGGGGGCGTTGCGACCGAGCGTCCGCGTGGTGGTCGACGCGGAACGGGTCGGTCTCGACGAGTCGGTCGCCGGAGTCGCGTCGATGCAGCTGTTCCCGGCGATGCGCGGCGGCTAACGGCCGTACTGTGCCCGGACGACGTCGGCGAGGCCGACGTCTTCGAGCACCGCCATCGGGGCGAGCATCGACAGCTGGACGACGCCCGGGAGGCGGGCGATCTCGACGCCGCCGGTGAAGGTACAGCGCGAGCGGACCTCCCCTTCGCTCATCCCGAACAGCTCACACGCCCGGTCGAAGGCGTTCTGTGTCGCGTCGTTGATGGTCGCCCCCGAACCGATGAACTGTATCGGTCCGGCGTCGTGGAGGTGGTCGACGCCGTACTCGGCGGCGAGGGCCTCGCCGACGGACCGCTCCTCGTCCGTGTAGGGCTTCGCGATGTGGGGCAGGTCCTCCTCGTTCGGGAGGAGCAACGGGCCCGGCAGGTCGAGTCCTTTGATGACCTCGACCTCGAGTTCCGTCCTGCCGCTCACGTCCGTCGTGTGCAAGGAGAGCTCGCCGTCGCCCTGGTTCGCGTGGAGGTCGCCGACGTAGAGGCCGGCCCCCTCGACGCGGACGGGGCAGATGAGCGTCGCCCCCGGGCGGACGTCGTTCGAGTCGAGATGCCCGTCCGTCCGGGCTTCGAGCGCTTCTTCGTCGGGCAGGCCCCAGTCGTGGCCGGCACCGATGAGGAACTGCCCGAAGTCGCCGGCGTTGTGCGAGTCGGGGAGTTCGACCGCGGGCGTCGTCCCGATGTTGCCGATGAACGGCCGCAGGCGACCGAGCGCGCCGGGCATCTCGTCGGGTTCGTACAGGAGAATGGGATGCTGACGCGAGTTCTCCGGGAGCGCCATCGCCTCCTCGGCCCGCTCGGCCAGGTCGTGTGCCCCCTCGTGGCCGACGGTGATGCCGACGGTCCGGTCGTCGTCGAAGACGACGGTGTAGCCGTACTCGAAGCCGAACGACGAGGCGTTCGCCCCGCACTCCGCACAGCGAATCGCGCCCTCGCCCGTCCCCTCGACGACCGACTCGGGCCACGGTGTCCCACACTCCGGACACTGGTGGTCGACGAAGGGGTCGTCGCCGAACGCCCCCTCTCGCTCGGCCATGCTCCCGGTGCTGGTGGCGATACTGGTCACCTCGACGTCCTTGATACGGACGACGAGCGCGTCGCCGGGCGCTGCGTTCTCGACGGCGATGGGCCGCGTCACCTCGTGACCCCCGCGGAACTCCGGCGTGATCATCGGCCCCCAACACCCTGCGGGCGTGTGCGTTCGGACGGTCCCGCCGTCGCGGACGGTTCCAGCCCACTCCTGTTCGGGACCGACGAGCCCCAGCGTGAACTCGTCGACGTCGAGGACGTCTGAAATCTGTTGGGACATACGTCTCACTCTTCGCCTGTAGTGTGTTAGCTATTGTGTCCGAGGAGGCCGTCCCCGACACACCCCGTCGTCGCCGCCGACAGCCGTTCACCCACTCATGCTAACTGGTAGCAACCATCAAGTCAATCCGTGTCGTAGTTCCCTGTCGTATGCGCCTCGTACACTCGGGGGAGTCGTCCGCGGCGTCCGACTCTCTCACCGGCTCCGCAGCACAGGCGGGCGAGCGGCTCCTGCAGGCCGGCGCCGGGCTCGGCATCGCGCTCTACGCCGGTGGGCTCGTCCTGGGTGCCGTCGACCTCGCGACGCTGGGCGTCGTCATCGGCGTCAGCGGCGCTATCGGAAACCTCCTGCTCGGGGCGTTCCGGCGCTCCGTCGGGGACACCACGAGCTGAAACGGGCTGGAGTCACGTCCGGAACCGGGTCGACGGGACACAGCGAGTCGGCGGCCCGAGCGCGGGAATCACTCGTCGGACTCCGTCCACGACCGGAGTCGTGAGGTTCCTTCGCGCGTCCCTGTGAGCGTTTGCGTACGGCGTCCGACAGTCGGCAGCGTGAGTGCCCCGACAGCGCTGCTGGACGTCGTCACCGAGGAGGCGACGGCGTTCACCGACGGTCTCGGGCGTGTCGTCGCCCGACGAACGGTCGAGAGCCACCACAGAGCCGATTCTGGATGGTATATTTAGATAGAATTAATTAGACTAAATAGATGATATCGGTTCGGACATATCTCTCGGAGAAAGTTGCAGTTACTAGCAGTTATATAGCGTACAGCACAAATGTCGGATGTATATCTATCGGTGACGGGTACGAACACGCAAAATATTTCGGCGCACTGCTCGCGGCTGGACCGGTCATAATCAGACTGGCGTACCCGTGTATGGAGAACGGCAGTGCGTTCTTGTCTCCAACTATTTTAGTGTATCACGGGTTCTTCGTCGACACCTCGGACGCGAATCCCCGCGACACCGAGCGGTGGTCTCGGGCGACCGAGAGGAGTTCGGACGCACGCCGTTCGACCTCGGCGAAGTCTTCTGTCTCGACTGCGGCCGTGGGCGCGATCGCGCTCCCGATGCCGAGTGCCACCGCACCGGCCTCGAAGAACGCGGGGGCGTTCTCGCGGCTGACACCGCCCGTGGGGACGAGCGGAATCTGCGAGAGCGGCCCGCTCAGCGACGCGACGAACCCCGGCCCCAGCGAACTCGCCGGGAAGACCTTACACATCGTCGCCCCCGCCTCGTACGCGGAGAGCGCCTCGGTCGGCGTCGCGACGCCCGTCAGCACCGGCACGCCGTAGCGGTTCCCGGTCCGGACGACGCCCTCGTCGAACGTCGGGGTGACCAGGAACTCCGCGCCGGAGGCGATTGCGGTCTGTGCCGTCTCCGAGTCGAGGACGGTCCCGGCCCCGACCGAGACCGCTTGGTCCTCACACGAGGCCGATACGGCTTCGAGCGTGTGCTGGAACCCCTCGGTGTTCGCCGTGATTTCGACGGCGCGGACCCCGCCCCGTGTCAGTGCTGCTGTCGTCCGGAGCGAGGTCGACTCGTCGAACCCACGCAGGATGGCGACGACCCCCGTCTCGCGGATACGCCGTGCTGCTTCGGTCATCACGGAATCCTTCGCAACCCAGCGGATTAATCCTCCCCTTCGACGCGACGGGTCGGCCCCTGGCGCGGCATCGGTAGGCTCTTGCCGGGGTGCGGAGACCTGCGCAGTACCGCACCCATGCCAGCATTAGCCACCTTCGGAGAGACGATGGTCCGACTGTCACCACCCGCCGGCGAACGGCTCGAGACCGCTCGGAACCTGGCGTTCCGAACCGCGGGCGCAGAGAGCAACGTCGCGGTCGCCGCGGCCCGACTCGGCGTCGAGTCGACGTGGCTCTCGAAACTGCCGGACTCACCGCTCGGCCGCCGCGTCACCGGCGACCTCAGACGTCACGGCGTCGAGCCGAACGTCACGCGTTCGGCGGACGGACGACAGGGGACGTACTACCTCGAGTTCGGCGGCGAACCGCGGGGGACCGACGTCATCTACGACCGCGAGCGAGCGGCCATCACGACGGCTACCGTCGACGACGTCGACCTCGAGGCGATTCGTGACGCGGAGGTCTTCTACACGAGCGGCATCACCCCGGCGCTCTCGGAGACGCTCCGGGAGACGACCGCGGCGCTCCTCGCGGAGGCCACCGCGGCCGGCACGCGGACGGCGTTCGACCTGAACTACCGGTCGAAGCTCTGGACGCCCGACGAGGCCAGCGCGTGCTTCGAGGAGCTCCTGCCGGACGTCGACCTCCTCGTCACCGCCGAGCGCGACGCCCGGGGAGTCCTCGGTCGCGAGGGCGACGACGAAGCGGTCGCCCGCGACCTGCGGCGAGCGTTCGACATCGACGTCGTGGTGCTCACGCGCGGGTCCGACGGCGCGCTCGCAGTCGACGCGACGGACACCTATCGGCAACCAGCGTACGACGCCGACACCCTCGACCCGATCGGGACGGGTGACGCGTTCGTCGGGGCGTTCTTGGCAGGCCGGCTTCGCGGAGCGTCGGTCCCCCGGGCGCTGAACGACGCGGCGGCGACCGCCGCGGTCAAACGGACGCTCTCTGGCGACCTGGCTGTCGTCACCCCCGAAGAAGTCGAGGCGGTACTCGACGGAGCGGCCGCGGACATCTCGCGGTAGTCCGCGACGAGTCGATGCAGCGGCGGCGACTGGACTCGCTGCCGTGTGTCGTCAGTCCGCGCGCTGTGTCGGCCGCTCGCGCTCGTCGTCGGTGCGAATCCCGTCGGCGTACTCCACGAACGTGTGGTCTTGCATCACCGCCGAGCGCCCGCCGTCGACGAGGAGGCTGGCCCCGGTGATGAACGCCGCGTCGTCGCTCGCGAGGAACGCGACGGTGCCGGCGACGTCGTCGGGGGTGCCGATCCGGCCGAGCGGGTGGAGCCGTTCGACGCGCTGGCGCTCGTCCGCCGGGAGTTCGTCTCTCGTCCGCTCGACCTCGACCCAGCCGGGGTTGACGGTGTTGACGCGGATGCCGTGTGGGCCGAGTTCGAGCGCCATCGCGCGGGTCATGCCGTTGATGCCCGCCTTCACCGCGTTGTACGGGAACAGGCTCGGCATCGTCGAGAACGCGTGGTTCGAGGACATGTTGACGATGGCCCCACCCTCGGACATGTACTCGGCCGCGTGCTTCGCACAGAGCCAGAAGGAGCGGAAGTCCGTCTCGAGGACGAACTCCCAGTCGTCCATCGTCGCCGCCGCGGCCGTCGTCTCGGTCTGGACGCCCGCGTTGTTCACCAAGACGTCGATGCCCCCGTAGACGTCGGCCGTCGCCCGGACCAGCGCGTCGATATCGTCGGGGTCGCGCATGTCGGCCCGGACGAAGTGCGCGTCGCCGCCCGTCCCCATCGACGTCGCGCGCGCGGTGAGGTCGCTGGCGACCGCCTCGCCCTCGTCGACGGACCGCCCCGTGACCACGACGTTCGCGCCCTCCTCGACGAACCGCCGCGCGACCGCCGCACCGATACCTCGGGTCGACCCCGTGACGAGTGCGGTCCGGCCGGCGAAGCGTCTCGAGGCCCTGGTGTCACTCATCCTGTGTCACCCGTGGTACGGCCCCGGTCGGTCGTCGTGCGGTGGTTCACCGTCGACATCGGTGTCGAGCGCGCCGCTGTCGACGCCCGGTGCGCGTTCGACGAGCGTTTCCATGGCGGGCGGGCGCTCGTCTCGGACGACGTACCGCTGGAACGTCTCGTACTCGTCTCGTCTGTAGGGCGTGCCGTCGTCGTGGACGAGGTCGTGGAACCACGTGTCGGTGTCCTCGTCCTCGATGGCCTCGGCGATGGAGGTCTGTGCCGTACTCCACGGGAGGTGTGTCTGGAGTTTGCCGTTGACGAAGCCCCAGGTGTAACAGCCGATTCCCTCCCGCTTGAAGTACGGGAGATGCGTCTCGGCCAGGTTGTCGCGCGTCCGGGCGAGCCACTCCGTACAGAGCAGCGGCCGGCCCCACGCTTCGGTGAGCGAGTCGACGCGGTGGGTGGTGAACGCGAAGTCGCTGTAGTCGTGGAAGGAGACGATGTCGGCCTCCTCGCTCCCGATGCGGTTCTGTTCGGAGCGGTTGGGGTCCCAGTTCACCCCCGCCGTGATGGGGTGGATGGGGTCGGCCTCGCGCGCCCACGTGAACGACTCGCGCAAGAGCGGATTCGACTGTTCGTCCATCTTGCTGTTGCCGGGTTCGTTGTAGGTGTCCCAGCAGAAGACGCGCTCGTCGCCGCGGAAGCGGCGGATGACGTCGCGGACGTACGCCGCGAGGTCCGTCCAGGTCGAGCGGTCGACGACGCGCTCGTGACCCGGACTCGGCGTCCACTGGCTGTTGTGTGTCCCCGGGATGGGCGCTTTCTGCGGGCCGAGATACGGCTCGTCGCCCGAGAAGCCGACGTCGTCGAAGAGGACGAACATCGTCGAGATGCCGTGGCTGTCGGCGACCTCCAGGAAGCGGTCCATGCGCCGTTCGAGCCCCTCGGGGTCGTCCTTCCAGACGAGATACTGCAAGAAGACACGGACGGAGTTCATCCCCCAGTCCGCGGCCCAGCCGAGTTCCCTGTCGATGGTCTCGGGGTCGAACGTCTCAGCCTGCCACATCTCGGTCGGATTGACCGCCGTGGAGGGGAGGTAGTTACAGCCGACGGGCCACTCTTTCTCTCGATACCAGTCCCACGCCTGTGCTTCGGTCCATCTGTCGCGTTCGGTCATGTGTCGTGTGTCGTGTGTCGTGTTCGGTGTCGGTCAGCGTACGATGCGCGTGTTCGGTGCCGGTCGGCGTGCGGGTCGGGTCGTCACCACTCGGCGACGCTCCCGTCGTCGTGCCGCCAGACGGGGTTGTGCCAGTCGACGTCGCCGGCCCGCTCTTCGACGACGTCCTCGTCGATGTCGACCCCGAGACCCGGTCCGTCCGGGAGGTCGACGTAGCCGTCGCGGTAGTCGAAGACGCCGGGTTCGACGAGGTAGTCCAGCACGTCGGAGCCCTCGTTGTAGTGGATGCCGAGGCTCTGCTCCTGGATGAGTGCGTTCTGACAGACCGCGTCGACCTGCAGGCAGGACGCCAGCGCGATGGGGCCGAGCGGACAGTGCGGCGCGAGCGCCACGTCGTACGCCTCGGCCATGTCGGCGATTTTCTTCACCTCGGTGATGCCGCCCGCGTGCGAGAGGTCGGGTTGGATGACGTCGACCGCGCCCTGTTCGAACACCCGCTTGAAGTCCCATCGCGAGTACATCCGTTCGCCCGTCGCGATGGGTGTCGACGTGTGTGCGGCGATGTCGGTCAGGGCCTCGTTGTGTTCGGGGAGGACCGGCTCCTCGACGAACATCGGGTCCGAGGGCTCGAGCTTCGAGGCCAGCCGCTTGGCCATCGATTTGGCGACCCGGCCGTGGAAGTCGACGCCGATGTCGACGTCGGAGCCGACGCGCTCGCGCACCTCGCGGATGCGGTCGACGGCTGCCTCCACGGCTGCGGGGCTCTCGACGCGGCGGAACTCCGGGGTGGCGTTCATCTTCAGCGCGGAGAAGCCCTGGTCGACCTTCTCCGCCGCGGCGTCGCCGACGTCCGCGGGGCGGTCGCCGCCGACCCACTGGTAGACCCGCATCTTCGCCCGGACGGGCCCGCCGAGCAGGTCGTAGACGGGGGCATCGAACGCCTTCCCACGCAGGTCCCAGAGCGCCTGGTCGATGCCGGCGATGGCACTCATCAACACCGGGCCGCCCCGGTAGAACCCCCCGCGGTACATCGCTTGCCAGTGGTCCGAAACGGGGTGTGGGTCCTCGCCGAGGAGGTACGTCTCCATCAGCTCTTCGACGGCTCCGCGGACGGTGTGGGCGCGCCCCTCGACGACGGGTTCGCCCCAGCCGACGCGGCCGTCGCTCGTCTCGACGCGGAGGAACAGCCATCGCGGCGGGACCTCGTACAGGTCGTAGTCGGTGATTCGTGGCATCGGTGCTCACTCTGCGGTGGCTTCCCGCGCGGCGAGGTCGGCGACGAGGCGGTCGAACAGCACCGTCGCGACCGCGTGGTCGCCGTACTGGGTGCCGAGCGGGAACGTACAGGTACACGCCGTCCCGTCGCCGAGTCGGCGGAAGGCGAGCGGCGAGCCCCAGTTGGCCATCCAGCCCTCGATGTAGCCGACGTGGACCTCGTCGGAGTCGCGGTGGAGGTCCGTCGCGACGGCGTTCGGGAAGATACCCTCGAAGGCCCAGCCGAGACGTTTCTCGCCGGTCAGGTCCTCGAGTAGCGGGCTGTTCTGGGCGTACATCGCCGACGCGAGGTTCCAGTTCTCGCCCGGCGGGAGTTCGTGGTAGCTGAAGAGGTTCGTCCGCGGGTGGAACTCGTCTCTCCCCGGCAAGAGCAGCGCCGACGCGCCGTGTTCGACGAACTCGCCGACGTGGTCGCCGACGTGGGTGACGATGGCGACGTCCGCGGCGTCGATGTCGTCGACGACCGTGTACCGGGCACCGCGGAGGCGCTCGGCCAGCGCGTCGTCACCGACGAACAGCCGGACGTCCTGCGTCGTCGGGAGCGCCCGCGGCGCGACGACGACGTGTTCGCGGTTGGTCGCACTGCCGGCCTCGCCGTCGACGGCCAGGTCGACGGTGAGCCGCGTCGGCTCGCGACCGGCCTCGGGGACGAACGAGACGGTCCCGAGGTCGGTCGTCCCGAACGGGTCGAGCGTCGTCTCCTCGAGGCCGCTCGCGACGACCGTCTCGCCGTCGCGAACAGTCCACTCGACTGCTGCGGCACCGCCGGTGCCGGTGTCGTTCACGACGCTGAGGTCGAACGCGAACGGTTCGCCCGCCCAGCCGACGTGTGACGCCGGCTCGGCGGTGACACAGAGCGCGTCGTTGATCTCGACGAGCCGGTCGTGGAACACCTTCTCCTCGCGCAGGTAGTCGAGGATGCCGTTGAACTCCCACTCGAGGTCGGTCCACTCGGTGACGACGTAGCCCGCAACCTCGTCGCGGCGTCGCAGCTCCTCGATCTGGTCTTTCAGCGAGACGAACTCGCGCCACTGCCAGGTCTCGACGGCCTCGCCGAAGTCGTCGAACATCTCGGGCAGTGCGGTGTCCGCGTACCGCTCGTCGAAGCCGGCGGGCGACCGTCGGACGCCCGATTCGAGGTGGAGATGGTGGCTGTCGAGGTCGCCGCCGCGGAACTCCTCGGGCACGAGGAAGGGGTGGTAGAACCACGGCGGGTTCCCGTCGTACACGTCGCGGAGCCGGTCGGTGTCACAGAGACCCCAGGTCCCGAACTCCGAGACGACGATGGGCGTCTCGTGGGGGTCGGTCCACTCGGCCGCGTAGTTCTCGTGCGGATGCGTGAGGATGTGGTCGAGGTCCGCGGCCCACTCGGCCGACCGGTCCGGGCTCGCGAAGTACCGGTGGTAGTCGTTGATGTCGGTGGCGACGTGCGCCCAGCCGGAGTTGTCGCAGACGAGCCGCGTCGGGTCCCACGCCTTCGCCTCCTCGTAGAGATGCCCGAGCGTCTCTTGCTTGCCGGGGTCGTCCCAGACGTACGTCTCCTCGTGGTGGTGGCCGATGCCCCACTCCTCGTTGTAGAGGCTCCACGCGATGACCGATGGGCGGTTGTAGTCGCGCTCGACGAGGCCGCGCGCCTGCTCGCGCACCTCGTGCTTCGAGCGCTCGGTGTACCGCGCGGGGTTCGCGACCTCCTCCCAGACGAGGATGCCGAGGCGGTCGGCGGCCTCCACCCAGTCGGGGTGCGCCGGCTTGATGTGCTTGCGCAGGAGGTTGAAGCCGAGCGTCTTTGCCGTTTCTATCTCGCGCTCGAAGAGGTCGTCTTCGAACGGGCGGTACAGCGTCTTCGGGTAGTAGCCCTGGTCGAGCGCGCCGCGGATGAACAGCGGCTCGCCGTTCAGATACAGCTGCCGCCCCTCGAAGTCGACCGACCGCATCCCGAAGTAGTCCGCGTACGTGTCGACCGCGTCGGTGCCGTCGACGAGGTCGACGACGACGTCGTACAGGACGGGGTCGTCGGGATGCCAGTAGTCGGGGTCGTCGAGTGAGAGCGTCGCGCTCGCGTGCCCCCTGTCCGGGTGCTCCGGTGTCTCGGTGACCGTGACCGGGTCGGCCGCCGCGACGACGTCGCCGTCACGCTCGACGTGGACGCGTGCGTCGAGGGCTGTGACCGACTCGACACCGACGACGTCGACGTCGACCGTCGCACTGTCATCGTCGAGGTCTGGCGTCACGCGGACGCCGTCGACGTGTGTCTGTGGCCGCGTCTCGAGGGTGACGTCCTGCCAGACGCCGCTGACCCGCGTGTACCAGGGGTCACCCTGCTTCCCGTGGGGAATCTCGTCGATGTTCTCGGGGTCGTCGACCCGGAGCGTCACGACGTTCTCGCCGGGGTCGAGCGCCTCGGTGACGTCGACCTCGAACGGGAGATACCCACCCCGATTGCCGCCGCACTCGACGCCGTTGACCCACACGGTCGTCTCGTAGTCGACGGCGCCGAACCGGAGGCGTGCCACGTGCGTCTCGGGGAGGTCGTCGACGGTCACGCGTCGCCGGTACCAGGCGACGCCGGTGTAGTCACGGCACGATTCGAGCTCTTGCCACGCGTGGGGGACGTCGACCGACAGACACTCGTCGTCTCGCCAGTCGTCGGTCGCGGTCCACGACTCGTCGCGCCCCCGGTCGTCGGGGTCGAGTCGGAACGTCCAGCTTCCCGCGAGGGAACGTGACGTCCGCTGTGTCGCTGTCGCCTCTCGTTGTTCGATACTCATTGTCTCTCCGTTATTCGTTGCATTCTCGCATTCATTGTATGTAGTTTTCTATGCGCATCTCGAGGAGAGCCCGGTCGAGTCCGACCGCGCAGCCTCGTGCAATCGGCCGCGAGGGGCACCCGGGTGCCGCCGTCACCGTGTCGCGAAACTTGGGAGCGCCTCCACCTCCTCGGCCGTCGTGCGGACGATGACCTCGACGTGGTACGTGGCTGTGACGCCCGCGAACAGCAGGAGGAAGCCCACGCTGAGCCCGACCGTCGCGACGAGCAAGGCGGCGGTCACGAGGAGTAACTGCAGACCCGTCACCGGCGACCCCGCGAGCCACACGTACGACTCGCGGAGCGCGGTCCGCGGCTCGACGCCACCGGCCATCGACACGAACGTCGGAATCAACAACACCCCGACGTACAGGCCCGCGTACAACGCGACGGCGGTCAGGGCGGTGCCGACGAGTCCGCTCGCCAGTCCGGTGAGGACGTACAGCGACGCGATGGCGACGAACGTCACGGGGAGGAACCCCAGCAGCGTCGCCGGGACGAGGTTCGTCCGAACCGTCTCAACGACGCGTTCTCGGTCGACGCGTCCGGTCTCCCGGAGCGAGAGCACCACCGCGTACACGCCCAGGCTCGCGGGCCCCACCGTGACGAGCGGGAGCGAGCAGAGGACCCAGAGGAAACTCGCCGGGACGAGCGCCGTGCTGTGGCGGTAGACGAACTTCAGCGTAGTGACGAACGCGTTCGAGCGCCGGTCGTCGTGGTCGTCGTCGGCCTGGTCGGTGCGGGTGCCGCGGCGAAACACCGACGTCTCTGGGTCGACGACGCGCCGACTGGAGCGGGGGTCGTCGCGGTCGCCGTCGGCCCCGACGGCGCGAGACGAGCCCGCGGGGGTGCTCCCGGACATTATCCGGTCGTCCCCTGCATCTGCACGGCGTTCACCAGGTGTTCTTGCAGGATGAGGAAGACGACGAACAGCGGGAGGACCGCGAGGAAGGTCCCCGCCATCTCCGCACCCGGCTGGAACACCTGCGTCGGCTGCATCGTGACGATGCCGACGGGCAGGGTGAACTGCTGTTGTCCCTGGAGCACGATGAGCGGCCAGAGGAACTGGTTCCACGTGTAGACGAACGTGTACAGCGACAGCGCAGCGATGGCCGGCTTCATGAGCGGTAACACGATCTTGTAGTAGATCTGGAACGTCGAGAAGCCGTCGAGCTTCGCAGCCTCGATGACCGAGTCCGGCAGGTCGTTGAAGAACTGCGTGAACAGGAACACGCCGATGGGCATCGCGCTGAACGGTAAGATGACCGCCAGCGGGTTGTTGATGAGCCCGAAGTCGGTGATGATGGTGTACAGCGGCACCATGTTCGCGAACACCGGCACCATGAACGAGGCGACGATGATCGTGAACACGATGCGCTTGCCCGGCCACTCGAGTTTGGTCAGCGAGAACGCGATCATCGAGTCGAGGATGACCACGAGCACCGTCGTGGTCGCCGCGATGATGAACGTGTTGACCCCCCACTGGATGATCGGTGCGCCCGCGAGGACGGCCTCGTACCAGCGGGTCGTGAGCTCCGGGGGAATCCAGTAGGGTTGGCTCGTGAACGTGTACTGCTCGGGTTTGATCGAGGTCGACACCATGTACGCATACGGCACGAGAAAGAGCGCCGCCGCGCCGTACAGCGCGGCGTAGACGCCGACAGAGCGGACTCGCTGGGACAGACGGTGTGACCCGACGGTGCTCATGCGGTGTCACCTCCGCTGACGAAGTAGTAGTTCCCCAGCGACACCGCCACCAGGACGAAGAACAGGAAGTAGCCGACAGCGGCCGCGTAGCCGAACTGCCCCTCGTTGAACGCCATCCGGAAGAGGTACATCACGAGCGTCTGGGTGGATTCACCCGGGCCACCGTTGGTCATGATGTACGCCTGGCCGAACACCTGGAACGACCAGATGAACTGGACGGTGGTGACGAAGACGATGGCCGACCGCATCTGCGGGACCGTGATGTCTTTGAACGCGCGCCAGGAGCTCGCGCCGTCGATCTTCGCCGCCTCGTACAGGCGCTCCGGCACGCTCTGGCGGGCCGCGAGCAGGATGACGAAATTGAACCCGACCGTCCACCAGATAGTCGCAATCGCGATCGCGGGCATCGCCCAGGTGAACGAGTTCAGCCACGACGGCGGGCTCTCGATGAGGTAGCCGACGTAGTAGTTGATCGCGCCGTACTGGGGGGCGTACAGCTCCGCCCAGATGAGCGAGACGACCGAGACGGTCAGCACGTACGGGCTGAAGAAGACGGTCCGGAGGAGCCGTTTGCCCTTGACGTCGCGGTTGACGCCAAGCGCCAGCGCCAGCCCGAGGACGACGAGCGTCGGCACGGTCAGGACGACGAACACGACGGTGGCCCTGACCGACTTCCAGAAGGCCGGGTCGCTCAGCATCCGCGTGTAGTTCTCGAGGAGGATGAACTCCGATTGGGCGGGGGCGAACGCGTTCCAGTCGAAGAGGCTCATGTAGAAGCCCTTCACGAGCGGATAGAGCAAGAACACCGAGAACAGCGCGAGGTACGGCAGCGCGAACAGGATCCCGTCGCGCGTCTCGGCGTCACTGAGGTCTATCGACTGGAGCCTGCTGCCCAACGACAGACGGTCTTCAGTTGCCATCGACGGTCATCCCTGGAGGTTGCTCGTGACCTGCTCCGCGGCGGTCGGGATGGCGTCGGCGGCCGCCGCCTGTCCGGAGTAGATCTGCTGGATTGCCTTGTTGACCGGCCGCTGGTAGTCCTGGTTGTTCTCCGTACTCGGCATGTAGGCGAGCGAGCCGTTCTGTGCCATCTCGTTGTACGTCGAGAGAGTCTTCTCCCAGACCGTCGCCGACTGGAGTTCGTCGGACTGCAGGACCGATGACGACGCGGGCAAGTGCCCGGCGTCCGTCCCCCAGGTGAGGCTGTTCTGCGTGAGCCACTCGGCGACCTCGGCGGCCGCCTGTGCCTTGTCCGTCCCGGCGGGGACGCCGAGCGTGTGGCTGTTGGCCCACGTGAGGTCGGTCTCCTGCCCGGGACCGACGAACGGCTTGGCCATCCCCCAGTCGAAGTCCTGCTGCTGGAGGACGCCGAAGTACCAGGTGCCGTTGATGGTCATCGCCATGTCGCCCGACCGGAACGCCTTGGTGCCGCGGTTCTCCGTCGCGTCGGCCTGGTCCCACCCCCAGTCCCCGGTGACGTTGCCGTAGAACTCACCGAGGGCGACGCCGTCGGAGCCGCCGAACTCGGCGCTCGTCTTGTCGTCCGAGAGGAACGAGCCGCCGCGACCGCGGAGCCACGCGATGTACTGGCGGACCTGGAATCGGTTGTAGGGGTCCGGGCTGAACGCCAGGTAGTCCGTCTCGGACTCGACGGCGTTCGCCGCCTCCTGCAGTTCCGCGAACGAGGTCGGCGGGCTCTCGGGGTCGAGGCCGGCCTCCTCGAAGATGTCCTTGTTGTAGTAGAGGCCGTTCGGGTGCGTGTCGAGCGGGAGGGCGACGCGCGAGCCCTCGTACTGCGTCTGGTCCCAGATCGAGGAGACGTACGCGTCACCCGCACCGTCCGAGAGCAGGTCCCCCAGCGGCTGCATCGCCTGGACGAACCGCTGCAGTTCGGTCGTGTGGAACACGGCGAGGTCGGGGGCGTTCCCGCCTGTCATCGCGGTGAACAGCTTGTCGTAGTACTCGGCGAACGGCTGGCGCTGCCGTTCGACCTGAATCGAGTCGTGTTCGGCGTTGAACTGGTCCACCATCGCCTTCATCGCCTCGCCGTCACCACCGGCGAACAGCGTCCAGAACTGGAGGGTGGTCGTTCCGGAGCCGGAACTCCCGGCGGAGCTGCCGTTCCCACCGCCGCTCCCGGAGCCGCCACCACCGGTACACCCTGCGAGTCCAGCGATGCCCGCTGCACCCGCCGCCTTGATGAACGTGCGTCTACCCGTCGAAGAGTCGCTCTGCTTGCGAGCCATCACTGACCCACTTTCGAACCGCGGTATATAATTGTTGTTATTGAAAGACGTGCAGACCCTCCAGCGGACGGGGCGCGTCCGCGCTAGACGCGCGTACGAGGCCGTCTCCGTCGGGTTTCGAACGGGTGATGCGTTCCCAATGAAAAATTATATACGTTTCCTCCGGACACGTGCAACCGGTTGACCATGAGCGGAGTCACATTCAGAGATGTCAAGAAGACCTACGGCGACGTCCTCGCCGTCGAGAACGTCGACCTGCAGATCCGAGACGGGGAGTTCGTCTCGGTGCTCGGTCCCTCGGGGTCGGGGAAGTCCACCGTGCTTCGGATGGTCGCGGGGCTCGAGAGCATCAGTGACGGTGAGATCTCCATCGGTGACCGCGTCATCAACGACGTCCACCCACGAGACCGCGGCATCGCGATGGTGTTCCAGAACTACGCGCTGTACCCTCACATGACCGTCAAGGAGAACATGTCCTACGGGCTTCGCCTGACGACGGACCTCTCCGAGGACGAGATCAGCAGCCGGGTCACGGAGGCTGCGCGGATGCTCGAGATCGAGGGCCACCTGGAGAAGAAGCCGGCGAACCTCTCGGGGGGACAGCAGCAGCGTGTCGCGACGGGCCGAGCCATCGTCCGCGAGCCCGACGTGTTCTTGATGGACGAGCCGCTGTCGAACCTCGACGCGAAGCTGAAGATGCACATGCGCACCGAACTCCAGCGCATCCAGGAGGAACTCGACACGACGACCATCTACGTCACCCACGACCAAGAGGAGGCGATGACGATGTCGGACCGAATCGTCATCATCGCCAACGGGACGATTCAGCAGGTCGGCACGCCCGACGAGATCTACAACCACCCCGCGAACCTGTTCGTCGCCGACTTCATCGGCAGCCCGGCGATGAACCTGTTCGACGTCCGAATCGACGGGACGACGCTCGTCGGCGAGGGGTTCGAGTACGAACTCTCCGAAGAACTCGCGCGGACGGCGCGAGCGGGCGGGAGCGACCTCGTCCTCGGCATCCGGCCCGAGGACATCCGCATCGCCACGGAGGCCGGCCCGAACACCGTCGAGACACAGGTCGAAGTCGTCGAACCGGTGGGCTCGGACAACTACGTCTACGTCACCCTCGCCGGGCAGGACTGTACCGTCCGTGCGGCCGCCGACGTGCGGCCGGCGTCGGGTGACCGCGTCCTCTTGACGTTCGACGAGTCGGCCATCCACCTCTTCGACGCCGAGACGGAGACGAACGTCCACGAGGCGGACACGGCCGTCGTCGAACAGCCCGCCTGAGCGTCGGTCGCCTGCCAGCCCTAGAGGTAGATCGAGTTCACTTCGATGACGTTCGCTGCCCCTGTCACGAGCTCCGGGAGCGACTGCTCGAAGCGGTCACCCTTCATCCGACTCTGCGGTGCAGTGACGCTGACGGCGCCGTACAGTTCACGGTCACCCATGACGACCGGGGCCGCGATACACCGGATGCCCGGTTTCGCCTCCTGGTCGTCGATCGCGTACCCCCGCTCCTGTGTGCGGTCGAGGTCTTCGAACAGCGTCGCTCTGTCGGTGATCGTGTGTTCGGTGAACGCGGGGAGTCCGTGTTCGTCGACGATGCGTTCGACACGGTCACGTGGGAGTTCCGAGAGGATGGCCTTCCCGAGGCCGCTACAGTGCAGTGGCTCCCGCAGACCGATTTCGTGGGCGGTGTGAATCGCGTCGGCCCCGCTCGACTTGTACAACAGGACGTTCTGTCCGTGTTCGAGCACGCTCAAGAGGGCGAGTTCACCGCTCTCGCTGGCGAGTTCGTCGACCTGTTCGGCCGCGATGTCGAAGATACCGGTCTCGTACTTCACCCGTTCGCCGATGTCGAGGAACTTCAGCCCGTTCTTGTAGACGTCCCCCTGCTTCGTGATGTAGCCCTTCTCCTCGAGCCACGAGAGGTAGTGTGAGACGGTCGCCTCGGAGCGACCGACGGTCGACGCGATCTGAGCGGGCGTCGCCCTGTCGAGTTCCTTCAGCGCCTCCACGACGGCGAACGCCACGTTGGCGCCCTCCGTCTCGCGGAGCGAGCGTCGGTACGCGCCATCGTGCTTCTCGACGAGCCCCTCTGCGACCAGCGTCGCGAGGTGACGGTGGACGGCGCTCTTCGACAGCTCCAGCGCCGATGCGAGTTCGGTGACGCCCGCCCGTTCACGGGCGGTCACCTCGTCCAGCACCCGGAACGTCGTCCGCGCTGTCTTCACCGTCCGTCCCGCCTCGTCCTCCTGTGTCCCTGCCATATCTCCACATACCGAACGTTGTCATATATACGTTTTTATAGCGATAACGCACACAGTGTCGTTCTCTGGTCGAGAACACAGGATAGATGAAATCCGTCTCCTGGAACAAACAATCACGAACTATCAGGTGAGATTCCGCCGCCACGCTGGCGACGCACGAACGCCGCTCACTCGAGGGACCGACCGAGTTCGTCGGCCGCGTACAGCGCGTCGACCACAGCCGACGGTGTCGGGTCGCCCGGTTGGTTGTGAATCGAACTCTCGTCGCCGAACGCCCCCTCGGCGACGGCCTCGACGCGACCCGCAGCGACACCGACGTCGGCGAGCGTCACGGGCAGGCCGAGGTCGTGAGCGAAGCGGGCGACCTCCCGGACCGTTTCGTCCGGGCGTCTTTCGAGGACGAGTTGTGTGAGCAGGCCGAGACAGACCTTCTCGCCGTGGGTGGCCGTCGTCTCCGTCGCCGCGACGATTCCGTCGTGGACGGCGTGTGCAGCCGCGAGCCCGCCGTTCTCGAAACCCAGCCCGGAGAGGAGGACGATCGCTTCGACGGTCTCCTCGAGCGCCTCCGTCACGGTGCCGTCGCCCGCGGCGTCCACGGCCGCGGGCGCGTGTGTGCGGAGGACATCGTAACACCGCTCGGCCAACGCCACGCCCGCCTGTGAGGGTCGTCCACCCGCGAACGTCTGGCCGCCGCTTTTCATCGTCGCTTCGGCCTCGAAGCGCGTCGCGAGCGCGTCGCCGACGCCCGACACGAACCAGCGACGCGGCGCGGAAGCGATGACGGCGGTGTCGACGAGCACGAGGTCCGGACGCTCGCGGTGGACGAGTCCGCCAGCGATGTGACCGTCGTCGGTGTACACCACCGAGAGCCCACTCGTCGGGGCGTCCGTCGAAGCGACCGTCGGGACCGTGACGAGCCCTCCGCCAGTCTGTCCGCGAATCCCCTTCGCGACGTCGATGACCTTCCCCCCGCCCATCCCGACGACCACGTCAGTCTCCTCGGAGCGGGCCACCTCGGTGAGCCGAGCGATCTCGTCCTCGGTGCACTCACCGCCGAACAGGGCGGTGTGATACGCTGTGCCTGCGGCCGAGAACGACCGGTCGACGTCCGCGCCGACGACGTCCACGACGACGTCGTCGGTGACGAGAAGCGCACGCCCCCCGAGGTCGTTCACGTGGCGGCCCAGTTCGTCGAGTGCACCGGGCCCCTGGAGATACCGCGGCGGAGAGACGAACGAGCGTTTCATGCGATGAAGGTTAGTCGACGGGGGTATGACTCTTTTGACACACCACGCGCCGAACCCGGCGTTCCAGATAACAGAACGGAATCGACCTGTTCCAGATGAGAGAACGGGACGTGGGGGGAGTGTCATCGCGAACGCGAGAGGGCGAGGCTGCACCGACACCGCTTCACCGACCGGGTTTCCGTTACAGACGTACCAGTGTAATTTCGTCTGTCGGCTCCAGTTCGAACGGTCGGGCTGTGACGTCGGTTCCCTTCCACGGCCGGGTCTGTGGGCTACTTCGGGGCGACCGTACGAGGTGGTTCGAGCCGTTCGGCAGTGGTCGACGATGGGGGTTACTGTCGCTAAAGTCATAGAAGTGATTGAATATCTACCGGTGTCGCTCCTCATCTCTATCTCCGCCCCCGACGGCCTGCGACACGACGCGACGCGAATCGGTGGACGAGTCTTCGACCCGCGCCTCTCAGGAACCGGGCCGACAGGCGGGACCGCTCTCGGATTCGGGAGTTTTCGAGGGACGGCGTAGGCGGGGAGACCAGACGGAGTCGGGTGGTTTCGTGGAGCGTGTGGCCTGGATTCGTGCCGCGTTCGAACTGCGTCCGTGAGTCAGTGGCGACGACCGGCGACCCGGCTGGCAGCGCCGTCCGTCACGTGGCGTGCGACCGAGGCTGTCCTTCTGCCGCCGAGTCGTCCGCGGACACGTCGTCTCCGTCGGGCGCTCGTTCGCGAGACGGCCACCCACCCCCTCGGACACACCGGCCGTTAGTGAGCCACGGCCGACGTCGTGGGCGTCCGCCGTGTGCCTGTGTGAGCCCACGGGACAGCGACGAGCCGTCGTTCCTGATTGTCCGAAAGTTTATCTAATCACTTTTGTATATGTGCAGTGCCAGACGGTCGAATACCGCTGTGTCGTTTCGCGCCGGACCGGGCTCGTCCGACTCCGTTCGGCGGCCGCCTCAGTGGGTGTTTCGGGTCTCGTTACGGGTGGTGGTCTCGAGGCCGGTGTCGTCTCCGGTCACCTCGAACCGAGCGCCGCCGTGTGTGCTTTCGGTCACCGAGACCTCCCAGCCGTGCGCCTCGGCGATCTGTTCGACGATGGCCAGACCGAGCCCCGTCCCGTCGCTGTGTTTGGAGTAGCCGGCCTCGAACACGGTCGAGCGGTCCGCGCGCGGGATGCCCGGCCCGTCGTCGGCGACGTAGAACCCCTCGCCGTCGACGAGTTCGCCCACGGTGATGGTCACATCGGTGCCGCCGTGTTCGACGGCGTTGCGGAACAGGTTCTCCAGGAGCGTCGTCAGCCGACTCCGGTCGGCGCTGACGGTCGGCGGACTCTCGACCACGAGTCGTGCCTCGGCCGTCTCGACGTGCTGCCAGCAGCGGGGGACGAGGTCACAGAGCGAGACGGGAGCCACCGCCCCGACGGTCTCACCTTCGCGCGCGAGCGTCAGCAGGTCCGTGATGAGCTGGTCCATCCGGTCGAGCGCCCGCCCGATGGCGGGGAGCGCGTCGCTCTCACACTCAGTACACGCGAGTTCGAGGTACCCACTCGCGATACTCAGCGGCCCCCGAAGGTCGTGTGAGACGAAGCCGGCGAACTCGTCGAGGCGGTCGCGCTCGCGACGGAGCTCTCGCTCTTTCCGCTTGCGCTCGGTGATATCCGTTCCGGTGATGAACACGTGCGAGTAGTCCTCGGCCGCGGATTCGGGGACGTACAGGTCGAGCATCTCGTCGTGCCGTTCGCCGTCGAACGACCGGTAGACGGTGTCGCCTCTGAACCGTCTGTCGCCGTTCGCAATCGCGGCGAACTCCGCAGCCAGCACCTCGTACGCGTCTTCGGTGAAGACCCGGTCGAGAGAGTCCAGGAGGTCCTGTTTCGACTCGGCCCCGTAGTACTCGACCGCGTTCTGATTCACGTCGATGACGTCGACCGTCGCGAGGAGCTGTCGAAACTCGTCGGGGTGTGCCAACAGGTACGTCTCCACGTCTTCGACCTCGTCGCGGAGGTCGTCCAGACGGGCTTTGGTCTCGGAGAAGTCCTCCTCCCAGATGGCGAGCGGGTTGTTCTCGAACAGCGATTCGTACCGCTCTCTGGCCGCGTCGAGGTCTGCTTCGCGCCGCTTGCGCGCCGTGACGTCCGTCGCGACCCCCGCGAGTTCGACGACCGCACTCGTCTGGTCTCTGATCGGCTGCACCCGGGTGAGGACCCAGCGGAGCCCGTGCGCGGGATGCTGGATGCGGAACGTCTGCTCGACCGGCCACTCGGCCGAGCCGCACTGCTGTCGGCGCAGTGACTGTCGGAGTTCGGTGCGGTCGTCCGGATGCACGTGTCGGAGCCACGTCTCGGGGTCGGCCGCCGCCTCGGCGGCCGAAATCCCGTAGATGTCCTCGATGCCGCTGTTGACGAAGTACGTCTCCGAGTAGTCGGCACTGACGAGGAAGAACCCGTTCGGGACCACGTCCGCGAACCGCTCGAACCGCTCGCGGAGCCGGTGGAGTTCGCTCGCCTGTGCTTTGCGGTCGCTGATGTCGCTGACGACGCAGATGAGTTCGCCGTCGTCGGTCGTCGCGAGGGTGTGGTCCTCGACGAACGTGCTGCCGTCGGCGCGGAGCCCGGTCGTCTCGCCGTGCCAGTATCGCTCGCGTTCGACGGTCGGGAGGATCTGCTCGCGGGCGACGGGAATCTCCTCGTCGGGGTAGACCAGCTCCCAGTGCTCGCCGAGCAGCTCCGCGGTGTCGTAGCCGTACAGGTCGGCGTAGGTCTCGTTGACGTAGACGAAGCGGCCGTCGGCGTCGAGGATGCTGATGCCCTCGGTCGCGTTCTCGATGGCCGCGAGATGTCGGTCGCGGGCCTGTTCGGCCCGGGTGCGCTCGACTGCGTTGGTGATCCGGTTGGCGAGCAGGGTGTACTGGTCGGTGCCGGTCTCCTTCTGGAGGTAGTCGGTGACGCCCGCGGAGATGGCGTCGCCGGCCACCTCTTCGCTCCCCTTCCCCGTGTAGAGGATGAACGGGAGGGTCGGATTCGCGTCGCGGACGGTCTCGAGGAACTCGATGCCGTCCATGCCGGGCATGTCGTAGTCACTGACGACGCAGTCGATGGTCGTCTGCTCGAGCCTGTCGAGCCCCTCGTGTGCGTCCGTTGCCGTCTCCACCGTGAGCCTGTCGTCTTCACGCGGCAGGTACTCCGCGACGAGCCGTGCGAGCGGGGGCTCGTCGTCGACGACCAGTACCCGAATCGAACCCTCCATTAGTAGCGGGCTTCTCCTCGCGGCATCATATAGTCACCTACGTGCACGCCCGGTGTGTCCACCGTGCGAGCGACGCTGACCGAGAGGTCGACGCACGCGACGCGAGCCGGTCGGTGATACCGAGACACGAGTCGAGCGAGCCTCACGACTCCGTCGGCGTGAACTGGCCGCCTGCGGTCCGCTCGGGACGGTCTGTCAGTGCGGCCGACAGCAGGGTGCGTTCGGCCTTTCGCAGGTGTTCGTGTAGCGTCGCTCGACTGATACCTAGCTCCTCGGCCAGTCGCTCGTTCGTTATCTTCCGTGGCCAGTCGTAGTAACCACGTGCGAGCGCCTCCGTCGTGACCTCGCGCTGTCTATCGGTCAGCGCCGAGTCGCTTCCGGCTCTGAACCGCTTGAGTTTGCCGAGCGTGACCGTCCCGAACCCCTCGAGGTCGTCGATGATCGCTCTGAGGTCTTCGCGCCGGAAGACGAGCACGTTGTACTCCCGCTGGCGACCCGAGATGGTGTTCGACCGCCGAAGCGTCCCGTGGTTCCGGTAGATAGCCGAGTACGCCCCACAGGAGGGTTTGGTCACGAGGAGGTTGTCGGCGTCGAGTCGCTGGACGTGTTTGACGTGGTCGGCCGCCGCCAGCGCCGTCTGGAAGCTGTCGGCGTGCGAACCGGCGCGGAGCACAAACGTCACGAAGCCGTCCTGTATCTCCTCGATCTCGATCGGCACCGGGCTGTCGACCTCGGCGGTGAGCTCTCGGAGGATACACTCTCGCTGCTGGGTGAAGTGGACCGTCGCGAGGAACATGGTGTGGTGTCTACCGGTGAGAAGACAACCCGCGATGAAAAAGCTGTGCGGCCGTCCACACGTCTTCGAACCCCCGCCCACACGTATAATGCGCCAACAGCTGTTGGGGAAATCCTTACTCATCAATCGCCGCAAACCAACGACGAACGATATCACATGACATACAATCTCGGCGTCGACGTCGGCGGGACGTTCACCGACGTCATCGTCTTCGACGAATCGACGCACGAACTCACGATCGACAAGGTGCTCTCGACGCCCGCGAACCCCTCGGAGGGGGTGTTACACGGCATCGAGGAGGCGACGGCGAAGGCGGACACGTCCGTCGCCGAACTCGACCTCGTCTTCCACGGCACGACCGTCGTGACGAACATGCTCTTAGAGGAGACGGGGTCGCGCGTCGGCCTCATCACGACGGCCGGCCACGAGGACATCCTCCACCTCGCCCGGGCGTGGACGCCCGGGCCGCTGTACGGGTGGATGGGAATGGAGAAGCCGAACCCGCTCGCGGACCTCGTCGACACGCGTGGCGTCGGCGGCAGCATCGCCTCCCCCTCGGGTGCGGAGACCGAACCACTCGACGAGGACGCGGTCAGAGCGGCCGTCTCCGACCTCGCAGACGCCGGCGTCGAGTCGCTCACTGTCGCGCTGTTGAACTCGTATCTCAACCCGGCCCACGAAGAGCGCGTCCGCGAGATCGTCGAGGAGGAAGCACCCTCGCTGCCGGTGTCGATCTCCTCGGAGATCGTCCCCGAGTACGGCGAGTACGAGCGGACGCTGACGACGGTCATCAACGACTACGCGCGGCCGACCGTCATCGACTACCTCGACGACCTCGACGCGTCGCTGGCCGACGCCGGGTCGTCGGCGACGATGAACATCGTCCGCTCGGACGGCGGGCTGATGAGCACCGCGGCCGCGAAGGGTCGCCCGGTCGAACTCGCGCTGTCGGGTCCCAGTGGCGGGGTCGTCGGCGCGGCGACCATCGCCTCGAAGAAGGGCGTCCCCGACGTCCTGACGCTGGACATGGGCGGCACCTCGACCGACGTCTCGCTCGTCGAGGAGGGCACCCCGGAGACGACACGGCAGACCAAAGTCGGCTATCGGGAGTTCACCTCTCGGTCGGTCGACGTCAACACGGTCGGGGCCGGCGGCGGGTCGGTCGCCCGGGTGCAGTTGAACGGCTCGCTCCAGGTGGGGCCCGAGAGCGCCGGTGCGGACCCCGGTCCGGCCTGTTACGGCCAGGGCGGCGAGGAACCGACGGTGACGGACGCGAACGTCGTCCTCGGTCGGATTCCGTCGTCAGCCCAACTCGGCGGCCGGATGGAGTTGGATAGAGCGGCTGCCCACGACGCCGTCGCGACTATCGCCGAGGAACGAGGGACGACCGTCGAGGAGGCCGCACAGGCCATCCTCGACATCGCCAACGAGAACATGCACAGTGCGCTGCGCGTCGTGTCGGTCGAGCGGGGGTACGACCCGCGCGAGTTCGGCCTCGTCGCGTTCGGCGGGGCTGGCCCCATGCACGCCAACGCGCTCGCCGACGTGATGGGTGCGTACCCGCTCATCATCCCGCCCGGCCCGGGCGTCATGTCGGCGTTCGGCTTCCTCACCTCGGACATCCAGAACGAGTTCGCCGAGACGTATCTCGAGACCGAGGCGGACGTCGACGGGGGGGACATCTACGACGCGCTTCGCGCGCTCGAAGCGGAGGCGAGCGACTGGCTCGTCTCCGAAGGCGTCGACGAGGCCGACCACGCCTTCGACTACGTCGCCGACTGCCGCTACTTCCGACAGGACATCCAGATGTCGATTCCCGTCGCCATCGAGAACCTCCGCGGGGAGGCCGGCCTCGCGGAGATCAAAGACGACTTCGAGGCCCGACACGACCGGCAGTTCGGCTTCTCGCTCGACGCCCCGCTCGAAATCGCGAACCTCCGCGTCATCGGGAAGGGGACGCTCCAGGGCGTCACCATCGAAGAACACGAGGCGGCCGGCACCGACCCGAGCGCGGCCGAACTCGACACCACGGAGGTGTACTTCGACGACGCGTACCACGAGACGCCGGTGTACGACCGCGACCGACTGCGTGCGGGCAACGAACTCGATGGCCCTGCCGTCATCACGGAGGACGACTCGACCGTCGTCGTCCAGCCGGCACACGTCGCGACGGTCGACCGCTACGGCAACATCGAGATCAACAGAGGTGAGACCCAATGAGCGACAGCGACACCCCCGAGTTCGTCGGCGAGCACGACATCGACCAGACCACCCTCGACATCATCGAGAGCACGCTCTCGAACACGCGGTACGAGATGGACCGGGTGTTGGAGACGACGGCCATCAGTCCCGTCATCCGCGAGCAGTCCGACCAGTTCCCCCTCATCGCCGACGCCGAGGGACGGATGGTGATGGGGCAGTTCGGGTCGGCCATCGAGACCATCCTCGAGAACTCGTCGTTCGACCGCGCCGACCTCGAAGACGGCGACGTCATCGCGACGAACGACCCCTACATGTGCGCCGGTGCGGTCTCGCACACCCCGGACATGCTCCTCTTGCGCCCCATCTTCTACGACGGCGACCTCGTCGGCTTCTCCAGCCAGTGGGGGAACCTGATGGACGTCGGCGGGAAGACGCCCGGGAGCATGCCCGTCCAGGCGCGGACCATCTTCGAGGAGGGGATGCGCCTCCCGCCGGTCAAACTGTACAAACAGGGTGTAATCGACGAGGAACTCCTCGAGTCGTTCGCGCACAACACGCGCCTCCCCGACCACGCCGAGGCCGACATCAAGGCCCTGGCCGCGGGGACGAAAGCCGCCGAGACACGCATCTGTGAACTCTGCGACAGGTTCGGCAAGGAGACGTATCTCGAAGCGTGCGACGCGATTCTCGACCGCACCCGCGACGGGATGATCGACCTCATCCACGAGTTCGTCCCCGAGGGCGAGCGCTACACCTTCGAAGACCACGTCGACGACGACGGCCTGGGCAACGGGCCCATCAAACTCCACCTCGAAATCTACCGCGAGGGCGACACCGTCTACCTCGACTGGACCGGGACGGACGAACAGGTGCCGGGGACGGTGAACTTCCTCCTGAACGAGAAGATGTTCAAGATGTTCACCGGGGTGTTCCTCATCATGGCGTTCGACCCGCTGCTCACGTTCAACGACGGCTACTACGACCTCTTCGAGGTGACGCTCCCCGAGGGGTCGGTGCTCCAGCCGGAGTTCCCGGCGGCGCTCGGCAACCGGTTGCCGCTGATGGCGCGGCAGTTCGACGTGCTCCAGGCGACGTTCTCGAAGCTCATCGAAGGCTTCTCCGTCGCCGGCAGCTACGGGACGTCGCCGAACCTCGTCTACGCGGGGACCGACTCGGACGGCAACGACTTCCAGATGCTCGAAATCCTCTACGGGGGCATCCCGGCCCGTCCCGGTGGGGACGGCCTCGACGGCCACTCGTGGTGGCCGATGTTCCGGACGGTTCCGGCGGAGTACCAGGAGGCGTACTACCCGCTCTCCATCGACGAGTACAGCACGCGCGCGGGCACCGGTGGCGCGGGTGAGTTCCGCGGCGGCCACGGCATCACCAAGGTCTACACGTTCGAAGAGGACGGTGCCATCACCTTCCAGGACGACCGCGCGCACACGTACCCGTGGGGCGTCGACGGCGGGAAGTACGGGGGGACGAGCGAGAAACGGCTGCTTCGCGCCGACGGGACCGAGGAGGACCTCCCCTCGAAGGTGGAGAACGTCGCCGTCGCGGCGGGCGACAAACTCGTCTTCAGCACGGCCGGTGGCGGTGGGCTCGGCGACCCACTCGACAGGGAGCCGACGGTCGTCGCCGGCGAGGTCGAGCGCGGGCTCGTCTCCGCGGCCGCGGCGCGCGCGGAGTACGGCGTCGTCGTCGCCGACGACGGCACCGTCGACCAGGCCGCGACCGAGGAGCGACGCGAGGAGATCCGCTCGTCCCGCGGGGAGCCCAGCCAGTTCGACTACGGCCCGCTCCCCGACGAGGAGACGCTCGCGGCTCGCATCCGCGAGGAACGAGACACGTTCGAGAACCGGCACAGCTGAATCACCCCACGACCTTTCGCTATCACATCATGGATTGGCCAGACGACATCGATGCGGACTACGACGACGAGGCGTTCGGCGCGAGCGTCGGGCTCGGCGACCGACCCGCGCTCCTCGTCATCGACCTGATAAACGCCTTCACCGACCCCGAGACGGACCTCGGGTCGGACGTGGACGACGTGGTCGACCGGACGGCCCGCTTGCTCGACGCGTTTCGAGACCGGAATCTGCCGCGGTACTTCACGACCGTCGCGTACGAGGACTCGTACGGCGACGCCGGACAGTTCATCGAGAAGGTCCCCGCGCTCCGGGAGCTCCGACTCGGCACCGACGCCGTCGAGGTCGACGACCGTCTCGCCCCCGAGGGCGACGAGCGTGTCGTCCTGAAGAAGTACGCGAGCGCCTTCTTCGGCACCGACCTCCAGACGGAGTTGACGACAGACCGCGTGGACACGCTCGTCCTCGCCGGCGTCACGACGAGCGGCTGTATCCGTGCGACGGCCGTCGACAGCCTCCAGCACGGCTACCGGACCATCGTGCCCGCCGACGCCGTCGGTGACCGCGCCGAGGGCCCACACCACGCGAACCTCTTCGACATCGACGCGAAGTACGGCGACGTCGTGACGACGGACGTCGTCCTCGACCACCTCGCGGAGGACGGCGATGACTGACCGACGCCGCCAGGAGTCGGTGACGGTGACAGCGGGCGTCGCCACGACGTCGCCGCGTCCGCACGGAGGGGCGAGATGACCGACGCCGGCGCGCGACTCCGTGCGCGTCTCGCGAGCGACGACCTCCTCGTCTGTCCGGGGGTCCACGACCCGCTGACGGCGGCCGTCGCCGACGTCATCGGGTTCGACACCATCTACATGACCGGCTACGGGACGTCCCTCTCGAAGATCGGCTACCCCGACGCGGGCTTCATCACGATGCCCGAGATGATCGAGAACGCCGCGAACATCCAGGAGCGAATCGACGTGCCGCTCATCGCCGACGCCGACAACGGCTACGGCAACGCGACCAACGTCGTCCGCACGGTTCGAGAGTACATCAAGGCGGGCGTGGGCGGCATCCACATCGAAGACCAGACGTTCCCCAAGCGGTGCGGACACACCAAGGGCCGGCAGGTGATTCCGCGCGAGGAGGCCGTGGGGAAGATCCAAGCGGCGTCGGACGTCCGCGACGAGCGAGGCGAGGAGTTCGTCCTCATCGCCCGGACCGACGCCCGCGGGACCGGTGACGGCTCTCTCGACGAGGCGATCGGCCGGGCGAACGACTTCCTCGATGCCGGCGCGGACGTGGCGTTCGTCGAGGGGCCGACCGACGAGGCCGAACTCCAGCGGGTCGGCACCGAGGTCGACGGCCCGCTCGTGTACAACTTCGTCGGCGACCTCGGTTCGTCGCCGTACGTCGAACTCGACGCGCTCTCGGGATGGGGCTTCGACGTCGTGTTGTTCCCGATTACGGCGACGCTGTCGACCATCGCGAACGTCCACGAGGACCTCAGCGCGTTCGCCGACGACCCCGTCGCGGGGATGCGCCGCATCGACGACAAGTTCAACGGACAGCCGGTCGGGAGCCTCCACGAGTTCTCCGGCTTCCCCGAAGTCGTCGAGTGGGAGCGGTCGTACCTCCCCGACGAGGAGCAGGACAAGTACGAGGGCTCGCTCGGCGACGAGGTCGACGCCGAAGAGAACTGACCGACCGTCGCTGGGCCCTCGCGCCTCGCGTCCTGCGACCGTCTCGAACGCCGCGCTGTGGTGACGAGTGCGTCGACGGCGACCGGCCGATATCGACCCGTGACCGCATCGAACGGACGGCTGGCCCGGGCCGATTCGACCGCGGATTCCCGGCCGAGCGCACATATAAACAGTACTTAAACGGGGGTCGTTCGGGTATCGTACCACGTTTAAGAATAATCACTTATTAGGTACGTCTTCGTAAGACAGTCAATGCCGAGTGAGAGCATCAAGGGCCGCGATATTGGGTTTTCCGGCATCTTCGATGTACAACGTATCAGGAAACGTATTGTTGGTCGCGGGCGGCTACGCCGGGGACCTGCGACTCATAACTCAGCCGGGGGTGACGGGTGGGGCCTGTCGCGGACGCACTGGTTCCGTCTCGAGGTCGGACTGTGGCTGGTCGTCTCGCTCGCGTTCGCCCTCGACGGCGTCACCACGACGGTCGGACTGCAGCACGGGTTCGTCGAGTCCAACCCGCTGCTGCGTGCGGCCTTCGCCGTCTTCGGGAGCTCGGTCATCTGGCCGCTGAAAGCCGGCGCTCTCGCCCTCGCACTCGCGTGCTGGGCCACCCTGCCTCGCGACGAACGGGTGCTCGTCCCCGTCGTGTTCGGCCTCCCGTGGGCGTTCGCTGTGGGCGCTAATCTCGGGCTGTTGCTCACGCTGTGAGGGTGCTGTTGCACCGACCGAGACAGCCGACTCTCCCGAGCGTGTGTCACCGACTCGCCCTCGCTTCGCTCACCGGTGTCTCGTTCCTTGCGGAAGGAGACGCCGTGCGAGCGGCTCAGTTTCGATTCGCCCACTCCAGCGAGAGAACGGGTGAGCTTCACTCGGCACGCTTCGTGCGGAGTCGCGTCGCGACGAACACGACACTCGCGACGGCCGCAGCGACGACCATCGGTTCGGGGTCGGTGCTCAGATACAACCCCGGCGTCGGCGGGTGGAGGTACGACAGCGGCCAGAAGAGCGGGTACGAGTGTCCCGAGGCGTTGAGCAAGAGCGCATCGGCGAGGAGATGCGACGCCGCACCGAGACCGAGCAGGGCGGCGACACGCCTTCGTTCGGAACTCGCGACGAGGACCACCCCGATGGCGAGCGAGACGAGACTCCCCCCGAGGGTGTGGAGCGCGAACCAGTCGAAGGGTATCCCGAGGACGACTTCGACGAGTTCGCTCGAGAACAGCAGGTCGACCTTCGTCAGGTCGGGGACGAACGCCCCGGCCATCGCGACGGTCACGTACGGTGCGGAGAGCCACTCGTAGTGCCACGACAGGAGCGTCGCGAGTGCGTACGCGATGAGCGCGTGTGCCAGGAGGTCAGGCATCGTCGTTCGAGCCTCCGACCCCCAGCCGCGTGCGGACGCCGTCGAGCGTGAGTGGCTCCGTGCGACGAACGAGTGCCCCGGCGTCGAGACGCCAGTGGGTGGCGAGTCGAGTCAGGACCCACAGCCCGCTGACGAACGAGACGACGTAGGTGTAGAGATAGCCAGCCGGCGGGACGGCGAAGGCCGTCGTCGCCGCGACGGTGTCCTCGTCGACCAGCGTCCCGAAGACGCGGAGTTCGTCGCCCGGTTCGACAGGCGTCTCGACGTCGGTGATGGTGAGCGTGCGCGCTTCGGTCCCGCGGTACGTGATGCGCATCGTGACGGGGTCGGTGTCGACGACGGGGCCGGCGAGGGTGACCGGCCCGCCGACGTACTGGTCGGGCGTGGGCCCGACGACCTGTTCGGTCGGGTACGCCCCGAGCGCTGGCGCGACGCCGTAGCTACCGAACCAGACACAGAGACCGAAGAGGGTCGCGAGGAGGAAGGCGACGGCGAGGACTCGGCTGCGCCGAGTGGAGAGGGCGCTCATCACCCCGAGAAGGTACCGTCGCACGTATGAATGATTCGTCCGCGGCCGGTGTTGGTCACGGCCCGTTCGGGTGTCGAGTCGGTGACGGCGCTACTCGGGTCGCCACCGTCCCCCGAGCTCCGCCCGTTCGTAGTCCTTGTACGTTCCGTCGACGAACGTGGTGACCCGGCCGTCCTCTTCGCTCAGCGTGATGGCCCAGAGCACCTGCCGACGGGTCGACGCCTCCAGTGCACTCAGATGCTTCGTCCCCATCCACTCGGCGGCGACGACGTCCTCACGCTCGCTCTTTTGACTGTTCAGGTTCCGCACGCGGACCATCTGCTCTTGGACGGTGCCGTCCCCGGAGATGATGACCGCGCCGTCTCGGGTGAACGCGACGTCTCTGGCCGCTTCGATGAACGATTCGGGGTCGTTGGCGACGACCTCACACCACTCGACCGGCCACACGTTTCCGCCCAGTGGGTCGGTGTAGTCGCCGAAGTCGATGTCGGCGACGATGAGACAGTAGAGGCTCGGGCCGGTCACGTACTTTTCGTCCCACCGCGTGAACTCGAGGCTCAACGTCTCGGCGGCGTACCGGACCAGGTCCATCAGCTCTTGACTGGTCGCGTACTCGGCGCGAAGTGCATCGGGGTGGTTCATCCTTCTCTCTCACCTCTCACGGGCACGTCCTGGTCGGACAGGTCAGTATCACGGAATCTCGTACCGGACGAGTCGGGTGGAGCCACACCGTGGACACTCGTCCGTAGCGACGTCGACGGTGGTGCCGCACCTGCGACACTCGCAGTGGACGGTCCGGTTGTCCCCCCACGAGAGCAACCGTCGCCAGGTATGAATCATATCGTGTACCCTCCATCAGACGGCCGTGGCGCAACCTACGCTCGCGTTCCGGATATATCCCGACCTCGGTTCCCACGTGTTGAACATCCGACACCGTGTCGGTGGGCGGCTCCGTCCGGCTTCACGAAGCGTACGTCGGCGCGTCACGACGACGCTGACTTCCACGGAGCGTTCAGGACGCGAGAGCCGGCGGCTCTCGAAAACGTTGCAAAACTATTATTTAGAATCTCGCTGTCTCGTTCAGTGATGCATCACAGAGCGCCGGTCCACTCCCCCAGATGGGGGCCGAACCGGACGCCGGAGTCGGTGGACGCCGCATCGCCACCCCGACTCGGAACCGCGAAACCTGCAGGTCGGGGCGGACGATGAGCGCGAACGAGTACGAAGCGGCCGTCCTCGACCTGGACGGGACGGTCTATCTCGGTGAGAACCTCATCCCGGGCGTCGACGCGGCCATCAGTCGCCTTCGGGACGCGGTCGGTCCCGTGCGGTTCCTCACGAACAAGGCGATCGATCGCCGCCGAGAGTACAGCGACAAACTGCGCCGCCTCGGAATCGACGCCGACCGGAGCGACGTGGTCAACTCGGGGTGGGTGACCGCTCAGTACGTCAGCAAGCGGTATCCGGAGTCGGAGGTGTTCGTCATCGGCGAGTCCCCGCTCCTCGCGGAGTTCCGCGACGCCGGCGTCGAGACCACCACGGACACTCCCGGCGACCTCGTGGTGGCGTCGATGGACCGGGGGTTCGACTACGACGACCTGGATATCGCCCTCCGGAGCCTCGAGCAGGGGGGCCCATTCTTGGCGACGCACCCGGACCGGACCTGTCCGACCGCGTCCGGTGAGATTCCCGACGCCGCGGGGATGATCGGTGCGGTCGAAGGGGTGACCGGCCGAACGGTCGACGAGGTGCTGGGGAAACCGTCGCCGCGGATGATCGAGACGACTCTCGACGACGTCGGCGTCGACCCGGCGGCGTGTCTGGTGGTAGGCGACCGCATCGAGACCGACATTCTGATGGGCGAACGCGCGGGGATGACCACCGTGTTGGTCCTCTCGGGGGTGACCGACCGGGAGATGATCCTGGGTGCCGACATCGACCCCGATTACGTCCTCGAGTCGCTCGCGGAGATCGACGACGTCCTTACCGACCGCTGAACGCGGATTCGCACCGTCGCTCGACGTCTCCCGGAGAGCCTGCACACAGTCAGTCCGTCAGTCAGTGACCCATGACTGCCGTCGTGACCCCTCGTGTCGCTCTGTGACCAGTGGGCCGCCCGACCAACGGGGGCATCGTTAAGTACCCCCGAGTATATAGTCTACATAGACAAAATAGTAGTACATATTGGTATGTTCCCGCTCGACCACGCGACGCCGGCCCTCCCTCCACGGCGATGACCCAAGTCGGCCCCGAGGTGATCCCGGTCAACACGGACGTGTTCAATCTCTTCGTCGCGGGAGCGCTGGGTATGCTCCTGGGGCTCGAACGGGAGTGGTCGAACAAGGCGGCCGGAATCCGAACGTTCACGCTCACCAGTCTCGTAGGCGTCGCGGCCGCGACCCTCGGCCAGACCGTCCTCGTCGTGCTGGGCGGGCTGTTGGTGCTCGGGCAGGGCCTCCTGCTCGGTGCTCGCGGACTGGTCTCCGACGCCCGTGGCGAGGGCGTTGCGGACGAGTACGGCCTCGCACTGACCACCTCGACGTCACTGCTCGTCGCGTACATCGTCGGAATCCTCGTCGGGACGGACCGCGTCCTCGTGGGGGTCGTCATCGCCATCACCTCGTCGTTCCTGCTCGTGCTCCGTCGGGAACTCCACCAGTTCGCCCACGAACTCTCACACAACGAGGTCCGCGGTGCCGCGGAGTTCGCCATCATCGCGTTCGTTGTCTACCCGCTCCTCCCGGCGGGGACCTACGGGCCGTGGGACGCGATCGACCCCCAGCTCATCTGGATGCTGGTGATCGCGGTGAGCGGAATCGGCTTCGCCAACTACGCCATCATGCAGCGCTACGGCGGCCGAGGGATGCTCATCACCGGCTTCTTCGGCGGCCTGGTCAACTCCACCGCCGTCATCGGCGAGATCGCGAACCGGGCGAAGGCCAACGACGGCATCGTGACGCTCGCGGTGGCCACGGTGCTCGTGGCCGACGCCGCGATGGCGGTCCGGAACCTTGTGATCGTGGTCGCGTTCGTCCCCCAGTCGGCGCTCAGCGTCGGCCTCCCGCTCGGGCTCATCGCGCTCGGTGGGGTGGCCATCACCGCCTACGACCGAAACGTGGGCGGCGACATCGACCTCGACCTCGACTCGCCGTTCAGTAGCCGGAACGCCCTGCTGTTCGGGGTGTTGTTCCTCGTCGTGCTCGTCCTCACCGCGGCCGCCCAGCAGACGTTCGGGACCGCGGGCTTTCTCGTCACGAGCTTCCTCAGCGGGCTGCTCTCCAGCGGGACGACCACCACCACGGCCGTCTCCCTCGCGAGCACTGGCCAGATCACCCCTGCCGTCGCCGCACAGGGCGTCTTGGCCGGCACGCTCGCGAGCATTCTCGTCAAGGTCTGGCTCGCCGCGGGTATCAACCGGACTCTGTTCGTCCCGGTCATCAGCCGGTCGGCGGTGCTCTCGGTTCTCGGGGTGGCCGGCGTCCTCGCGGTCCAGTTCGTGTGAGCCGGTATCGTCGCCAGCCGACCAGTACGGAAGCGAGCCGTCGTCAGCGCACCTTGCGCCGCAGGTACGCTGAGACGACCTCGCTGATAATCACGATTCCGAGGATGGCGAGCAGGATTGTGAGCACCTGCTGCCACGCGAAGAAGTTGATGGAAGTGTTCAGTTCGACGCCGATCCCGCCCGCACCGACGAACCCGATGATCGTCGACGCGCGGACGTTGATGTCCCAGCGGTAGGTGGCCACGCCGATGAACGCGGGTTTGATCTGCGGGACGATCCCGTAGATGGCCGCCTCGATGGGGTTCGCACCCGTCGCGGTGATGGCTTCGACCTGGCCCGGGTCGATCTCCTCAATGGCCTCCGCGATCAGCTTCGAACAGAAGCCGATCGACCGGACCGCAATCGCGAGCGTCCCCGCGAGCGCGCCGGAGCCGAAGATGATGACGAACACCAGCGCCCAGATGATGACGTTCACCGACCGCGACGCCGAGATGATGAACTTCCCGAGGAGGAACGAATACCGGTTGGGCGTGGTGTTCTCCGCACCGAGCAGCGACACCGGCACCGACAGCAAGATCGCGAGCGCGGTCCCGAGGATGGCGATGTGGACCGTCTCGATCATCGGGCCGATGACCTCCCCGGTGTACCCGACGTTCGGGGGATACATCCGGGTGACGAGGTCCATGAACTCCCGCGGTGCGGTCCCGAGGTAGCTGTACTCGATCTGTAACAGCTGCCAGGAGACCGCCGCGGCGACGAGACCGAGCAGGATCAGGACGTACCGTCCGAACCGCTGTCGCGGCGTTCGCCGCTCCCAGGTCTGGTAGTCGGTCATTGGATCCGCCCCCTGACGTAGGTGCTGATGAGTTCACCGATCATGACGATGGCGATGATCGCGAGGACGATGGTCAAGAAGAAGTCGTAGTCGTACTTGTCGAAGGAGTTCAGGAGCGTCGCGCCGATGCCCCCGGCCCCGACGATCCCCACGATGGTGCTGTGACGGATGTTGATGTCCCACCGATAGATGGTCAGCCCGACGATCCGCGGCATCACCTGCGGGACGACGCCGAACAGGAGCGTCTGCACGCGGCTCGCACCGGTGGCCTCGACGGCCTCCATCTGTCCGGCGTCGATGTCTTCGATCTCTTCGGCCAGCAGCTTCGCGAAGAAGCCGATCGTCTTGTACGACAGCGCGATCACGCCCGCCAGCGCGCCGATTCCCACGGCTTTGACCGCGATGATGGCGATGATGAGTTCGTGCAGCGCGCGTGAGCCGGTGATAATCCCTCGGCCGGTCCAGTAGACGGGTTTCGGCGCGATGTTTTCGGCGGCCATGAACGCCACCGGGATCGAGAGGATCACGCCGACGATGGTCGCGACCACCGACATCGCCACGCTCTCGACCAGCCCCTCGATCAGGAGTTCGTTCTTGAACTGGGTGGTGACCTCCGGCGGCACCATCCCCTCGACCAGCCCGACGGTCGCCCCCCACCCGGCCGTGATCCGCTCCGGGGAGATCCGCATGTTCCAGGCGCTCCACAGGAGGAACACCGTGATTAGCACGTACACCGTCCACTTCACGTAGTGGTTGTAGAACGCGGTCGGACGCGACCACGACCGACGGGGTGATTCTTCTGTCGCCATCTATGTTCGCCTGATATCGCCTTCTTCGCTGACCGATTCGCCCGCGCCGGCAGCGCCCGCCGCGACCTTTCCGGTGGGCCCGGCCCCCTCGGGAATCTCCTCGCCGCGGTAGATCTGTCCGCGGGCGGTCTCGTCGAGTTCCTCGGGGTCGCCCTCGAACACCTTCTGCCCGTCGCGGAGTCCGACGACGCGGTCGGCGTACTCCACCGCGAGGTCGACCTCGTGGATGTTGATCAAGACGGGGATGTCGTCCTCGGCGGCGATCTCGGTCAGGAGGTCCATGACCGCCCGGGAGGTTTCGGGGTCGAGGCTGCTGGTCGGCTCGTCGACGAGCAGGATCTTCGGGCGCTGGAGGATGGCCCGCGCGATGCCGACTCGCTGGCGCTGCCCGCCGGAGAGTTCGTCCGCGCGGTTGTTCTCGTGACCTTCGAGGCCGACGCGTTCTAAGACCTCGTAGGCCCGCTCGATGTCCTCGCCCATGAACTTCCGACGGAAGGCGTCCCAGGTGCTGACGTAGCCGAGCCGTCCCGAGAGGACGTTCTCCATCACGGTCAGCCGCTCGACGAGGTTGTACTCCTGGAAGATCATCCCCATGTCCCGACGGGCGTTCCGGAGTTTCTTCCCCGAGAGGCCGGTGATCTCCAGCCCGTCGAGTTCGACGCTGCCACCGGTGGGCTCGGTGAGCCGGTTCACACACCGGATGAACGTACTCTTTCCGGCGCCGCTCGGGCCGATCATCGATACGGTTTCGTTGCCTGTCACATCGAGCGAGACACCTCTCAGCGCCTCGTCACCCGATGGATACGTCTTCTGTAGGTCTGTTACTGAGAGCATCGTGTGGCTGTGGAATCTGCGTCTTGTAAAAACCGCGACCGACGGCCGTTACTCCGAGAGGTTGCCGGTCTCGTACTCGACTTCCAGCGACTCTTGGATCTGGAGGATGATGTCCCAGACCGTCGCGTAGTCGATCTCGACCCAGGTGCCGCGGCCCTCGAACTCCTCGGCGATCGAGGTGTCCTGGTAGTCGTAGTCGAGGAACGCCGCCCGGACGCCCTCCTGGATGTCGGGGTGGAGGGTGTTGACGTACGAGAACGCCGTCGTCGGGAACGGCTCGGAGGCGTACACGGCCTTGATCTGCGAGGGGTCGAGCTGGTCGTCGCGTGCGACCCGGGCGATACAGGTCGAACAGACCGGAGCGGCCTCGTAGTCGCCGTTGGCGACGCCGAGTGAGCTCTGCTGGTGGCCGCCGGAGTAGCTCACCTCGTAGTCCTCACCGGGGACGACGCCCTCGTTCGCGAACAGCGCGCGTGGCGCGAGGTTCCCGGAGTTCGACGAGGGGTCCGCGTGGGCGACGTTCTGCATCGGGTCGCCGGCGAGGTCTTCGAGCGAGCCGATGTCGGGGTTGTCGACCTGTGTGATCAAGAACAGACGGTATCCGAACGAGCCGTTCTCGCCGGAGCCGTCGATCTGCACCGAGAAGGGCACGGCGTTGCCGATGTTCACCGCGTACGGCACCGCCCCCGTCGAGAACCCGGCGAGGTGCAGCCGTTCGGACCGCATCGCCTCGACCTGTGCGGCGTACGAGTCCAAGCTGGCGTAGTTGACCTCCTTGCCGGTCTCTTCGGCGATGTTGTCGAGCAGCGGCCGGAGCGTGTCCTCGTAGACCGTCGGGTCCTCCGTCGGCGTCAGGGAGAACTCCAGTGTGTCGGGGTCGAGCCACTCGCTCTCGTCGTCCGGCGTCTCCGCGACCGGCTGGCCGTACCGCGGCTCGTCGCGGGGGTTCTCCTGGAGCCGTTCGAGGTCGCTCAGCGACCCGGTCTCGAAACCAGTCTCCAACAGCGTGCTCAGGAGCTGTGGGAACTCGGGGCTCGCCGGGTCGAACTCGGGATACGTCGAGGGGTCGGTGTGGGCGGGCATCTCCTCGCCCCCACTGCTGTCGCCCCCGCTACTGCCCCCACCGCTGCCACCGCCGCTGTCGCCGCCACTGCTCGTTCCCTCGCTCCCGCCGCCCCCACTACTGTCGCCGCCACCACCACTGCAACCGGCGATACTCGCGAGGGTCACCGCGCTCACGCCACTCACGAACTTGCGTCGGTCTATTTTGCGCATTATATATCGATTAATAGGGTATGACTTAGTATTTTTCGTACTGAGTCCTCCCACGTTATATCGATACGTATATACTAATACGCTGCCGGCGAGTGCGTGCACACCAGATGTTCTCGACGACGTCCCCGCTCGCGATCGACATCGATGGCACGATGACCAGGCCCGACGGCGGCGTCGAACCGCGGCTCTTCGAGCGCCTCCGTGAGTGGGACGCGCCGGTCGTCATCGCCACGGGGAAGTCCTTCGCCTACCCGGTGGCGCTGTGTACGTTCATCGGTATCCCCGCTCGCGTCATCGCGGAGAACGGTGGGGTCGTCTACGTCGACGACGACCTCACTATCGAGGGCGACGCGGCCGCGGCCCGGCGGGTCGCCGAGCGGCTCCGTGCGGACGGCCACCCCGGTGGGTGGCCCGACCCCGATATGCACAACCGATGGCGGGAGACGGAGCTGTCGGTGAGTCGGTCGGTTCCCGAGGCGTACCTCCGGACGGTGGCGGCCGAACACGGACAGACCGTGGTCGACTCGGGCTACTCGTACCACGTCAAATCCCCGGCGGTGAACAAGGCGACCGGGCTCCGACGCGCCGCCGACCTCCTGGACGTCGACCCCGCATCGTTCGTCGCCATCGGTGACTCCGCGAACGATGCAGAACTGTTCGACGCCGTGGGCCGGTCGTACGCCGTCGCGAACGCCGACGAGACCGCTCGCGCACGCGCGGACGTCGTGACCGAACGCGCCTTCTCCGACGGCCTCCTCGAAGCGCTCGACAGCCTCACGTGACCGTGGCTCGTTTCTCCGACCCGTGATCGAGTTCCCCCGACTTCGTCGCCCCGAGTACACCGGCGCGAATCGATGTCACGCCTGCACCGTCGTGAACGCCGCCTTCCTCCTCGTCGCCGTGGGTGTCGTGGGACGCTGGAGGCCGGTTCTCGCCATCGCCGTCGGCGTCGTGGGGACGGCAGCCATCGCCCTGCGTGGCTACGTCGTGCCGTTCACGCCGCGCTTCGCGCCCGCACTCGTCGCGCCACTCCCGGGCGAGTTCTTCGACCACACCGCGCCTGCGGTGTCCGAGGCCCTCTCCGACGTCGCAGACGACGTCACAGACCCGGAGGCCGTCCTCCGAACGCTGGCCGAGGCGGGCGTCGTGTCCGTCGACGGCGACCACCTGGGCCTTCGCCCGGGGTTCGAGGCGGCCTGGCGCGAACGGATGGACGCTCTCGCCGCGGCCCCCGATGACCGGCTCGCTGCGACGGCCCGTGACGCCATCCCGGCAATCGCGTCAGCACGGGTCGAACGGACCGGGGCGGAGCGGTTTCTGGTGGTGACCGGTGAGGCGGGGGGAGCCAGCTGGATTCGCCGCCCAGTCGCCCTCGCGGAGGTCGCCGCGGTCGAAGCACTCCGTGACACCGAGTTCCCGGCGACACACCTGGCGGCCGCCGCGAACGCGCTGTGTGCGTTTCTCGACACGTGTCCCGCCTGTGGCGACGAACTCGTCGAGGGGCGGCTCGACGACTGCTGTGGTCACGCGCTCGACGGCACCGAGCGCACGCGGCACGGCCTGGCCTGTGAGCCCTGTGGGGTCGTGTTCAGCCGCTTCGAGTGAGTGACCCACGACTGACGTCGTGGGCCTTCTCGGGGCGTCTCTGTGGGCCGGTCAGGAGACGAAGCTCTCGTCGTGCGTTCGGCTCGGGGGTGGTGGTGTCCGGTCTTCGGCTCGACTCGAGGCGAGCACACAGCACCCGCGAGAGCCGAGACGATACAGAATCGAACGCATCCGCGCGACTTCAGGCGCAGAAGGAGGTCGAGTGGCCGGTTCCGACACCCCTGTCTGGCAGCGCTCGCTTTGGCAAGCTACTTGGGCGAGCAGGGTTTATAACTGGTATGTGTTTTCCGACAACTATCGACACCCGGTTCGTTCTTCCCGGGCAGGTGTGCTTCAGTCCGGGTGAATCGTGAATCCGAGCCGTGTCGACTCCATCGTCGACCTAGCCTACGGGCTGTTGATTGCGGTCTCGGTCGGCCTCATCGTCGTTGCCGGGAACGCCGTCGGGCTCGCGTTCGGGTTCGGGGTACTGATCTCTTACGTCCTCCACGTCGTCTGGAAGATGGCGCGTTTCGACCCGAACTGGATGACGACGGCCGTCAAGGAAACCGTCGAGGAGACCGTCAACGAGACGGTGAGTGAGACGGTTGAGAAGACGGTCGACGAGACGGTCGACGAGAAGGTCGGCGAAACCGTCGAGAAGGCGGTCGGAGAGACGGTCGAGAAGACGGTCGGCGAAACCGTGGAAAAGACGGTCGGAGAGACGGTCGAGAAGACGGTCGACGAGAAAGTCGGGGAGACGGTCGAAAAGACGGTCGGAGAAACCGTCGAGAAGACGGTCGGGGAGACGGTTGAGAAGACGGTCGACGAGAAAGTCGGCGAGACGGTGGAGAAGACAGTCGGAGAAACCGTCGAGAAGACGGTCGGGGAGACGGTTGAGAAGACGGTCGACGAGAAAGTCGGCGAGACGGTGGAGAAGACAGTCGAAGAGACGGTCGAAAAGACAGTGGGGGAAACCGTCGAGAAGGCAGTCGACGAGAAGGTTGGCGAGACGGTGGAGAAGACGGTCGACGAAAAGGTCGGCGAAAGCGTCGAGAAGACTCTGGAGGAGCAGGCGGCGACTGAGGCGACAGACAGCGAGGCGGACGACGCCGCCGAGGACGACGAGCCAGAGGACCGATGAGCAGCGTACTCCTCGTCGCCGGTGTCCTCGTCTCGATGTTCGTCGCGTACAACATCGGTGGGTCGACCACGGGCCCGGCGTTCGGACCGGCCGTCGGTGCCGATGCCATCTCCAAGCCCGTCGCCGCGGGACTGATGGGCGTGTTCTTCTTCATCGGTGCGTGGACGCTCGGCCGAAACGTCGTGACGAAACTCGGCTCCGAACTGGTCGTCGACACGGGAGTCTTCACGCTCGAAGCCTCCATCGCGGTGCTGTTTTTCATCGGAATCGCCCTGCTCGTCGGCAACGTCTTCGGTGTGCCTGCCTCGACGTCTATGACTGCGGTGGGTGCCATCGCCGGCCTCGGGTTGGCCGGTGACGTGCTGGATCTGGCCGTGATGGGAGAGATCGTCATCTGGTGGGTCGTCTCCCCCATCATCGGCTTTTGGGTCTCGTTGATCATCGGCCGGTACTTCTACGCCCGACTGAACGAGAAAGTCGCGATAGAACGCAGTCCGGGACCGCTGTTCGACATCGACCGGTCCGGGTTCGTCCCCATCCCGCGAGTCCACCAGACGACCAACCGCCGAGAGCTCGTCGGGACGTTCACCGTGGTCGCGATCGGCTGTCTGATGGCCTTCTCCTCGGGGACCTCGAACATCGCTAACGCCGTTGCACCACTGGTCGGCAGTGGCGAACTGGCGATGAATCCGGCCATCATCTTCGGTGGAATCGCCGTCACTATCGGGGCGTTCACCATCGCCCGACGGACCCTGGAGACGATGGGCAGTGACATTACGGAGCTCCCCCTGACCGCGGCCATCGTCGTCGCGACAGTCTCCTCGGCGCTGGTCGTCTTCCTCTCGGCGATCGGTATCCCCGCAAGCTTCGTCATCATCGCTACGGTGTCTATCGTCGGGCTGGGATGGGGTCGGGCGACCCGGCCGATGACCGTCCCCGAAGTCGTCGCCGGCGACGAGGGACCCCCGGTCACGGTCGACGCCCTGGCGGCCGACGAGGAGGGCGAGACGCTCGCCCCCATCGGCGCGGAGGACGCCGAGGACATCCCCAGCCCGGGGGCACTGTTCAACCCCGTGACGACCGCCCGGGTCGTCATGATGCAGAACGTCGTGCCGGTCATCGCGACGGTCGGGGCCTATCTCACGTTCCGATTCGTCCCGATATTCGGGTTCTGAACGGCAGCGGCTGGCTCGCTCGCGGCATCTCGAGCCGAGACAGCGTTTAACCAACCGCACATCCTACCAGAACATGTGTCAGCATGGAAGAACTCGAACGCGTTTTGAGCAGGTACGCGACCAGCCAGGAGCTGATGGATCAGATCCGGTACACTGCCGAGTCGTTGAGCATGGAATTCGACCAGTGGGACAAACAGCACGTGAGTGGCCCGAGTCTGTACTTGCTGATCGTCGCCGAGATCAATTTCGATGCGTACACCGACCCGATGGGAGACAACAGGTGGCCAGTCGAGCGGTGTCGGGTCGTCACCGAGTCGCCCGACAAGTTCACCGAAGTCGCCCGAGACGTGACGCTACGCCGAGACGGCGCCGTCGTCGTGACCGGGGACGGAACGATACAAGAGCAGATGGTTCGGGTTCGCAGCCCCAGTCGGGAGTATCTCAACTCGGTCGGCAAACTCGAATACGCTGATTGGATGGGTGCCAAACACATGAGCGCGCTCGAAACGTCACTCCGTGAGGAAGTGCTGTGGGTCGTCACACTCAGCGAAGAGAACGGGCGCGTCACGACGTTTCTCGACGGGACGTACCAAGACTATCCCCGTGAGGCGATCGGTGGCCGGTGGCGGCCCGAAGAGTAGTCACCGGCCACGACGTGGCACGGATGACCAGTTCGGGTTCTCCGCGGTTCGCTGTCCTGCGGACGTCTTTTCACCGGTCCTATCGAACGACGATTACGGGCACGGGGGACCGGCGGAACACTTTCTGTGTGACGTTTCCGACGACCAGTCGGTCGACCAACGAGCCGCTGTGGCTCCCGATGACGACCGCGTCGAAGTCGTCGGCCCGGTCCAAGATTGCCCGCGACGGCTCCCCCAGTTGAACCTCGGTGGTGACCTCGATGCCGTGCTCGGCGGCGAGTTCGCGGGCGTCATCGAACACCTCCTTCGCGCGCTCGGTGGCGGCTTCGCCGATGTCGTCCTCGAGCGCGAGTCCCGTGGCGACTCCCCCCCACAGTGACGGTTCGCCGACGACGTTCAACACGGTAATCTCTGCGTCAGGATGGTTCTCGAGGGCGTACGCGAGCGCTCGCTGAGCCATCTCCGAGTCGTCCATCGGAACGAGAATTCGTGAAATCATGAGCTAGCTACGGACGCGGAGTGAGCGGCATCGTCCTGCGCCGGACGGCACAGGACTCTCGAATGTCGGGTCCACCGAGCGCCGTTCGGATGGCGTCTCGTTTAGCAGGGAGAGTACCTCCGAAGGCCGTTCGGCATCACTCCGTTCCGGTCTGACCCTACACCGTGGTACGATATGTCAATACTTGAAGCTACGGAATGGGGACGCCGCCCCGCCAACCAGACCGTGGCGTGTGTCGTGGCTCTCTCGTCGGAGAGGCCGAGCGGCGACGAGTTCAGCCAGCGAACGCGAACTCGAACCGGACACCGTCGGACGCGCTCTCCGTGAGGTCGACGGCCCAGCCGTGTGCGTCGGCGAGGTCCGCCACGATGGACAAGCCGAACCCCGTCCCGTCGGTGCGCGACGTGTAGCCGTACTCGAAGACCTCCTCGCGTTGCTCCGGCGGGATGCCGGGGCCGTCGTCTGCCACGTAAAAGCCCGCGCGGTCCGTCAGGGGCCCCAGCGTCACGGTCACGTCGTCACCACCGTGCTCGACCGCGTTGCGGAAGAGGTTCTCGAACAGTTCGGTGAGGAGGCTCTCGTCACCGTCGACCGTCGGCAACTCCGCGTCGACGTGCAACACCGCGCGCGCGGTCTCGACGTACTGCCACGCGTCGTGAGCGACGTCACACAGCCTGCACGCCGACGTGTCCTCGAGTTCGGTGCCGGCCTTCGACAGCGTCAGCAGGTCGTCGACGAGTACCTCCATCCGGTCGAGCGCCGATGCCGTCTTCTCGAAGTACGCCGGACTGTTCGTCTCTTCGGCGAGTTCCAAGTAGCCGCTCGCCACGCCGAGTGGGTTCCGCAGGTCGTGCGAGACGATGCTCGCGAACTTCTCGAGGCGCTCGTTCTGTGCTTCGAGCGCCCGCTCCCGGTCGCGCAGCAGCGCCGTCCGCTCCGCACGGGCCAGCGCGCCGGCGAGCGCTTCGGCGAGGAGTTCCAAGACGGTCGTGTCGATGTCGTCGAACTCGGCCGCGTCGAGTTCGGAGACGCCGAGCACGCCGTGATTCCCGAGTGGGATCATCAGCGGCGTCTCTCGCGTCGACGGCTCGACCGCCCCACCGTCCGGGGACGTCCGTTCTGGGGCTGGCCCGACGGTGGGCGCGTTGCGAGCGAACGTCGAGAGCGGCTCGGCGTCGGCGGCTCGTTCGTACGTCGTCACGTCACCCGCTGTATCGGCGGATTCGCCTCGAGAGCCGTCCGTGGGTCGTCGAGCGGAGCCCTGTCGCTGGAGGCGACAGTACTCCACCCCCACGACGTCGATCGCCGCGTCGACGCCCATTCGGGCGGCTTCGGCGGCGTCAGCCACGTCGATCAGTTGGCTCGTGTACTCCTGGAGCTGTTCGAGCTTGCGCCGGTGTTTCTCGAACGAGGTGACGTCGGCGGTGATGCCGGCGACCTGGGCGACCGCGCCGGTGTCGTCTCGAATCGGGGAGAGACGCGAGCGGAGCCACCGCGTCCCCCGCTCGGGGTGTCGGAGACGGAACTGCTGGATCTGCGGCCAGGTTGCCTCGCCCGTCGCCTGTGCCTCGACGTCCGCTTCGAGTGCCTCGACGTCGTCCGGGTGGACCCTGTTGAGCCACGCATCGGGATTCCGACGCAGTTCGTGTTCGGAGACGCCGTAGAGGTCCTCGGCAGCCGAGTTCACGAACAGCACCGCCGAGTAGTCCGGCGGGACGAGAAAGAGCCCCTGGTCGACGTTCTCGGTGAACGTCTCGAACTGCTGTCGCGCCCGTCGCAGTTCCCGTTCCTGCCGTTTCTGCGCGGTGATGTCTTGGAACACGCCGCGCAGAACGCGGGCCCCGTCGCCGTCACCCACCGGCTTGCCCCACGCGCGAACGTCTCTGCGGTCGCCGTCGGCGCGGACGATTCTGAGGTCGTGTTCGTACGACTCGCCCGTGTCGAGCGCTCGCTCGACAGCAGCGGTGATCTGCTCTCTGTCGTCGGGGTGATAGAACTCGATGCCGTCGGCCAGCGTCGGCTCGTAGCCTGGGTCGACCCCGTGGATCCGTCGGACGCCGTCGGACCAGTAGAGCTCTTCGGCCCCCGGGTCGTACTCCCAGATGCCAATCTCCGCGATGTCCTGCACGCGCTCGAAGAGGAAACTCTGCCGCTCGAGTTCGGTCCGCCGCCGCCCGCGGGCGAGTTCCGTGCTGATCAGTTCGGCGACGAGTTCCACGAGCGTGCGGCCGAACCCGTCGAACGGTTCGTCTCGGGCGCGTGGACTGGAGAAGTTGAGTGTGCCGAACCGGTCGCCCTCGACGGTGAGGGGAACGCCGATGTACGCCTCCAGTTCGAACTGCTGGTACGCCGGATGCGACTCCTTGCCGGCGTCGAACGCGTCGACGAACGAGCAGACGGCGTTCTGGTCGAGCACCTCGTGACAGTACGTCGCGGATAGGTCGAACCGGTCGCCGGGTTCGATCGGGGCCGCCGGCGCGTACGCGTGCTCGACCCGGTACGTGTCGTCGTCGACCCCCGCGACCAGGCCGATGTCGAGGTTCAGCGCCTCACACCCGATCTCGAGGAGCGACTCGATGCGCTCGTCACTCGAGCGGGACTCGTCGGCGACGACCGTCTGCACCTCTCGGAGTCGGTCGCGCTCGTGTTCGAGCTGCTGTTGGACTGCGTGTTGGTCGGTGACGTCTCGCGCGACGACCACCACCTCCTGGGCGTCGCCGCTTGCGAGCGGCGTCAACCGGACGTCGAACCACTGGCGGTCGAACGGTGTGTCGAGGCCGAGCCGGAGGTCGAAGTCGGACACGCCGGTCACGTCGCTGTCACTCTCCATCTCGCTGAACGTCTCTTCGACCGCGTGGGTGAACGCCTCGGCGTCGGCCGTGGAGACCATCCCCTCGACGAGGCCGGCCAGCGACTCGCCTTCGATGCGCCCTGCCCTGCGTCGACCGAGGGCCTGTGCGGCGGCGGCGTTCGCGAACTGCACGGTGAGCGCGTCGTCGACGACGAACACCGCGTCGTGGACGCTCTGGAGCACGGTCTCGTGTCGCTCGAGTTCACGCTGGTGCTCGCGTTCGTCGGTGACCTCCCGGGAGAAGACGGTGAGGCCGTCCGTGTCGGGAAAGACGCGGACGTGAACCCAGTAGTCGAACGGCTCGCCGACTCGTTGTTCGAACGAGACGGGGAGGCCGGTCTCCATCGCCGTCCGGTACTTCGCTTCGAGGTCCGACCCGACGACCGACGGGAACTCCTCCCAGAGCGTGTTCCCGACCACGGCGTCGGGGTCGCGACCGACACGGTCTGCCATGGTGTCGTTCATGTACTCGATTCGCCACGCCGTGTCGACCGCGTACACCGCGTCGGTCGTCCGGTCGACCGTCTGGTGAAACCGCGTCTCGAGTCGCGCGGCACGCGTTCGTGCCTGTACCGTCTCGAGATGTGTGTGGACGCGGTCGGCGAGAAGCGCGAGCCCGTCGTCGGCCGTCTCGTACGGGAGGTAGTCGGTGACACCCGCCTGGAGCGCGGCTCGTGCGACCGCGTCACACCCGCTGTCGGTGAACAGAACGACGGGGAGTGTCTCGTCCCGTTCTCTGACCGCGGTGACGAAGTCGACGCCTCGCTGAGCCGGCGGGTCCTGCGCGGTGACGACACAGTCGATGCGCCCGGCCGAGACCCGTTCCAGCGCGTCGTCGCCGCACGCAACCGAACGGACATCGACGCCGGCGTCCAGCCCGAACTGTGCTCGCAACGCCCCCGCGAGTGACGCGTCGGTCCCGACGCACAGAACCCGCGCCGGTGCGTCTCGTCTGTCCGCCGGTTCACTCATGATACTTGTAGTGAAGAGAAATCCGAATATAACGGTTTCCGGAAGGATTCAGAAGTGATACCGACCACGCGAGCAGGTCACAGAGAAGCAAGGCGGAAGCCCACGAGTGAACTCGTGGGAGGAAGCCGACGAGTACTCAGTCGGTCGATGGACCGCGTTGGCCGACTCCTCCATGTCGAGGTTTAAATACTATGCCGGCGAAAATCGACGTACGGATGGAAGACGTGATTCGCACCGTCAAAGTCAAACTTGATGTCCCCACAGCCCGGTGCGACGATCTCCACCAGACCAAAGATCGCTTTCTCCACTGCGCGAACACCACCGCAAGGTGGGCGTGGAGATACCCGAACGACTACTGTGTGACCTCGAAGAAACAAGCCGAGAGCGCTCTGTACGACCAACTCCGTGAAGAGACGGATTACATGCACGCTAACCTCGTGCAAAAAGGAATTCGGCGTGCAATCGAGGCCATCAAAAGCGGGGTCGCCAGACTCAAGAAAGGCGAGAAGACGAGTCAACCCTACTTCGATGCGTGGAGCGTCGTCTACGACAAACGAAGTGCAACGTTCCACCGCGACCATGTGTCCGTTTCGACGCCGAATGGGCGTCTTGAGTGTGACTACGTGCTTCCCGCCGACCCCGAGGGAACACCCATTGGCGAGTACTTGCTGAACGAGGACTACGAGTTCCGCATGTCCACGTTACAGTACGACCGCCAAACAGCGTCGTTCTATCTCCACGCACGGATGCGTCGAACGACAGACGAAACTGAGCAGTCCACGATTGATTCTTCCAATGCCAAGCACAGAACAGTCCTTGGGGTTGATTTGAACGTGGACGGCTCGCTCGCCGTGACCTCGACGGGTGCGTTCATCGGGAACGCCGACGAGATGAATCATCGACGTCACCAGAAGCCTCTGGCTTCTGGTTGGCTCACGAGAGCTCCGCTCTCGTGAACGCCGAGAGTACGAGAAAACGCGCGGGTCGATGCAGCGGACGGGAACGCGGTCGGCGCACCTGTCGATTCGGTCGATGAACGACCGCGAGCACTGCTGGATGCAGGACGAACTGCACCGTGCCTCGAACCGGATTCTCGACGAAGCCCGCGACCACGAGTGTACGCACATCGCGTTCGAGAATCTGACCGATATTCGCAATCGGATGGCCGGAGCAAAGCGATTCCACGCATGGACGTTTCGACGCTTGTTCGAGTACGTCGAATACAAAGCCGAGATGTATGGTATTGAGGTCGAGCAGGTGAGCCCGGCGTACACGAGTCAGCGGTGTTCGAAGTGTGGGTCTCTCCACGAGTCGAGTCGGCGGTCGAAGCATCGGTTCAAGTGTCAGAAGTGCGAATACGAGTTGAACGCGGACTACAACGCGAGCAAGAATATCGCTCGGAAGCTTCTGAAGAAACTCCACTCGGGGCAGACGTCTTCGAGTGGAGGCGCACCCTGTCAGTGTGCGCTAACGTCAGGGACGTTGAACCTGAATGGCGATTTCCACGCCTCCGTCGGTTCGACGGCAGAGGGGGAGTCCACTGACAAGCCCACGAGTTCAGTCGTGGGTTACTGACTGGTCGACCCACCTCAGTCGTCGGCCGGGCGCGGGTCGGCGTCGGCCTGGCCGTTCCAGAGGTCGGCGTACGTCCCGTCCATCGAGACCAACTCCGCGTGCTCGCCCTGTTCGACGATGCGCCCGTCGTCGAGGACCACGATTTCGTCGGCGTGCTGGATGGTGGAGAGCCGGTGGGCGATGACGAACGCCGTGCGCGCTTCGACCAGCCGCTCGAGGCTCTCCTGGATGAGGTCCTCGGTCTCGGTGTCGACGTCGGACGTCGCCTCGTCGAAGATGATGATGGCGGGGTCGTTCACCAGCGCGCGGGCGATGGCGAGCCGCTGGCGCTGGCCGCCCGAGAGCTTCACGCCGCGTTCGCCCACCTGCGTGTCGTAGCCTGCGGGGAGGTCCCGGATGAACTCGTCGGCGGCTGCGGCGGTCGCGGCCTCGACCACGCGCTCGCGGGCCGTCTGGTCGCCGTCGCCCACGTCGTCACCGTCGCCGGCCCACTCGGCCTCGAGTGTCGCCTCGTCCCCGTAGGCGATGTTCTCGGCGACCGTCCCCGAGAAGAGGTAGGGGTTCTGCTCGACGATGGCGATCTCGTCGCGGAGCGCCTGGAGTTCGTAGTCGCGGACGTCGACGCCGTCGACGCGGACGGCCCCCCCGTCGACAGCAGCGGACTCGCGCCTCGATTCTGGCTGGCCGACAGAGGCAGGGCGTCCGTCGACGTCGTGGAAGCGGGCGACGAGTTTCACGAGCGTCGACTTGCCCGCCCCGGTCGCGCCCGCCAGCCCAACGGTCGTCCCCGCGGGCACGTCGAGCGAGACGTCGTGGAGGACGGGGTCGCGGTCACCGTACGAGAACGTCACCGAGTCGAACGCGACGTGGCCGTCGACGCCGTCGGGGTGATACGGGTCGGGCGGGCTCGTGATGGTCGGCTCGCGGCCCAGGAGGCCGAAGACGCGTTCGGCGCTGGACTTCGCGAGCTGGTACTTGTTGGCCGACTTCCCGACGCGACGCATCGGCGAGTACAGTCGTCGGAGGAGGAGGAAGAAGAGGGCGAACCCACCGAGAGTGAGCGCGCCGTCCGTCCCGGGCACGCCCGTGATGATGTCCGTTCCCCCGAGATAGAGCACGAGGACGAACACGACGCCCGTGAGGAGGCGGAGGGTGGCGAAGAAGCCGCGGCGGATGCGCAGGGCGTGGACCTTCTCGTTGTGGTAGGCCTCGCTCTGGGCGGCGACGCGGTCGCGCTCGAAGTCGTAGCGGTCGAACGTCTTGATGACGGCCGCGCCGCCGAGGTTGTTCTCCAGCCGCGTGTTCAGCCGGGCGACGGTCTCGCGGATGGACTTGTATCGCGGTTCGATCCACGTGAGGAACTGCCCGCTCGCGAGGCCGATGAGCGGGACGGGCGCGAGCGCGACGAGCGCGAGTTTGGGCGAGTAGGTCCAGAGGATGACCGCGATGCCGCCGACGGTGGCGACCACGCGGATGAGCTGTCTGAACTCGGTGTTGAGGAACTGCTCGAGTCGGTTGATGTCGCTGTTGAGGATGGACATCATCCCCCCGGTCTGGTGGTCGACGAAGAAGTCCATCGAGAGGTGCTGGAGGTGGTCGTACGTGTCGTTGCGGAGGTCGCGCTGGACCTTCTGTGCCGCCGACTGGAGGAGGTATCGAGAGGCGAAGCGGGCGACAGAGCGGAGGAGGTACGCAAGCACCGCGATAGCGACGAGTCGTTCGAGGAGTGCGAGGCGGGCGGCCTGTCCGGTGACCTGTGCCGCGGGGAGGAGGCCGACGTCGGTGAGGAGGCCGGTCTCACCCGACTGTCGGATGGCGCGGTCGATGGCGGCCGCGACGACGATGGGCGGCACGAGACGGGCAAAGCGGGTGAGGAACGCCGCGAGCACGCCCAGCGAGAGCCGCATCCAGTACGTGCTCGCGTACCCGAGGAGGTTCACCATCGGGTGGCCGTCGACGTTCTCGCGGACGTGCTCGAAGCCCCCGTGGTCGTCTGGCATTACTGCTGGTATCGGATTCGGAGTAAAATATCCCCGGACTCGGCGTGCGGGTCGGTCCTCGTGGGTCGTCCCGAAAAGGCGATGCGAGAGACACCCGTTATGATTCCGACTGCCGTCGGGAAACCTCCGTCTTCAGACGGATGAGGATGTCAAACCCCGTTCAGGTACTCCGTGACGAGCTGTTCTTCGGCGCGTCGCAGTCGGTACGAGAGCGTCGACCGTGGCACGTCCAGTTTCGACGCCAGTTCGTCGAGCGTGATCTCACTCGGTGCCCGGTAGTAGCCGTGGCGGGCGGCCGCGCGTAACGCAGCCCGTTGGTCGGGGTCGAGCGAGACTGTGCCGAGCGAGTCGTGTCCCCACCGGTCGGCGTCCCGGAGGTGACCCATGTGGAACGAGAGTTCGGACCGCAGGTTCGCGCTGAGAGCGTCGTAGAGCAAGCCGACCTTCTCGTCCGACCGCATCAGGATGCGCCACTCGCATCGCCCCTGCGACCGGCGAGAACAGAGGAGCGACCCCCGCGGGAGATACCGACCGGCGAGCGTCTGGACGGATTTGCCGCCGCTGATTCGCTCGACGTACGTGTAGAACACCCGCTCCCCGTCGGACCGCTCCAAAATATCGTGGTGTTCCGTGGCGAGGTAGTCCGTCTCGGTCACTGACTCCGTTCGGACGTCCTCGTCGAGGTGGAGCCGTTCGACCGCGTCGAGCGCCGTCGTCGGCCCGCTGAAACGCTCGATGCGCCAGAAGCCATCGTCGCTGACACAGCCGTGTAACCCCCGTGCGACGAGCGACGGGTGATCGATGAACACGTCCATCATCGGGTCGGTGCCGGCCGTGTAGTCGATGCTGAACGTGAACTCGCGCATCACGCACCCTCCGGTCCGTCGCCGGGACTTGGCAACACACCGTCGAACTACGCCGGCGAGTGCAAAAACGTTCCCACCCCGGTTGTCGCTCGACAACTCTGAATTGTCATCCGACAACTAAACTATTATTTATGATTGATACAGCTATGGTAGTGGCTACCATGAGCACCGACGAACCCAGTCAGTCGACCGACAGACACGGCCACGAGCATCACGAGGTAGAGGGGCCGGGGTATCCGACGCCGGCGGCGATGCGCACCGAATCGGAACGCGAGAAGACGGCCTTCGTTATGGGGCTCCGGGTCGGGATGGACGTGGACGAACCCGACTTCGTCGGCGTCGTCGACGTCGACCCCGACTCCGACACCTACGCGGAGTTGATCGACACCGTCGAGATGCCGAACAAGGGCGACGAGCTCCACCACTTCGGCTGGAACACCTGTTCGTCGTCGTGTCACGCCGAAGGGCTGATGCGGGACCACCTCATCGTCCCCGGGCAACGCTCCTCGCGGATCCACATCCTCGACGCCTCCGACCCGCGGAACCCCGCAATCGAGAAGGTGATCGAACCCGAGGAGGTGTTCGAGCACGACCTCTCGGCCCCGCATACGGTTCACTGCGTGCCCGAGGGAAAAATCGTCATCAGCATGCTCGGCAACGCGGATGGCGAACTACCCGGTGGCTTCCTCCAGCTCGACCAGGAGGACTTCTCCATCGACGGCCACTGGGAGGCGGACCTGGGGGAGATGGAGATGAACTACGACTACTGGTACCAGCCCCGTCACGGCGTGATGCTGTCGACGGAGTGGGCGGCACCGGAGACGTACTACCCGGGGTTCGACCTGGACGACGTCGAGGCGGGCAAGTACGGCGACAGCATCCACGTCTGGGACTGGGAGACGAAAGAACACCAGCAGACGCTGACGTTCGGCGAGGAGGGGCTCATCCCGCTCGAGATCCGGATGCCTCACAACCCCGAAGAGACCGAGGGCTACGTCGGCGCGGCGCTCTCTTCGAACATCCTCCGGTTTTGGGAGGCGGAGGACGGCCACTGGGAGTGGGAGAAGGTCATCGACGTCGAGGACCGCGAGCATCCCGACTGGGACATGCCCGTGCCGGGACTGGTGACGGACATCCTCCTCTCGCTCGACGACCAGTACATGTTCTTCTCGAACTGGCTCCACGGCGACGTCCGGATGTACGACATCAGCGACACGGGGAACCCGCGGTTGGTCGACCAGTGCTGGGTCGGGGGCAACTTCGCCGAGCGCCAGTCCGTCGGCGGCCACGACGTCCGCGGCGCGCCGCAGATGCTCCAACTCTCCCGTGACGGCCGACGGCTCTACTGGACCACCTCGCTGTTCTCCTCGTGGGACAACCAGTTCTACCCCGAAATCGGCGAACAGGGGTCGCTGATGATGAAAGCGGACGTCTACCCCGACGAGGGTCGGATGGAACTGGACGAGGAGTTCGTCGTCGACTTCGGCGACGCCCCCGGCGGCCCGGCCCGCGCGCACGAGATTCGCTGGCCCGGCGGCGACTGCACCAGCGACGTCTGGCAGTAGCCGCCGATGCCCCACGCAGTCACGCTGGAGTGGCGCGACGGCCGGGAGGCGACCGTCGAGGTCCGGGAGGCCGAGACGGTCATCGACGCGACCGAGCGTGCCGGCCTCGGCGTCCCGTACGGCTGTCTGTACGGTGCGTGTGCCACCTGCACCGGACGCCTGCTGGAGGGTGACCTCGTCCACGTCGAACGCCCGCGGGGGTTGAAACCCCGACATCGACAGGACGGGTACGTCCTGCTCTGTGTGGCCGAGCCGCGCTCCGACTGCCGGGTCGAGGTGGGTGCGGAGGTACAGGCCGACCTCGTGCCGAACCCGTGGAAATGAAGATGAGTTCGATTACCCGACGCGCGGTCGCCGCCGCCGCACTCGGTGTCGCTTTCCTGTCGACGCCGACGTCCGCCCACGGCGTGAGCGCCGCGGCGACGGGTCTCGCCTTCCCGGTCGTCGTCGCCGGCGTCGTCCTCGTCAGCCTGCTCGGCGGCGGGGTCGTCCTGAGTGCGTACGGCCGACTTTCGTGGTCGCCGGGACGGGCGGCGCTTCCCGTACTCGTGGTCGCGCTCGGCGTCGCGGCGCTGGCGCTCGCCGTCACGCAGGCGGCGGCCGCGACCCTCGTCGGCCTCGCGGCCGGGGTCAGCGTCGTCTACGTCGCCCGCGACGCGGCGGTCACGGACTGCGGGACCTGTGCGGACGCGGCGCTGGGGGCCGTGACGCTCCACCGCGGCCTCGAAGGTGTCGTCCTCGCCACCATCTACGCCGCCGATGCGGCGCTCGGCCTGGTGGGCGCCCTCGTCGTCGCCGGGCACGCCGCCGCCGAGACGGCCGCCGTCGGGTCGCTGTACGCTCCCGCCGGCCGTCGGTACGCCCTCGCCGCGGTTCTCGTCGTCCAGACGGGGTTCGTCGGCGGGGTCGCGGCGGGATGGGGAATCGTCGGCGGCGTCTCGCCGACTGCCGAAGCCGGTCTGCTGGCGCTCGTCGGGGGTGTCCTCCTCGCCGTCGGCACCCGGGAGACACGGCGTCGGCACGTAGTTGGCGCTGTACCAGCGTGAGTCACAGCGATGCACGAAGGAACCCCACGGCTTTAGCCCACAGCGGAGTGAGCGCAGGTATGGACCCCGAAGCCGTTCTCGAAGAGTGCGTCGTCGAGGTCGCCGCAGCGTCGTATGCAGTGGTCACGACCGACGAGGACCACGACGTGGCCGAGACGTTCGCGACGGTCGACGACGGCCGGGAACTGACCCACGTCGTGGCGGAGACACGGCTGGCCGACCTCGAGACGGAGGCTGTCGAAGACGGGTGGCGGGTGCTCACCTTCGACGTCGTCCTCCCCTTCGAGTTGGTCGGGTTCCTCGCCGTGGTGGCGACGGCGCTCGCCGAGCGTGACGTCTCGATATTCGCGCTCTCGGCGTACTCGACGGACCACGTCCTCGTCCAGGGCGAGGACCTCGACCGGGCGCTCGCGGCACTGACTGACCTCGGGTGTGAGATTCGACGGCTGTGAGCGGGTGTGGTCGCGGCGTCACCGATGTGCGTCGAGGGCCGAAGCGTGACCCGTCGTCTCGTTCCGTGCCGGCAGCCAGTCCGGTCGGTCGACGGTCGTCTCGCCGACGTTCACGTGCCGCAGCGAGACCGTCGCGACCCGCTCACTGGCCGGGAGCCGGTAGGTCGCGTCGACCCGGACGACCAGTCCCCGTTCGGAGATGAGACTGGTGGCCCGGTAGGCTTCGAATCGACGGTCGGTGGTCCCCTCGACGGTGACGCGGTAGGCGGTCTCGTTCCGGTGCTGAACCTGGTCGACACGCGTGGAGCGCTCCCCCGACAGGTACCAGGTGACGAGCGCCTGTGAGCGGTCGACGACCTGTCCCGTCCCGGGGTCGTCGGCGTCGCCGACCCTGAGTGCCTCGTCGCCCTGTCGGAGGTACCGACTCTCCCCGTCCGCGTAGAGGTCCCGGGCGATGACCGGAACCAGGTCGGATTCGAGGTCGCCCGAACGGGTGCCACGTGAGCGATAGACCGTCCCGTTCTCGACAGTGACGACCTCCCGGGCCGTCCCGACGGTCTCGCCGTCGACGCGCTCGGTGTACCGAACGTGCATCGTGAACGAGCGGCCCTCGAGCACTGCCGCGTGACCCTGCGTGAGGACGGCCGTATCGTTGATTCCTGCCGCGGTCAGGCCGGGGAGTATCGCCTGGGACGCCGCGGTCGACACCGCCGTGTCCGTCGACGCGGTCGTCAGCGAGGCCGTGTCGTCCGCAGTGTCGGCCCCCAGCGCCGCATCGGTCCGCGCTGTGTCGGTCCAGGCCTGCGCGGCGAGCGCACCGCCGACGAGGCTCACGCCGAGGATCAAGAAGACGACGAGTATCCAGCGAGGGGTGTGGTCCGTCGAAGACTCGGTGAGGGCTGCTGTGGACCGGTTCGTGGCCCCGTCTCGTCGGTCGTCGTCAGCGGCGAGCACACCGGAACGTGGGCTCTCGGACCCGACATCCCCGGGCGTGGCTGGCCGGCCGATGGCCTCGCTCGTGACGCCGAAGTACTCGCCGAACAGGCGGTCGGTCGACGACCGGTCGAGTCCGTACCGCGCCATGTCGTAGACCGCGCTGGCGTCCCAGACGCTCACGTTGCGGTCCCGGGCCAGTTGTGTGGCCCGCTTCGCGTCGATGCTCACCACGGCGTCGACTGGCTCTCGTGGCAGGCCGCGACCGAGACGCGGAGAAAGGCCTTCGGAGGCGACAGCGACGACCTGCCGCTCGTCCCCTCGCGTCGCCCGAATCACCGGTGGGTCGACCTCGACGGTCCACCCGCGGGCGCTCAAGAGCGCGCCGACGAACGCGGTCCGCTCTCGTCTCGAGAGCCGAGTCAGGTGGTCGTCGAAGGGGTCCCGAGCCATCGTCTACACGAGGGGAGCGAGGCATAAATCGTCTCGCCTCGCCTTGTGGGCGACGTCCAGAGTCGCTCGGGGTCCTGGCAGTCATCGACGAGAGAAGACGGGGTGCTCGCGCGACACGGTCTGTCGCTCTCATGTCAGTAACCCACGAGTGAACTCGTGGGGTTCCGCCTTGCTTCTCTGTGAACTACCTCGGGGGCAAGTGGTTCGAGATGCCACAGGCGTCTCGTCATCACGAGAGAGCGTCGCTCTCTCGAACGACCCCGAGGCCCTCGTCTCGAGTTATCTGTAGTCTTCCGAGGTACGACGGTCGATAGCGTTCACGACTCGCGCGAGACGCAGATACCCTGGCCTTCCCGACCGTTGAGCAGCCGACACCGTCGGGACAGAGCGGACTATACGAACGAATACATAATACTTTCAGAGATATTCTTCTGAATCGAGTAAAAATACCGCTTTTCTTACTAATTCGAGAAGACCTATTACCGAACCGCGCCATCTAAGACGGCGATGAGTTCTCAGCAGACCATCCGTCAGGAGTTCGGAACCGTCAGAGAGAATCCCGTCCGCCTCGACGAGGAGAAGGCCAAACAGAGCATCGACGCGCTGAACTCGGATCTGGCAGCGACGTACGTCCTCTACCACCAGCTTCGCAAGCACCACTGGAACGTCGACGGGGCGGAGTATGGGCAACTCCACGATTGGTTCGGCGATGCCGCCGAGGACGCCGAGGAGGCTGCCGACGAGATGGCCGAGCGGGTGGGCGCACTCGGCGGCGTTCCCATCAGCGGTCCGGCCGCGCTCGAGGAGCACTCACCGGTCGACTTCGAGGGAGCAGACGTCTACGACGTCCGAACGTCGATGGAGAACGACCTCGAACTGTACGGCGACGTCATCGAGTACTTCCGAGAGCACGTGATGCTCGTGGAGAACCTGGGCGACTACGCGACGAGCGAGCTCTTCCGGGACCGTCTCGAAGAACTCGAGGAGGACGCGGACGACCTCCAGAGCTTCCTCGCCGACGACACGCTCGTCCTCGAGAGCGCGACTCACTGAACGGGTGCGTCGAATGGAACACAAACACGGACGGCTCGTTCGAGAGCCAGAGACGGGCGAACGCCGGCAAGAGTGGGGGACTCTCGCGGAGAACGCACTCCGTATCGATCCCACGGACGCCGAGGTGCTCGTCGACGCCCTGAGCATCGACCACGCGGGGTCGTTCAACCTGTTCTACCTGCTCCGCAAGCACTACTGGACCGCTGCGGGTGCCGAACACGAGGAGGTCGCCGACGTCCTCCTAGACGCGTACCGGCGTGTGCGTGCGGTGAACGACGACCTCGCGATTCGAATCGTCGAACTCGGTGGCATCCCCCCCAACACGCCGCCGACGATTCAAGAACGCGCCGAAGTCCACCTCGAAGCCGAGGACCTCTACGACCTGCGCGCCTCGCTGGAGGGCGACCTCGAGGGGTTCGCCACGCTAATCGAGACCATGCGTGAGCACGTCGGCCTCGCAGAGGAACGGGGTGATCCAGGGACGGCAGAACTCCTCCGGAACCGTCTCGCAGGGCTCGAAGCGGACGCCGACGATATCGAGAGCGCCCTCGCAGACGAGACGCTCGTTCGAGCAGCGGTGTGGAGGTAACGTACCATGTCGAGTACACCACACCTGCGGAGCCTCGATCCCTCACACGTCCGCCAAGAGTGGGACACGGTCGCTGACAACGCGGTCCGGCTCGACCGGGAGGCGGCCGAACAGCTGGTGACGGCCCTGAACAGCGAAGTGTCGGGGCTGTACATCCTGTTCAACCAGGTCCGCAAGCATTACTGGCTCGTCGACGGGGCCGAGTCGGACGCAGTCGGCGAGTTCCTCGAGGCCGCGGCTGACCGACTCACCGAGATGACCGACGACATCGCCATCCGCATCCACACGCTCGGGGGCGTCCCGGCCTGTGGACCGATGGGGATCCGTCAGCACGCCCCGATCTACATCGAGGCGGCCCACCGGTACGACGTCCGCTCGTCGCTCGAGCGTGACCGCGACGGGTACGCGACGCTGGCCGAGCAGTGGCGCGAACACGTCGAACTGGCAGAACGGCTCGGTGACGTGACGACGGGCAAACTCCTGCGCCGACACCTCAAGACGCTCGAGCGGGACGCGTACGTCCTCGACCGGTATCTCGGTGACGAGACGCTCGTCCTACACGACGCGACCGGGTGAGTCGCTCACGACGAGCGAGGAGCGTTCCCCGCGGCAGCCACTCCCCGGGTCCGTTCGCTGGTCTCGCTGTCGCGAGAACACGGCCGGCCCGGTGCTGTCGGCGTGAGCCCCAGACTCGCCGGATACTGGGCTCGCGGAGGGCGCGACCCTGTCCAGAACAGTCGTATATCTCCAACTCACCGGTCGTGGTCAAGCCCGGATTTCTCGTGCTCGACTCGCGCGCTGTATGCAGCACGACCTCACCGAACGACAGGGACCCTGTCAGTATCGACGTGACCGATACCGCGGAGACAATCAGCAACCGATTCTCGACTGTTTCGGCTTCGGTCCGCTGCATACGGCGACAATTACGCCGGGTGGCTCGTGCCGATAATCGTCACGAACCGGCCGTCACGAGAGACCGCCGTCTCATCCCACGTGCGCATCACATCCGACTGCGGGTCAGCGGCGAACGCCTCCGCGTCGTCTCGCGTCTCGAATGCGAGCACTCGTGTGGCATTCTCGGTTTCGGCGCTCGTGCGGGCAGTGCCGCTCGCGGCCGGGTCGCCATCAGAAGCGTCGCCCCCGACGGGCGGTGACCCGGCACGGACAGTCATCCCGGTGCCGAGCCGACGGACGACACCCGCCAGAGTCTCGTCAGTATCAGTGTACCGCCCCTCGCCGTCTCGGGCGTCGATAATCGCCTCGACGGCCGCTCGCTTGTCACCCAATGGATCCGGCGCCATGCTGGCGAACGCCTCGATGACGACCCCAGCCTTGATACCGACGACCCAGTCAGTGTCGGGGGCACCGAACAGTCGATATCCTTCGTACTCGCCGAGACCGTCGAACGGCTCTTTGATCGGCTCGCTCGATTCTGGGGTTTGGAACGCCTCGATGATGGTGTCATCGAGGAGGTCAGTCTCCAGTACAGACAGCCCCCGCCCGCCGGCACGGAGCTCCATACCTGCTTGGCTCGGCTCGATGTCGAGCACCGGGTGTGCGTTGCCGTCTCGATATCGTTCCTCCGACTCGAATGCTCTTCCCCGGTCGTGGAGATACGCTGCCAACTCGTCGAAGCGCCGGGCGCGGAACGGGTACCACCGTTGTGCAGGGTCGGTGTCCGAAGCGAAGACGCGGCCGGGCGCTGGGAGCCACGTCGCAGGGTACGGAACGTCAGGGCTCCCGTCGATGATCGACCCGACTCCCGAACAGCCAGCCAGGCTCGCAAGCGTCGCTGTCGTGGCGGCCGTTGTGCCGCGACGGAGTAAGGCCCGACGCGTGCAGGAGGGCTGTTGCATACGGACGGCGATACCTGATGTCCGAACAAATAGCTACTGGGGAGTACTGCCAGCATATCCTCTTGAATTCGCGCTGTGTATCTTGCACACGCGTCTTGCCGAGACCCGGTGTGAGGGGGCGATGGATGCGTCAGCGGGTTCAGCCGCGCATCATGGCGACCACGCGGCGTACCGAAGGGGTGAGCGAAGTGTCGGGACGACACTCCACAACCGCCCCAATTAACGTAGACAAAACAGCAATCATCTCAACATTTAACCAATAAATACCCGGAAAACCTATGCTATAGAGCCTGATTTCCCAATATACGCTGATGACAGAGAGTAGAATTCGACGGGTCGACCTCCCGGAGCCGCAGTACGGGTTCGGTGGGGACGACCACGTCTTCGTCGAACTGGACCGTCAGATGTCGTTCGACGCCAATTTTCAGGCGATGGCGGTTACACAACAGATTCGAGAGCGTGACCTCGATGGCGTCATCGAGGTGTGTCCCGCGAACGCCTCGTATCTCGTGCGGTTCGATCCGGATGTGATTCCGCCCGCAACGATGATCGAGACGCTGCGGGAGATCGCCGAGAGTACAGATATCGAAGAGTACCAGTGGGAGGCACGAATCATCGACTTTCCCGTGTTGTATCAGGACCCCTGGACACACGAGACACAGATGCAGTTTCGAGATCGTCACCAAGACCCCGATTCGACCGATCTCGAATACTGCGCTAAGATCAACGGGTACGACACGGTCGAAGCACTCATCGACGCACATGCGGGCGAACCCCACATGGTGACGATGATCGGGTTCGTTCCAGGGTTGGCGTGGTGTCATCAGATGGTCCCACGCGCTGCACAACTCGAAGCTCCGAAGTACGAACAGCCACGGACTGACACGCCAGCTCGTGCCATGGGATTCGGCGGGGCGTTCACGACTCCATACCCAGTCCAGGGTGCGGGAGGGTACCAGCTGTTCGGACGAACGCCCCTCGAGGTCCTCGATATCGAACAAGCGTTGCCGGACTTCGCGGAGTCGATGGTCCTTCCAAACCCCGGAGACATCTTCGACTTCCGTCAGATCGACCGCGACGAGTATGACCAGATCAGAGACGAAATCGAGGCCGGCGTGTACGAGTACACCATCGAAACGGTGGAGTTCTCGCCCGAGGCGTTCTTTGCGTCGCCGTACGAGTACAATCGGTCGCTCACGGAGGCGTTAGACTGATGCTGGATATCATCGACGGAGGCGTCTCGACCACGGTTCAGGACCTCGGCCGGTTCGGTCAGTACCACATCGGGATGCCCCCGTCGGGCGCGATGGACAGCTACGCTCACAAACTAGCCAACTATCTCGTCGGCAACGCCGAGGATGCCGCCACGCTCGAGATGACCTACCAGGGTGTCGACGTCCGCTTCACCACCGATACCGTCGTCGCGCTGACTGGTGCCTCGATGCCTGCCACACTCGACGACGAGCCAGTGCCGATGTACGAGTCGTTCTCGGTGACGGCCGGACAGACGCTCGAAACCGAGTTCGCGACCGAAGGCGTACGAACCTACCTCGCCGTGTCCGGCGGCATCGACGTCGACCCCGTCATGGGGAGCCGGTCGACGTACACGCTCGTCGGAATCGGCGGTCACGAGGGCCGACCACTGGAGGCCGGTGACGAGCTTCGAATCGGAAGCGACTCCGACCGACCGCCAGTTGGGGTGCAGGTCCCCGATCGATATGTCCGTGACTACGGAACACGGGAGACGGTTCGGGTCCTGGTCGGGCTCTGTGAGTATCGCCTGACCGACGAGAGTCGCGAAGCACTCTGTGAAGCCGAGTGGAAGGTGACACCCGAGGCCGACCGGGTTGGGTACCGGCTGGAGGGCCCGGAACTGGACTTCGTCAAGCGTGAGCAGCCGTTCGGTGCAGGAAACGACCCCTCGAACGTCGTCGACCTGGGCTACCCGATCGGGTCGATCCAGATGCCCAAAAAGCCGATCGTGTTGCTGCAGGATGCCGTGACCGGGGGCGGATACGCAACGGTAGGAACGGTGATCAGCGTCGACCGCTCTATCCTGGCTCAGCGCCGGACTCACCAGGCAGTGTACTTCGAGCCAGTCACCGTCGACGAAGCGGCCGCGGCCCGAGACGAGGTGCATGACGACCTACACGGAGCGTATGAATCGATCGGTCACTGAAATCGTGACGGAACCCGCTTGAGCGACGATAGCAGTTCGCGCCGCTGTGTCTTGAAATAGTCGAGACCAAAGACGAGACCGGATGACACTTCCTATTCCGAAAAGTTATTCCCGTATTCAAAATCATATGACCACACTCAATGAGTGAAAGTGAAAAATCAACTGCCAGTGGTGATTCCTCTCAGTCCACTCCACAGAGCGTCATCGAGATCGACAACGTGCGGAAAGAATACCCCGGCGTCGTCGCGAACGACGACATCACGATCGACATCTACGAAGGCGAGTTCTTCACGCTGCTCGGTCCGTCGGGAAGCGGAAAGTCAACCCTGTTACAAATCATCACAGGGACCAACACACCGACGAGTGGTGATGTGTACATCAGCGGCCAGCGAGTCAACGACGTGAAACCGTACAACCGGAGCACGAGCCTGATCTTTCAGGAATACGCGTTGTTCCCGCACATGACCGCTCGGGAGAACGTCGAATTCGGTCTGATGATTCAGGGGGTGGACAAGGCGGAACGCCAGCGGCGGTCGGATTCGATGTTCGAGTTGATGGACCTCACGGGGAAAGAAGATCGGAAGATCTCAGCGCTCTCGGGAGGGGAACGCCAGCGGGTGGCCATGGCCCGGAGCCTCATCATCGAACCCGACGTGCTCTTGCTCGATGAGGTGTTGAGCGCGCTGGACGTCAACCTCGCGAAAGAGATGCAAGTCGAGCTCAAACGCCTGCAAGAACAGATCGAGAAGACGTTCGTCTTCGTCACGCACAGTCAAGAAGAGGCGTTCACCATGTCCGACCGAATCGCGATCATGAACAAGGGGAAGGTGGTGCAAGTCGGGGCCCCACTAGAGGTGTATCAGAACCCCGATTCGGAGTTCGTCGCAGCGTTCCTCGGCGTGAGCAACATCTTCAGTGGGACCGTCACGTCGGTCCACGGAGAGACGGTCACCATCGATACCGGTGACTATACGTTCACCGTCACGGACACAGCGCAGTCTAGAGACCCCGGAGATGATATCGGCTTCATCATCGCAAACGAGCGGCTGAACATCGGTGACGAGGGTGCGAACACGGTGGAAGGGACGATCCGGGACACCATCTTCAAGGGCCCATCGACGGAGTACACCGTTCGACTGGACAAGTCAGGAGAAGAGGTCACGGTTCACGAGTCCACTGGTGAGGTCCTCCACGAGGAAAAGACATCGGTAACCGTGAGCTTCGAACCGACGGCAGCGAAGTTACTAAAGAGATAATGTCTCCCCGCTAAAGAGTTATACACTCATAGAATATTGGCTGATATCAAGTGTTCGTTTTCATATATGGCGTTCATCGCCATATTTTTAAACTACTCTTTCCCTTGGATGCGTGTTCATGAAATCGAACGAGAAATCTAGGCGGGATGTTCTCAGAATCACGGGCGCGACGGCTGGTGCAGGCGTGATCGGGGGGCTCGCTGGCTGTACGGGCTCTGGTGGCGCTGGTGGCTCGAGTGATGAGAGTTCGGGCGACGAGAGTTCCGGCGGCGAGAGTGCCGAGAGCGGGTCGTCACAGACCGAATCGAGCTCCGAGAGTGTCGGCGAACTCAACTACTGGGGCATTTCGACGACGTTCCCGTCAGAGTGGACGCCGTTCACCGACGAGAGCGGAATCAGCATCAACGGTCAGACCGCTCCCTGGCGGCAGGGACAGGTCATCAATAACATGGTTCGTGGCTCGGCGGCGTCCGACTACGACGTCGTCAACATGGACGTGACGATCACTCGTCCGGTCGCTGAACAGGGTGCGATTGTGAACATGGATGTCGAGAGCCTCCCACTGTGGGAGGAAACGTACGAAGAGGTCAAGACCAACGGGCCCACCGCGACGGACTACAACGGCGACAGAGAGTGGGACGTCGATGCGGAGACGGGCGACCAGTGGGCAATGACCGCCGTCCAAAACGGTGACTCCGTCGGGTACCTCCCCGAATACATCGGCGACCCATCGACTGTCAGTTCGTACGGAATCCTCTTCGATGACGAGTTCAATGGCAAGACGTCGATGGAAGCGGGGTGGGCAACGGCGTTCACCAAGGTCGCGAACTATCTGAAATACAACAACCTCGCGGACATCTCCACGCTCGATATCCAGATTCCGACCGAAGAATCAATCGACACCGTCATGGAGTTCATGTTGGAGCAGAAAGACGATGGACAGTTCCGCACGTTCTGGAGTGGCTGGGAGTCCGCCGTGAACTTGCTTGCATCGGGTGAGGTCTGGGCGATGGGAACGTGGGAGCCGGTGGTGTTCGCGCTCCGTAACGACCAGAACATCGACGCACAGTACCTCACCCCCGACGAGGGATGGTCGCTGTGGGGAGAGGCTCCATGGATGACCACCGGTGCAGTCGAGCAAGGGAAACGAGACGCTGTCCGCAACCTGGTCAACTGGATGATCGATGGGTACTATGGCGCAGAGATGATCGAACTCCGCGGCTATCTCCCGGCCTCCGCGCGTGGTATCCAGTACGCAGAGGAGAACGACGGCTACGACGCCGAGTTCCATGCGAACCGGCACGAACTCGTTCGTGCGAAGTTGCAGGACGAACGGAGCGTCTACGGATACAACTTCCCGGACCCCGAGACGTTCCAGTACGTCAATAGTCAGTGGAGTCGGCTGTCCGGATAACGGCACGCGAACACCTACCTACTCTCTCGAGTCATGGCAACAGAAGACAAAACCACGACAGACGAATTTGAAACTCAAACCCGGTCGCCCCCATCAGCGAAGCGGACATCTGGCCTCATCAGGCTCGTGTTGGAGCACGACCGTCTCCGGTTCTACCTGCAGTTGCTTCCCGCGGCGCTCATGCTCGGCGTCTTCATGTTCGTCCCGATCTTGGCCATCATCGTTCTCAGCTTCGCGCAGCCGTCACCGTTCGGGATTGAGTTGGGCTTCGAGATTCAGAACTATCTCGACTTCTTCACCACGTATCGGTTCACTCGGTTCATCGATACGGTCCTGGCCGGGGTGCTTCAGGTCGGCATCGCCTTCGTGGTCGGGTTCCCCCTCGCGTACTATACGGGGATCCGGATGCGGGGCTCGAAGTACACGTTCCCGATCTTGTTGCTGTTTACGATTCCGTTCCTCACGAACTACATCATGCGGACGCTGTCGTGGATCGCGTTCCTCGGCCGTGAGGGCGTGTTCAACACCGTGTTGGTGTCACTCGGCATCGTCAGTGCTCCCCTCGAGTGGATGCTCTACTCCGACTTCGCTGTTCACGTGAGTCTCATCGCGAGTTACGTCCCGTATCTGCTGTTCCCGACGTGGTTAGCCATGAGCCGAATCGACGACGACGTCCTCCGCGCGAGCGGTGACCTCGGCGCGAGTCCACTACAGACGTTCCGCTACATCGTCATGCCGCTGGCGATGCCCGGCGCAGTGATCGGCGCGATCTTCGTGTTCGTCGGGGTGCTTGGAGAGGGAACCGTCCCGACCCTCCTCGGCGGACCGAACGTCACCTACATCGTCACGAGCATCAACAACGCGGTCTCGGGGCTCAACCTCCCGCTCGCCAGCGCCATCAGTACGACGCTGATGATCGTTGCAGGCGTTATTCTCCTCGTGTGGGAACGGGTCTTCGGGTTGCAGAGTATTGGTGAGATCTAACATGGCAACTGATACGAACTCCGTCAAGAACCGGCGAAAGCGAATCTGGGGTGTCTTCCCAACGGACCCAGTCGAGTGGGTGCATGCATCAACGAGAAGTCGGATGTGGAAGCTCTTCGTGGCGTTTTGGGTGCTGTACATCCTCGCGCCACCGGTGATGCTCGTGTTCATCTCCTTCGACACGGCCTCGTACATCCGCATCCCACAACAGATCAGTCTGGAACGGTACCAGCTGATGATTCAGAACCCGAACGTCATCGATGCGATTACCGAGTCGTTGAAATACGCGGTCATCACAACGGTGTTCGCGCCGTTGCTCGCGCTCCTCACCGTTCTCGCGTACCGGAAGGTGCGTCGGAAGGCCCTGTTCGTCGCACTGATCATCTTACCCCTGTTCATCCCGGGTGTCGTCCACGGCATCGGGCTACTCATCTTCTTCCAACAGCTCGGTATCCAAGAGCAGCTCGTTCGAGTGAGTGTCGCTCACATCCTGTGGGCGTTCCCCTTCGCGTTCCTCGTGTTGCTGACCAGTATGTCGTCTGTCTCAGAGGAACTGCTCCGCGCGGGTGCCGACCTCGGGGCAAACGAGTTCCAGACGTTCCGGTACATCGTCTTCCCGCTAATCAAGCCGGGAATCATCAGCGCGACGATCTTCAGCTTCGTCCTCTCGTTCAACGAGTTCTCGAGGACCTTCTATCTGCTCGGGAACACGAACACAGTCCCGACGTTCGTGTGGGCAAGTCTCCAAGTGGAGTTCTCGCGCGAGCTCTACGCAGTCGCGGGGTCTGCGGTGATGCTCTCGCTAGGACTCATCGGCATCGGAATCTTCTACCTCTATCTCGAGTCGAGTCGAGCCCAAGAAGACCACCAGTAACTCACCAGCACGCAAATGCAAACACACCACTCGGCCACGCCGTCCGCTCCTGAAGAACACTCACGCGGTGCAGAGCGAACAGCTCTGGACGCGGCGATCAGTCTCGCAGCACTCTTCAAGACGTGCTTGGGTCCGGATGGACGGAACAAACTGATCGCGACGGGAGAGGAGACCATCGTCACAAACGATATCCATCGGATATTCGACGCAGTGGACATCCCGGACCCAGTCGGTCGATTCGTCGTCCAGCATGTCGTCGCTCAGAAAGAAGACGTCGGCGATGGCTCCTTGACGACGCTCCTGCTCGCCGGTGCACTCTGTCGGAACGCAGACCGGCTCCTCGACGACGGCTACCGAAGAGCCACGATCGAAGACGGCTACGACCAAGCGCGGGCAGAAGCGCTGGCGGAACTACAGCGGAGCGAGCGAGCGATCGGTGAACGCTCGACCGACAGAGCGAGCGCAGTACGGGGAGTCGCTCGTGGGGCACTCAACAGCTTCCGAGCCGAGCTCGTCGATATCGTTGTCGACGCCGCGACGCAAATCCACACCGAACGCCGGAAACGCAATCGTGGGCTCGACCTCTCGGACATCCGCATCCGGCTCGACGACAAAGTGGACGACGCACCCGTCGAACTCATTCAGGGGCTCGTTCTCGACCGTGACGTCGTTCACGAATCCATGGCTCGGCGAGTCGAGCAGCCACGTATCGCGATCATCGGTGGGGGGAAGAAAGCCGGAAGCGGTATCGAGGAGCGCTCGCTGTTTCGCGCCGGTGGTTCTGACGGAGAAGGACGGACAGAGGTAACCTTCTCCGCGAGCGACGCGGATGATATCACCGCACTTCGTGAAGCCGAAGCGGCGCAAGTGCGTGCTCAGGTCGCTCGACTCGAGGACACACACGTCGATGCCGTGTTCTGTACGATGGGAATCAGCGACGTCGCCAAGCGACTGTTACACGACGCCGACATCACCGCGTTTCGCACACTGACCGAAACGGACGCGGCCCTGCTCGCTCGCGCGACCGGCGGGACTGTAGTCTTGGATATCGCCGATTTGACCGAGGAAGCCATCGGAACCGCTGGACGCCTCGTGGTCGATTCGACTGACGACCCGACCGTCACCATCGCAGGCTGTCCTGCGGGAACGGTTGCGACGCTGCGTGTCTCCGGAGCACTCGGGGAGTATCGGACAGAGCGAGAGCGCGATTTTCGAGCCGCGATGGCGGTGGTGCTGGATGTCTTGAGCGAAGAGACCGTCGTCCCTGCCGGCGGTGGAATCGAGATACGACTGGCCACGGCCGTGCGAGAGCGTGCACGGACCGTCGGCGACCGACGTGCAGTGGCGATGGACGCGTATGCGGATGCACTCGAGGAGATTCCGCGAACCCTGGCAACCAACGGCGGTGTGGCTGCCATCGACATCGTTACCGAACTCCGTCGGTGCGAGGACAGCGGGTTCGACACAGCGAGTGGTGACGTTCGCGAGGCGTTCCCTGCGGGCCCGCTCGTGAGCCCGCGAGTCGTCTCCGCGTCTCTCGACACGGCGACACACATCGCGACGCGACTGGTTCGAATCGACGACGTACTCACAGGCGGTGAGGACGAGGAGTGGATTTCGGCTGACGAAATCGACCCACGCCCGGTACCGTCGCGCGACTTCGACTACTGAACGCCCCAACAGAAGCGACGAGAATCCACCGACTACACATGCGCGACATCCCCGAAAGCGAAAGTGAGATTGCAGGAATCGTCAGCCCGGAGACAACCCGTTCCGGGCCGAAATCGGCCCGTGAGATCAATCTCTCGGCGGTTCAATCCGTCGTCGAGACGGTCAGGTCGACGCTTGGCCCTCGCGGGAAAGACAAGTTGATCGAGAAGCCGGATGGCGAAGTGCTGATCACGAACGACTCCGAGACGATCCTGTCTGAGACGGCAGTATCAAATCCAGTTGCATCCCTGACGATCAGCGTGGCGAAGGCGGTCGGACAGGAGTACCACGACGGATCGACGACAGCGGTGATACTGACCGGCGCGCTGCTTGACGCTGCGGAGTCTCTCATCGAACAGGGCGTCGCGCCGAACGTGGTTGCGCGTGGATTCGAACGCGCACGACAGTGTGCCGATCGCTCGCTCGATGACGTGATGATACCGGGTGGCTGGAACGTCGAGGTACTGACGCATGTCGCAGAGACCGCGACGACCGGAACCGGACTCGGCATGGCGGGGTCCGACGTGGCGACGCTGGTCGTCGAGGCGGCAGAGCTGGTTCGGGACGCTGACTCGTTCGACCCAGACCGGATACGAATCGTGACACAGACCGGGCAGTCTCCAGCGACCTCGACTGTGAGCCGTACGGTTGCATTGGCCAAGGACCCAGTGCGGCAAGCGATGCCGGACGAGGTTATCGATGGCCGTGTCCTCTTCATCCGTGGTTCTCTCGAGCTTTCGGATACCAACCAAAAGACGTCTATCGTCATCGAGGATGTCGACTCGTTCACGCGCTTCCACGAGCGAGAGGCCACCGAGATTCGCGACCTCGCTGGACGCGTCGTCGACCTCGGTGCTGACGCCGTCCTCTGTTCGAGGAGCATCGCCGACGAGGCACAGTCCGTCCTGAGCCGCGAAAACGTCCTGGCGATCCGCCAAGTGGATGAGGACGCACTCAATACGATCGCAGCCTCACTCGGCGGAACGGTCGTCTCGAGCGTCACGGAAGCGACCACCGACGACCTCGGCTCCGGTGACTTCCGACGCGACCCGGACGACGAGTTGTTCTGTATCGAAGGCAACGGGGAGCCACGACCGACGATCATCATCCGCGGCCCGACACAGGGGATGGTCGACGAACTCAGCCAGCACGTAGAGACAGGACTCGAAATCGTCGCCGGGGCGAGTGACGGCGGCGTCGTCGGCGGAGCAGGAGCGCTCGAGGTGGAACTCAGCCACAGGCTCCGCCGGGCCGCACGGGGGATCGACGGCCGAGAGCAACTCGCGTTCGAGGCGTTTGCAGATGCCTTAGAGCAGATTCCACAGACGCTCGGAGAAAACGCCGGTCTTGACCCGGTCGATGCACTCGTCTCACTCCGGACAGCACACGCGAGCGGTGATCGCTGGGCTGGCATCGGGGAAAACGGAGACATCATCAACGCCGTCGACACGAACGTGTACGAGCCCGTCGAGATGAAACGACAGGTGTTGAAGAGTGCGACCGAGGCAGCGACACTGGTCTTACGTATCGACGATGTCCTGACAGTCGATGCGTTATCCGAGTCGCTCAGCTCGGACTGAACGCCACGCGTCGCCGTTGAGCACCCTGTGCGATCATCAATGCATTGCGTCGCCACCGTCCGGGCTCAGGACCTGCCCGGTGTAGTAGTCACTCTCGTCGGACGCAAGGAACACGGCGGTCGGAGCAACGTCTTCGACAGTCCCAAATCGTTTCATCGGGAGTTCCGCAGCTTTGGCGGTCTTCCACTCCGCTGTGATGTCGTCCATCAACGGGGTCTCGATCGGCCCGGGTGCGATGGCGTTCACGTTCACTGTTGGTGAGACCTCACGGGCGAGAGCACGAGTCATCCCGATGACACCCGCTTTCGCTGCGGAGTAGTGAACTAACTCCTCACCCCCTTTGATCCCGAGTTGTGATGCGACATTGATGATCTTCCCCGACCCCCGGTCCAACATCCCTGGCAAGACGAACCGAGTGACGAGAAAGACCCCACGGAGGTCGACGTGCATCGTTTCGTCCCACATCTCGACCGACATCTCAGCGAGTGGAGACTGCGTGAGTATGCCGGCGTTGTTCACGAGGACGTCCGGTGTTCCGTACGCCTCTTCTACCTCCTGCACCATCGAACGAACGCTGTCTTCACTGCTCACGTCCGCTTCCAGTAACACGCCGTTGCCCCCGTTCTCCTCGATAGACCTGAGAACGTCCTCTGCGCGCTCTCGTTCGCCCTCGAACGGGGGATAGTTGATACCGACTGTCGCGCCGGCGGCTGCGAGTGCAGTGACGATTCCTCTTCCGATTCCGCTCGTCGAACCAGTGACGAGTGCGACTGTCTCATCCAATCTCGACATACATCGAGGATATCTGTGTGTTAGCAACCAAAAAGGTTCTATACGGGCAATTAGCTTGAATGAACGTATGAGATGGGTGGCTTTCCCAAACTTGCGTGGGATTCTTGGAGACCATCTTCGGTGACGGCCGTCGACAGCAGCATCGGGCGCGGTCATCTCGACCCCCGCAACACAGGGCTTGACCGAGTCGTGCTGACCAATGCCAATCATTGAATCGCGGGAGTTGAGACGACACATCCGCACCCTCGACAGTCAGGAGTTCACCCGATTCGTCGCCGATCTGTGGCGCTGTCGAGGCTACGACGTCACTGTCCACGACGGAGTCATCCACGCCAGTAATCCGGTGCGGGGGACGAACGAGCGTATCGTCGTTGCCCAGCGGTCGCTCATCGGGTGGACGGTCCCGTCTGATGAGGCTGAGATCGTCGTTGCACGACGAACAACACGTGCGACCCGGCGAGTAGCTCGGTCATGTTCGGCCACGTTCGTCGGCCTCGACACCCTCCGCGAGATGGTCAATTTCGCCGTGACTCGGGCGGATAGACACCGGCTGTTCGAGACGCACTTCGGCCGTTCACCGGACGAGGGACGGTCGAACGATGAGACACGATCCACGGCCTCTCGTCGCGGCCTCGTCGTCGTCGTCGTACTGGTACTCGCCGGTGTCGGTGTCATCGGGACGGTCGTGTCGCTGAACGAACCGCCTGCGGACCAGACCCAGCAGCGAGCGACACCACGAGACGCGGGCCAGGTTGTGACGCAGCTACCCGACCCACCGAGTCGTGGGGGTGACCTGTACCCACCGGGGATAGATGAGAACGGCGTATACGATGCCGCTCGTCTCAGTCGTAGTCATGCGCAACAACTGGAGAAGACGTCGTATCACTTCTTGCGAACCACGCGGATTGCGTCCGCTGGCCCACGAGCGGGAGACCAACGGGAGGGATATCGTCGAATCGTGGTGAACGACACGCTCCGATTCCGGACCGAGAGTGACGGAAATCTCCCACTGTCTGAGGGTGGGTTTGGGTCAGTACACGCGGAGGTGTTTGCTGACGGGACGAATGTGTATCGGCGTGTCCACGGAGAGGACGGGTCAGTGTATCTGACCGGACCGAGGCTGCGCGCAGACCGGTTTCAGAATCAAGGCGCGTGGTTCGTCTCCGTGTACCTCGCGACAGCGGAGAGTGCGGTCTCACAGTCGAGTCGAAGCGCGCAACGGACGTATCTCGTCACTGGACGCGGAACGCCCGAGCAGTTAGACGGGAACATCTCGAACTATACCGCAACCGCCGTCGTCGACTCCGATGGGTTGGTACGCTCGCTGAACGTGTCGTATGACCGCACCACGAATGGGACAACACAGCTCGTTAGCCTCGCGTTCGAATACCGTGATGTCGGAAACACCACTGTGACGGCTCCGTCGTGGTATCCGGAGGCTCGTACTGTGACGGGAGCGGCCAACGAGTCACCTGCGCTCTTGATATATTGAGCCACAGGGAGCGAATCGTACGGTTCTCGGGGAGGCTGTTTCCGTAGCGATAGAACCCATTGTGGAGGTGCGTGTTCGAGAGAAAAGACAGCTCAACTCTCGGACTCGATCTCGTCTTCCTCTTCGTCTGTTTCTTCTTCCTCTTCTTCTTCGTCTGTCTCTTCTTCCTCTTCCTCTTCCTCTTCCTCTTCCTCTTCCTCTTCCTCTTCCTCTTCATCGGTCGGCGTCTCGGGTTCCTCGTCGTCACCCTCGGACGTCGACGCGGGTTCGGATTCCGTCTCCTGTTCGTCCTCCTCGACGTCTTCGAACTCGAATTCGAGTTCGGCCTCGGCGTCGTCGGTTTCCGCCGTGAGTTCAGCCTCGTTAGTGGCGGGGAGCGTCACCGTCACACGGCCATCACTGTCGGTCGTTCCCACTGGCCGGCCGTTCAAGTAGACAGCCACGTTCTCGGCTGGTTCACCGTTCGCGAGGACCTGAACGGTGATCCTCTCGTTCGGGCCCGGCGTGCCCTCGGCGACGACCATCGTCAGCTCCCGGTCGCTGTCGTCCCGCTCGTCGTCGGCCTCCTCGCGGGGTTCGATCTCCTCTTCGAGTGAGAAGATGTCACCCGACGATCCATCCACGGCGACCTCGGCTTCGCCAGTCAGGTTCGCGGCGTTCCGGAGCACGAACGCGAACTCGTAGACACCACCGTCTTTGTCGACCTCCGAGCTGCTAAGAACCCACTGTCCGCCCACTGATGAGAGTGCGCCGCGTGCCGTCTCGAGGGCGGCTGACTGGCTCACGGTGACGGTGTCGGTATCGTCGCGTGGCCGCTCGAATTCGCGGGACCGCTCGCCGTCCTCGCTCTCCACCTCGATCGAAAGGCCGTTTTCCGTCTCGAGTTCGATCTCACCCGCCGATTCGCCAGTGAACTGTTTGAGGAGCGCGTTGGTGCCCGTACCGGTGACGCTACTCAAGTTCTCGACGGACCGGTCGAGCGCTGACTGGGTGACGCCGGCGGCCCTGAGCTCGGTCGCGGAGACGTCCGCGGCCCGCTGTCGGAGCTGCTCGTAGCTGTTGAGTAGATTGGTCGCGCGGGCGTTCAGAACCGCGAGACGCCGGGCGTACTCGGACCTGGTGAGGTCGCCTTCCTCGTACGCTTCGGTGGCCTCGTCGAGATCGTCGCGGATGGATTCTGCACGGTCACGGAGTGCATCGGCTCGTTCCGCTATCACGTCGGCCTTGGCTTCCTCGCTGGCGCCCTCGACAGAGAGCTCGAAGGCAGTGTTATCGACATCTGTCCGCACCTCGTCGCTCGAGACGTCGATGACCGTCGAGAGCTGCGGCCCGGCCCTGGCGTTCACGCGGGCGTCGGTCTGCGCGGCCTGGGTACCCGAATCAGTCTGGGCGGTCACCCTGGTCGACGTCCCTGTGAGGGCACTCGTCGATGGCTCGCCGGTGTTCGTCGAGAGTGCCATCGCCGGGACAGCCACCCCGATGACGACGAGCGTCGCGAACAGGACGGAGCCGAGAGCCGTCCGATCCATTATTGAGGGGAAGTACAGCCCACAGCGGTATAAACCGACGAGATACTCGGGGTGAGTTGCGGACGTTTGCAGCCGCTTTCGTCGTTCCCACTCGTTTGCAGGCTGCAACTCACCGCGAACGTCTTCTCGACTTATTGTCACAACGATCGAAGACACATCTGCAATGGATTTCACAAAGATCCTCGCAGCCGGTCTCGTGGTGCTACTCGCAGCTGGCGCCGTCACGGCCGCTGGCACGGGGAGCAGTGGTCAAGCCGCAACGAGCAACGCAGGCAGTGTGACGAACGCCGACGTAGACGCGACGTACGTGAACGGAACGGTGACCGTGACGCTCGTCGACGAAGCCAACGGCGAGAGCGAGGGTGAGGGTGTCGCGAACGCGACCGTCGACGTGAAGCGTGAGTATCAGGGCGACCACGACGCACGAGAGGACGACGACGGCGCGTACGAGCGCATCGGGATGACCGATGTGAACGGGACGATTGCGTTCGACCTCACGCCCGAAAACGAGTCGCGGAGCGTCACCGCCTTCGAGGTCCACCTCACGGACGGTGTGTTCAGTGCCGAACTCGAGTACCGCATCGAGGACGACTCGCTCGTGCTGATCGAAGAGGAGTACGAGTACGAGCGAGCGGAGGACCGCGAGGACCACGACGACACGACGCAGTACAGTGACGACGCGCGACTGAGCGTCAGCATGGCCGATGCGCGTGCCACTGCGGACGCTGCCCTCGAGGAACTACCACAGGGCAACTGGCGGCTCGTCGAAGCGGACGCACACGAGGAGGACAACTACTACGAATTCGAGTACGTCCTCGTCGACGCTGACCGCCCCGGTGAGGCCGAGATTCGCGTTCACGGCAGCAGTGGAGATGTGATCGAATACGAGCAGGACATCGACCGAGACGACAGAGACGACCGAGACGACAGAGACGACCGAGACGACAGAGACGACCGAGACGACAGAGACGACCGAGACGACAGAGACGACCGAGACGACAGAGACGACCGAGACGACGACTGATGCAGTCGCGCTTCCGATGGCCTGACCGACCGGATGCGTCGTCAGTCGCCGTGGGAGGCGCCCGTCCAGATCGCCGTGCCCGTCGGTCGAGTTACGGGCTGAGCCGGCGAACGATGTATTGAAAAAGTCATATGGATCCCGTCGGAATGTACCGTATCTGAATGGCCGTGTCATCAACCGTTGGGCTACGGACGGTCATCTCCGTTGCCGTCGTCAGCCTCTTACTCGGTTCGGCGCTGGCGCCAGTCGCAGCCGACACGGCCGTTGCCCAGCAGACACAGCCCGACGCTGACAACACAGTCACGCGAATCGAGCTATTCGAGAACGGGTCGGCACGCTGGACGATTCAGATCCGGACGCGACTCGACACCGACCAGCGTGTCACCGAGTACACCGCGTTCCAGTCTCGATTCAGAAACGACACGGCGCAGTATCTCGACCCGTTCCGCAGTCGAATGCACGGCGTGGTCGCGAACGCAGCGAATGCGACTGGCCGACAGATGCGGGCGACGAACGTTACTGCCTCGACCAGTATCCAGGAGGTTCCTCGACGATGGGGAATCGTCACCTACGATTTCATGTGGACGAACTTCGCGGCCCAGGAGAACGGCCACGTGATCGTTGGCGACATCTTCCAGGGAGGCTTTTTCATCGCGGCGAACGACACGCTTCAGATTGTTGGCCCCGACGGATACGAGATGACTCGCGTTGAGCCGACCCCGGACAGCCGAGAGACGAGCAGGGCGACGTGGAACGGTCGGGAGGACTTCGCGGATGCCCATCCACGCGTCGTATTCGTTCCGACGACTGGACAGACGGATGAAAACGACGCAGGCACGGCTTCAGACGTGTCGTCTACCGAAGGGGAATCCTCCCTGAAGGGGATGGGAGGACTGGCTATCATTGGATTCGTCGCGGTGGTCCTTCTCGGACTCGGCGGAGCAGTGGTGTACAGTCGGCGAAACAGTGACACCGACGAACCTGACGGACCGAGAGAACGAACCAGTGGCCGAACCGGAGAGCCCCTGTCGACTGGCAGAGCGGTCGATTCCGATGGGCACGGAACACAGGAGGCAGTCCTGACGGACGACGAGCGGGTCCTCGAACTCCTGGATGCGAACGGAGGCCGAATGCGACAAGCGGTGATTGCCGAGGAATTCGACTGGTCGGCCTCGAAAACATCACGTGTGGTCGGGCGACTGTCGGACGAGGGGTCGGTTGAGAAACTCCAGCTCGGTCGGGAGAACCTGGTCACGCTGCCCGATGAGAGCAGTTGAACGCCTTCTCGATACGACGGCTCTCGTCGGCTGACTGTACTCTCATAAAAAATCCCGCATCGCCATATCCCGATTCTCTATGACATCCCTCTCACGATGCCAGTGGTTCCTCCGAGCAACCACAGATACGCACCACTCGACGTTGGAGTAGGTCAAGAGGTGGTTAGATCAGACATACGTACTATGTATTTGCACAGAGGTGCACTCGCGGGTTCGTATCGACTCTGGTGGGCGAATCCAGAGACGGATTCCAAACACGGATCAAGGACGTAAGAACTCGTTATTGGCCCCCTCGTCGGCATTCAGGCCGTTACATCGCATCCAAAGGGAGTGCTTCTATCCGCAAAAAGACAGAGACTCGGAGCGAAACCGGTGGATCAGGGACAGGAGAACACATCGGCGACGGGGGTGCCCTCGAGACGAATATGCGCGAGAAAGGCCGTCAGACGAGGGGATTCAGGGTTTCACGAGGAAGAGAACGGCCGAACGACGAGCGCATAGAGAGGGGGTACAATCATCCAAACACGGTTGCAGTCATGCGGTTTTGCTGTCGGCACCGAGGCCGGAACCAGGCCGAATCCTCCCGCGCGGCTTGGTGGTCCTATGCACCGGTTACCTCGGTTGAGTCCTGCGATTTCGGGGGCAAGGGACCCCGATCTTGGATTTGACACGCGACCGCAAAAATATCATCCATCGAATACAACTACCCAAACCCATCTTCGATTCCTCTCTCAGGGGCCTTCTTGCGGCCGAAAACACCGTGTTTGGATTCGGAACGAAGCCACAACACACGGCCGTGTCCGTTCTCGGCTCCACTGCGACGCTCACACCGAGTTTGGAGACCCGAGTTATGAGAGCCCGCTGTACGGGCGTCGGACGGGACAGTGGCGGCTCGAACCGATGGTCCTCGGAGAGGTAGCTGGATTCTTCCCGGCAGCAGACGCGACCGAGTTGATCCGGCTGGATAGCGTCATCGGTGGCGTCCCTGCGTATCTCGAACAGTTCGACCCCGATATCGACGTGGCGACGAACATCGAGCGCCACATCCTCTCGAAAGGGTCGTTTCTCTACGAGGAGCCAGAGTTCCTCCTCAGACAAGAACTCCGAGAGCCAGCGACGTACATGGCGATTTTGGAGGCGATTGCAGGCGGTGCGACACGTGTGTCTGAAATCGCCAGTGAGATCGATCGGCCCGCAAGCAGTCTCTCTCGCTACTTGCAGAACCTCACCCGACTCGCACTCGTCGAACGGGAAACCCCGGTGACCGACCCCGACGCTCGAGGGGTCTATCGGCTGACCAATCAGTATCTTCGCTTCTGGTTTCGATACGTCCTGCCGAATCGGAGTTCCCTCGAACAGGGGCATACGACTCCCGTTCGAGATGCAATCGTCGACTCACTTCCCACACACGTCAGCTGGACGTTCGAAGACGTGTGCCGACAAGCGGTCAGAACCCCTGCATTTCCAGTTCCCTGTTCGCGGGTGGGTCGCTGGTGGGACGGTGAGGACGAGATCGACGTGGTTGGGGTCGATGCGGGAACGGAGACGCTCCTTCTCGGCGAGTGCAAGTGGACGGCAGCTCCCGTCTTTTCGGGGGTATTGTCGTCGCTCGAAGCGCTCGAATCGACGGTTCGGTGGCGGGGCGACGACCGAACCGTCGTGTACGCGCTGTTCGCGAAGCGTGGATTCGATGCCGACGTCGAGGAGGCCGCAGCCACTCGAGACGACGTGTGCTTGTTCACACCGCGTGACCTCATCGAGTTGTGGTCATCAACCCACGAGTGAACTCGTGAGGTTCCTCTTAGCATCTTTGTGACATCCGCCCTGTGCTGAACGACGGGGTGGCTGTCCTGCGCGTGTGGGCACGCAGGGCGACGGGCGCTCTCGAACGTGTCAGTCATACAGCGAGCTAGTTTAATTCGGGGATTCGCGCACTGGTCTCATGCCTCAGGAGGCATGCATCTACAACGTGTTCATCCCGACCGGGGTGTCCGCACAGGCGCAACCCCCACACGAAGCCCTGGGGAGAGTACGACATTACTGGAGGCAGTTGGCGAGGAGACGCCCTGGCCGACAGCGAGTGCGGCACAGACAAGCATCAACACGGGTGTAGCGGTGGTTCTCTGTCTCGGCAATTCTGAGCGGACTCCACTCATCTGGGCCACACCGGTATACACGAATATCAGCGCCGTCGAGCATCACAATTCGGGCTCGGACGAGCGGTTCGACTTCGCGGCGCTCTTTGCTGTGGTCGACGCACAGCCAGACCCGATCGAGACGCGCCGATGACGTGGCGGCGTGCTGGTCGCTGCTGCGAACACACAGACGTACACAGACACGCCGGACGCATTCAGGACCGATCTGGAAGCCGCCTGTGACTGGGCCACCTCACTGGCATCAATCCCCGAGAACGACGCCCGCGGTCTGCAGGTTCGTGCCGCGCTCAGCCGGCAGACGAAACTGGGGCAGCTCAATCTCGAGTATGAATTCCGCCCGCAGAACAAGCATGATGTATCATCCCCGCGTGTGTCCCTGCCGATCTGAAAAGGTGCCTCAGCGAAACTCGTCGGAGGTGAGCGTTTCGAGATACTCGACGCTGACGTATCGAAATTACAGACGTTCGCCGAAGCCGTACTGAGGAAGGAGCGTCTCGGCTGCCCGCCCCGCAGGTTTGTCGGTGGTCAAGAGAACGACTCGATTTGCCTCCCCATCATCAAGCACTTGGACCGCAAGGCCAACGAGCGCTGTATCCGCTTTCTCGATGATGTCTTCATCGCGATTCGTCTCGTTGGCGATGAAGCGGCGGGCGTCGTCCATCACCGACGAAACGAGCGGATGTGTATAGTTGAACTCATCGGCGACGGCGATCCAGCCTTCTTCGAACCCATCCGGATACGGAATGTCTCCCGAGGGGTACGCATCCGCTGCTGGGTCGCCCCCAAGTTCCTCGTAGACACGCTGTGGGATACGGAGTGAGACACCAGCTTTTCGAACGGCCCGGCAAAGTCGTTGGAATTTTTCATTGTTTGGACCGCCACATCGAACGAAGACACCAGTATCTGCGAGGTAGGCTGTCGTCATACAGCCGCGTGGGCGTACTCCGTGGCGACAGGTTCCAGTGCCTGGAGGATGATTTCAGCCTCGAGCGGCGAGAGGTCGAGTTCCCGTGCCGCAATCCGGTGATTGACCGTCCCGTCGACGAACTCTGCCGCGTACTCAAGAACGACAGCAAGACCGTCAAGACCATGTCGCTCGATGTAGATGTCGATGTCTTCGTCCTCATCCCGACGGGCGACGGCTGCGATGAGGGCCGGCGTAATCGTTCGGGTCTCCCCATCCGTCGAGAGCGTGAGTGCAATCGCCTCTGCGTCATATTCACATGGGCGTTTCTCACGGGTCTTCTCCACGAAACCGGTGGTCTCGAGTTTCTGGATGTAGTCGTAGGTGGTTCCCTGTGGAATGTCGAGCGCGTCGATAACCGCTGACACAGTGACCGGGCCGTGTTGCAGTATATGTGCATACAGCCGAGCGAGCGTTGGTGTGTCGAGGAGGTCTGCGACCGCCTGCAACTGCTGAATAGGTGGTCGGCCTGACTGCGGGGGCGAGTGAGCCATCTTAATTATGAGTTATACTTGACATCCTCCCCGCCCTAAAGGGCGAGGATTCCCGAGCGTTGGGATATTAAGGTTCGCAACCCACCTGTTCGCTCGGTGCGAAACGCCCCGAGGTTTGATTGAACAGGTAAGCTACTGGCCGTGCCAAACGACCGTTACTCATATCCTCCGTCGGAGGATTCTGAGTTATCTTTCTGCGAATATTCACCGCACCATTCACGTCCGCGTTCATCGCCGCACCGCACGACTCACAGACGTACAAACCACGCTCCACACGATTCGCATCACGCTTTCGACCACAACACGAACACGTCTTCGACGTGTCGCGCTCGCTCTTTCGGTCAACGAGGATACCATGTTCCTCGGCCTTGTATTCGAGCAACCGAGTGAAGCGGTCGAACTCCCAACCGTGGAGCTTCTTGTTCCCACGCTTCCCCCAATTCCGCGAGTCACCGTCCTCATCCTCACGAATCTTACTCAAGTCACCGATGGCGATGCGACCAACCTCGTGGTCGATGCACTGCTCAACGATGTGCTTGGCGAGGGCGTGCAGGAAGTGGTCTTTCCGACGCGAGAGTTTCTGTCGAGCGCGGAGCGCACGGCGCGACGGGCCGTTCTCGCCCTCCGTGTCGTACTCGTCGCGGGTGAAGTAGTGCTTGTCCTGTTTCAGCACGTTCCCCGGATACAACTCAGCGTCACCGTCGTCGTAGGCGATGGCGAGGTAGTTCTTGATGCCGAGGTCGATTCCAGCCGTCTTGTCACCGGGCGCGTCCTCGACAGGTATCTCGACCTTGCAGACGATGTGAAGCTCCCAACGGTCGCCGTTCCACACGGCTCGCACTTGCTGGATGTTCTCCACAGTCACGTCCGGTCGGGTTTCGTACTCACAGAGGATGAAGTCCGAGCGGTGGTTCTTCAGGTTGAAGCCTTTGCTCAGACGGAGTTGGTTGTGCTTGGAATCGTGCTTGATGCCGTTCTGCTTCCACGTCACGGTGGAGCGTGGATGGTTGTCGCCTCGCTTTCGGTAGCTGGGTGGATTCGCGTCTGTGTCACCGTTCTTGCGCTTTTTGAACCAACCGTTGAACGACTCAGCAAGCTCTTCAAGAACTCGCTGACTTGACTGAGAATGCAGGTCACTGTATCGTTCGTGGTCTTTTAATTCGCGCTTGAGGTCGGCTTCGGACGGAATCTCGCCAGTTTCATCCCATTCTTGTTGGGCGTGGTATCGGGCGACGTTCCACAGTTTCGAGGCTGAGTGTCCGCAGTCATCGAGGTCGTCACTCACCTGTGAGTGGTTGACGATTTTCGCTCGATAGGTGCGGGTTGTTTCCAGCATCGGACTGTGCTCATAAGTACTTATGAGAATTATTATATTAAAAGTAACGACCAAGGCGTGGAATATCCGGCCTGCAATCGAACGTGGTTAGTGGAGGAATTGTCGGCTGTATCCCCGCCCTGAAGGGCGGGGTTTTAGCCTTGCAACTTCCATATAAGGGCTCCGGCGACTCAAGATGTGGAGGTCAATTGCTCACAACCGAAGTCGTGGGGTGATCACACTGTTGACACTCGAGCTGGGCGTCAACCGCCGATTCGATTCGGTTCGGTTCGGTTCGTGACCCGCTGGGTATGGACCCACAGTGGATGTGTCTCTCGAACTGCGACGCGTGGGAACGCTTCGCCTCGGCGTCGCGGACACGGCGTGTCCACTGGTCGTGTGGGTACTCAGTACGACGGACGCTTCCAAACGCGTCACTCATGCAGTGAGGAGTGAGCGGACTCGACGAGCGCCGAGCCGAACCGGCGTTCGCCCTCAACGCCGAGGACGTGACGGGTGCGGTGTGGATATCGACAAAGACCGATTCTGTCACTTCTCGAGTTCATATACGATGCCGAGCTAACCTGGAATACCCACATGAAGACTGACACACCGAGTCAACCGTGTTCTCGGACGAACCGGTTGCTCCACGAGAGTACACCGCCCCCTTGCGGCGAGAAGTATTTGATCAGGGCTGTTGCACACTCGCACAATACGGAGTCCTCGAATGCCTGAGTTACAATCGCCGGATACGATCGCCCATCTCCTCGCGACGAGCGTCGGGTCGCCAGCTCGATTCTTCCTCGTCGACGAAACTGCGGCAATCCCGATCACGCCGTATCGCGACCGAACTGGTGTCAAGACGACCACGGTCCCTCTCTCGTCGTTCGACGCCGTGATCGAGCGGGCCGACGTCGACGATGGCGGACTCTCTCTCACCAGCTTCGGCGGGATTCACCTCCCTGAATCAGAGTGGCGCCGGATTGGTCTGAAAAAACACTGGCATGCTGACGACGTTGACCTCGAAGCGCCATTCACCGACCCCCGGCGACGGCTCGAACTCTGGGCGAGCCGCGAAGACAACCTGTGGGACGTGGATGACCCCGAGGAGCCGTCATATGACCACCTCGAAGACATCCCCGACGATTCCCCGCTTATCACCGAGTGGGAAGCACACTCGCCCAACGACGAACCACCACGGCCCTACGTCCCATTCGATAGGCCGACGCTCAGCGTGTACGCACTTCACGCTGAGGGGGCAGGCGATCCTCGCGGATTCGACCGAATCGAAGTCGGCGAGATCGCTCGCGTCGATATACTCGACGAGGGCGACCTCGATGAGTGGCCCGAAGACCCTGACATCGAGACACGAGAACTCGACGGTGAGCTCACCCCACCGCCGCGGTATCCCGACATCAACTACGACGACCTCGACGCACTCCCACAGACGAACGACGTTCTTCAGTCCATCTATACGATTAATCGCCATGCCAAGCAGTTCGGTGAGCAAGCGGCCAGCGCGTACCACGCCGATCAGGGCGCAGAGGCACGCGCCTACTCGCTCCGGAAGCGGGCACTCTACCGGACGAAAACGGTCGCGATTCACCGACTCGTCAAAGCCGACCCCACCGCCGTCCGAATCGTCCGACACGAACTCAACGGGGATACCGAAACCTACTGCCTGTCTCTCGCTCCGATTAATCGGGACGAAGACCGAGAGTATTCGTTTCACCAGCCGCTTGCCGCCGTCGCACCCGAACTGTTACACGACGTGACTGGGAGCGACGACCGCTCGACACTCCCGCTCGAAACAATCTCCTTCGATCCCACCAGCGAGACCGACTCCCTCGAACGCTCGCTGTCGGAGGCCATCAGCACGCTTCGACAGCACGATCTCGACCCGGACGACTACCTCGATGCGACCGTTGTCGAAGACTACGAATGGAGCTACGAAATTTCCACCACGTTCTCCTGATGAGCTTCCAACGCACAACCCGAATGTCAACGGCTACTTCTCGGACTCACTCGCATAGACGACATCAGTCTTCCAGCGGCGAGTGGTTCTGAGGTTCTTCGCGGAGCAGTCAGTTACCCACGACTGACGTCGGGGGCTTCCTCCGTGCATCTGTGTGACTACTGTGGTACTGACTGCGCCCTCGCTTCGCTCACTCTGACACGGGTCCGTCCCGGATACACACCACCGTCGCGAGTGTATAGGTCACAGAGGACAGTCGATGACGACCGCGCATCAAGCAGGCACCACCTCCAAAAATCGAGGACGAAGTCGAGAGTGATCGACGATTGCAGTGCTCCTGTGGGGTAGACTGTCCAGACGTACGCCGACGAGTTGACGCCCCGAATCTGTGTCCGACCCGTTCGCCGAAAGGCTCTCGATGACGGGATGTGTGCGTCACTGTACACCAAAGACTCGATGAAAGTCTATCCGAAAATCCCACGCTATGACCATCCCGTGGTGCCGTCGTCGTTCTTCGAACGAGACGACCTGACGCTTCTCGAAAAGTTCGACGGCAGTGCCTTCCGATTCACTCTCTACGACGAACGCGACACAGGAGCGTATCCGGAGCCGGTCGTCGACGCTGCGGACGGAGACGGCAGTCTCGTCTTCGGGACACGACAAACGATTCGAGGGTCGCACCGCGACTCGCTTGCGACGGTCGATGGTGCGTTGCATCGGGCTGTGCGCTGTCTGCGTGCGGGAATCGATCGGGACGCCCTTCGGGCTGCACACGACGAGTTCAATGGACCGCTCATCGTCTACGCAGAGAACCTCGTGTACTCGACGCTCGATTACGGCTACGGCGACACGCCGCTGCCTGTGCTTGTCGGATTCGACGTCCTCCCGTATGCTGAGATCGAGACGATGACGCCACCGGGGAATCCGTACGAGGAAACCTTCGAGGGGTTCCTCGGCAGAGAGGCTGCGTGGGACCTCTTCGAGCGGATTGCTCTCTCAGCCCCACCCGAGTTGTCGTTCGTCCCGGCGACGGTTCTCGAACACCCGTCCCGTGGGTTCGACCCCGACACGTACACGGTTCCACACTCCTCGCTCGCCGATGCCGTCCGCGCGGAGGGTGTCGTCATCCGGAGCGACGAGGCTGGCCGCCGGGTCAAGTGTGTCCGGGAGCGGTTCGAGGAGCTGAACCGTGAGCAGTTCGGAACACCCCCCTCGGCGGCGGAGTCAGGAGCGGAGTACGTTGTCGCGACGTACTGTACGGCCGCACGAATCCGGAAACAGGTTCGATCGATGGTCGTCGAAGAGGGCCGAGAATTCGGACTGCACCTCAACGATGACCTGTACCCACGCGTCGTCGAGGACATCTGGGCCGAGCACTGGCCGGAGCTGATGCAACTGGACGTCTCCTTCACACCTGCGGACGTGTATCCGCTGGTTGCAAAGCGCTGTATCACCGAACTCCGGACAATGCAGACGAACGCCGAACTCAACGACGCCGACCCCACAACCCTCTGGCGACATCTCGAGTAGATTATGTTCCTGAGTTTAACCAACAAACGGGACGTCTGTTGGTTAAGACGGCCAGAACCTATCTCGAACGCGCCGGGCGCTCGACTCGGGGGGCTTGCTGTGCGCTTCAGCTCGCTCGCCTCCAGTGCTTAGGTCGCCCGCCTTCATCGAACGACTCGCTCCGCTCGCCGTTCGAGCCATCCGCTCGCTTCGCTCGCGGAGACGCCGAACGCCCGGCCCCGTTCAGTCCCTCGCACGAATACGAGGTGGAACCCCCACGACGTCACTCGTGGGCCACTGACTGGTCGGCTCGTTCGAGAACAGCAACGACGTCGGACAACTCAACGAGGCGGAGGTCGTCACGTTCGTCTGCAGCCTCCTCGACCGAGCGTTTGAACCCAGAGCGGCTGAACAGAGCGAACTCATACGTCGGCTCACCACCTCCAGTGGGTGTCCAGTCGATATATTTCACGTCGTCTTCGAGACTCGAAAGCACGTCATAGCCGAGGGGTTCACTGGTGAATTTCGCTTCACCAGCAATCAGCGTTGACTCGGCAGTTGGTGCGACAGCATCTATCTCCCGACCCCTGTACCACCACTGGCTCGGTACCTGTGTGAGCTGGTAGTCTGCGTACAGTGCCGGCATTGCCTGGTGACAGAGCGATTCGAACGTTTCGCTGACGAAGTCCGGGAGCTCCGGTTCAATGAGATTCGCGTAGGCGTTCTCACCGTAGAGCTCGTACTGTCCCTCGCGGCCGTAGAGATACCGGAAGTAAAACCGGAATACGGGGTCCCGAATCCGGTACCGAGTCCGCTTGCTGCGCGCCGGGTCGGCGAGTGCTGGATGGTGCTTCTCGATGATTTGGAGCGTTTCCAGCCGGTCGAAGTAGTACGACGTGTTGGTGCTCTCAATGCCAGCTCCCTGGGCAATCTCGTTTCGACTGCGGTTCCCGCTGGCCATCGACTCGAGAACCGAGAAATACGTGTTCACCTCGGTGAGCTCCATCTGTAGGACGATTTCTGGTTCGTCGTGCAGTGGGCCATCCGGGTCGCACAGCAGGCGCGTGATGTTCTCTCCAAGGGTCCGTGATACGTCGAGGGGGCTAAGATATCGGGGCGTGCCGCCGAAGACGCCATAGACGAACACCCGTTCTTCGGGATCGTACGTCGGCACGAACTCTTGGATGGAGCGAAACGGCAGCGGGGTGAGTTCGAGACGGCCATTCGGTGTCTGAGACACGCGGCCGTAGAGTGGCGCACCGCCATCAAGAACGTGAGTGTGAATCATGCCGATTGCAGAGCCTGTGAGTACGAGCGTTGCCTGACTCTCGTCGACGGCTGTATCCCACAGGTGCTGAATGACCGACGGAAGCCCCTCGTTCGACTCGATGAGGTACGGAAATTCGTCGATAACGATGACAGCGTCTCTGTCGGTGAGGTACGTCAAGAGCGGCTCCCACTCTTCTTTGACGGCCGTGATATCTGGATAGGTTGTCGCTGCTGCCTCGACGAATCGCCTGCGCTGTGTCGTCGCTGTGCCTTGGACTGCCTGATAGTACACGGCACCGTCGCGATCAGCAATCGATTGGCGAACGAGTTCGCTCTTGCCGATCTGCCGACGGCCATAAATAATCGCGAGTTCGGCAGCGTCACTCTCATACAGAGTCTGCAACCGCTCGAGTTCATCGAGGCGGTTGACGAACTGGTCCATACGGCCAGTTGGTGTGAGACGCACATATGAGCTCCGAAATTATGAATTGGACTATAATAGTTTGAACTATAATACTTCGGCCAATAACGAGTCGGGTGAAATATTCGAACAGTCACCGGACATACTCGTCGATGGGCGCTTCCAGCCAGCCACGTTCGTGCTCCCAGAAGGACCAGGCGGAAGCCGACGGGTACTCGGTCGGCCGATGGACCTCGGTTACCGACTGCCCGCTGTCGATACGTCAGTGACTCACGAGTGAACTCGTGGGCTTCCGCCTTGCTTCTCTGTGACCAGAGTCAATGGGAGTGTCCGGCGGTCCCGACCTCGAAGAAGGATAGGACATCGACTTCGACATCCAGCAGGCTCCCAAGGGTCCCCGCGCGACGAACGTCATCTGCAACTAGCTCCGAGTTTCGACCGTCGTCTTCCGATGACGACCTGTCGACTCCGTTCTTTCGCACTGCGCACTGATACACCTGAGAGCCGGAGGTGTGAGTCACGAGGGGCGTCAAGCAGGGCGCTCACCGGGACTAACCACGGCGTCTCCGAACCATGGTCGAGGGCGGGAGCCGACGACTATGCGTCGGTCTCGCCGACCTCGCCACTCGCGGACTGGTCGGACAGCGCCGTCTCGAGCGTCCGCTCGACGACGTCGACTGCGCGCTCGATGCTCTCGTAGGAGTTCGTGCCGGCGCTCCGACACCCCTTGACGAAGTCGACGCGGACGGCCGCGTCGCCGAGAACGTCGGGCCGGACCTGTACCTTCCCTGCAGTACAGACGCCCTCCTCGCTCGGGAGTCGGTACTCGACGAGGCCGCTGGTCTCGACCGTCCGCGTCCACGCCGCCGGCGGGTCGGCCGGCAGGGCGGCGGCGAGTCGCTCCGGGTCGGCTGCGGAATCGTTCAACGACACTGCCGTTGTCTACGGCGACGACAGACAAGCGTCTTGTGACGGGTGCGAGAGCACTTCCGAGTGGGCCTGACCGCGAGTCCGACGACAGCCGTCGCGGGTCGTGGTTGTCGACGGCTCTCAGATTCCGTACGGATTGTATTCGGGGCGGCTGTCGGTCCCCAGTTCGCAGTCGTAGCGTCCCCTGAGTCGCTCAGCAGTCGACGTCCCCGCGTCGGTGAAGAGGTAGACGACACCGTACGGCACCGAGTGCGACGACGCCTCGGGCGGGTCGGGGTCGACGAACACGGCCTCGACGGCGGGCCTCCCGAGTTCCGGAACGGACGCGAACTCCGACTCGAGCGGCACCAGTCCGCTCAGGACGCTCGGGACGAACGCCTCACTCGGAAGCGGCGACCGTGGCTGGACGACACAGACACCGACCGGCGTTCCGTCCTCCTCGAGGACCGTGTAGCTCGGTTCCGTCTGGCCGGGCGTCCACGAGTCGCGGGCAGTCGCGGGCGGTTCCGCGTCCACGGCGAAGGACGTCCGCACCCGGCCGACTCGCTCGACCGCCTCGAACCGCCACGGGTCCGTCTCGTCGCCCGCGTCGCCGACGAGCGTCGCCTCCACGAGATCGCCCGTTCGGAGGTCGTCGACAGTGGCTTCGAGCGCGTCGTCGGCGTACCCAGACTGGTAGACCGAGTAGAGGACGGGTGACTCGGTGGACTGCACGTTGATGTGTGGGACCGACTCGATGACGCGGTAGACGCGGAACTGCCCCGACCGTTCGTCCATGTCTTCGAGTGGTGTCACGACGCCGTATAGCTGCTGGCAGGCGGCTATGAGCGCGACGGCACACCCGATTCACGATCGACGTTCGGTCTTGACGACGGCGAAACCGATGGCATCGTTCTCGCGAACGCGCTTGACGTCGACGGGTTTCTGACCGATGAGTTCGGCGGGACGAATTTTGCGCTCATTCATGCAGTCCTACAGGGCCCGCGGATCATCCCGACACCACGGCTCATCGTCGAGTACGCTCGGAACAGGCATATGAGCCACGAGGAAGCTGGAACGCTGACCACGACGATCAGTCCGCGTCGGAGCTGGGAGAACAGCCCCTACGTCACACAATTGTTCCAACGCCTTGACGCGTAACCGGTCTCCAAGTGAGGACTCCGAACACCCAGCCTGCCTCGTCAATCGGTCGTGAACGTCGCGGAGGAGGGTGCGCTGTGTATAGCGGTCGCGACCGGCAAAAAAATCATACTGTGAGAGCGGAGGATTAGCTCGTGGCGCGGTCAGCCACGTCGGTCATCTGTTCGCGGGTGGCTTCCACATCCGAGTAGAGTTCCAGTGCGTGCTTGATGAGTCGGCGATCCGCCTCGTTCTCACGCCAGAACGCGATTTTATGACACACAACCGACTCAATCGAGATGGAAACAGTCCGACCCAAGGTGAACTACCCTCCTCTACTCGCTCACGGCTGACGCCGTTCGCTCCTTGAGGGTAGGGCTTCCTGCTTCCACGACGCGCTTTGCAGACACAGGTGTATCCACAGGGAGCGCAGTCTCCACAGGCGTTGATTCGGAGTATCCCACTCCTACGTCTTCGAGGCCCCGAGAAAGAATGTTCCACGCCGCGTTCGCGTCCCTGTCCGCCTCAAACCCGCAGGCGGGACAGGCATGTTCACGGACCCACAACGGCTTGTCGGTCGAGACACCGCACGACGCGCACTCCTTGGTCGTCCCTCTCGGGTTGACCGCCACGAAGTGCGTCCCCTCTCGCTCGCACTTGTATTCGAGCAACGAGAGGAACGTCCGCCACGCGGCAGACGCCGTGTTGCGGCTGTTCGACGGCGACTCTATCATCCCCTTCACGTTCAAGTCTTCGACAGCCACGAGGTCGTACTCCCGAGCGTAGTAGTTCGAGAGCTTGTGCAAGAAGTCGCGGCGCTTCCGTCGGAGGTCCGCATGACACTCCGCGACTCGACGCCGTTGATTCTCGTAGTTGTTCGACCCGTGTTGCTTCCGCGAGAGTTTCCGTTGCTCGCGCTCCAAGCGTTCGCGCTCGTCGCAGAGGTCGAGCGACCCGACCGCCGTGCCGTCGGTGTCGTGGGCGTACTTGAGAATTCCTACGTCGATACCGACGCACTTCTCGGGGTTCTCAGGCGGTGCAGGCGGTTCACGGTCCATTTCGACGCCGAACGTGGCGAACCACTCGCCCGTTGGTTCCTTCTTGACCGTGACCTGCTTGAGTGTCGCGTCGTCAGGGATGGGTCGGTGGAGCCGTATTGGTATCTCCGCGAGTTTCGAGAGTGACAAGATAGTCTGACCGCCCTTCTTGTCGAGCTTGAAGCCAGACTGACTGTACGTGAAACTGCGGAACTCCCGTGGCGGCTTCCAGTTGAGTTGACCGACGCCGTAGCCGTTCTGCTTGAGTCCTCCGAGTGATTTGACGTTCTGCTCGATTCTCATGACCGCTGTTTGCAGAACCGTCGAGTACACGTCTGAGAGGCCATCCCACCAGTCTTTCAGGGACGGTATTTCGTCTCGGATGGACCGAACGCGCTGATTGAGCGTGCCTGTATCCTCGGGGATTTGGTTGAAGCGGTAGAGCGCGTGATTGTACAGTTGCCTACAAATGTCTCGGTGACGGTCCAACTCCTCGCGGTGAGAGTCGGACGGCTTGAGACGGTACTTGTAGGCGTAATACATTCGTTACTCTCGTTCCTCGATTAGTTCATCCAGTTTCTCTTGGACGAACGACGAGAGGTCGAGGTAGTTGTCCTCGACCCACTCGGCTTGGTCGTCACGGATAGAGATGTTCTTGCGCGTTGCCATACCACACAATACACAAATACAGTTACGATTGCGTGGGCCTGTGGGCCTGCCACCGAATCGTGTATGAAAACTGTGCGGCGTTGACGAGACGCGGAGCGTCTCGTTCGCACACGAGAGCGAAGCTCTCGTGAACGCTGTATCCGCTCCCTACTCACTCCCTTCGGTCGTTCGTTGAGGAAGGGGGCTTAGCGCCTACTTTCAGCTAACACTTTTATAACTCGTAGCATACAATGAGATAGTGTCCGACGAAACGAAACAACATATAAATATTTGCCTCCCCGTCACTCCTGGCGACGACGCGAAGATATTCAGACTCCACGCGGCCGACGACGTGCTTCGACTGCTCGTCGACGCCCACCAGTCGGAGTTCACGCTGAAAGAACTGTCTGAGATGACCGACCGTAGCAGGTCGACAGTCTGGCGAGCCGTCGAGTTCCTCGACGAACTCGGCGTCATACAGGTGCGAAAGACGACACAGCGAAAGTACGTCTCTATCGACCCTGCACGATTACAGAAAGACGACCCGATACTCGGTCTCGAACAGACCGAGTACCACGCCCCGGTTCGTGCGTTCGTAGAGAGCGTCGAGACCGCGGTCGAGAAGTCGGAGACAGTCGATCAGTTACTCGGGGTTCTCGTATTCGGGAGCGTCGCTCGCGGCGAGGCTGACCGGAAGAGCGACATCGATGTGTTCGTCCTCGTCGACGGCAACCGAACGACTGCTCGCCGACTCATCTCGAACGTGGCCAGTGAACTCGGGGACAAACGATTCGACGGAGATCGGTACACGTTCGAGCCGTTCGTCGAGACAGAAGCAAGTGCTCTGCGAGCGAGCGAAACGCTCCGTGGAATCGTCCAGGAAGGGGTCACCGTCTACGGCACCGACGAGTTCCAGCGACTCCGAACGGAGGTGATAAGCGATGAGTAGTACTCGAATCGAGACGTTAGTCGACGAGGTACAGGCTGCCTTCGACAATCGTCCCGACGAGGTCGAAGCTGGTCTGGAGACGAACGAAGCGGACATCCTTCAACTCCGAAAATCCTGTCGACTACTCGCAGGCGCAGAGACGCTGTTGACGCAGGGATTCTACACGTTGGTCATCGAGGCGTCGTTTGTCGCCATCGAGCGTGTCGTCGAGTTCAAACTCCTCGAAGGCGGTGTCGAACCGCGGGAGCTTCCTGGAACACACCCTGGCGTATATACAGAAGCGACGAGACGTGGAATCCTCTCGGAACACGTCGCCGACAACCTCCAAGATCTGTGGCGGAACTACCGCGCCAAGACGTATTATCAGGACGGACTCGCCGCGGGAGAGCGTGCAGAGAGGATGTACGACCTGGCGGCGGAGACCCACGAGTACGTCCTTAATCAGTCGACGAAAAAGCACGAGTGCATCTGCAACTGATGTCTTCCACGAGTGCAAATGACGCTGCTGAGCGAATCAGCAGTTTGCTCGAGTTCGCCCGGGACGTTTCAGTTTCTCGCGAGTCAACTCCTCACGAGTCATAACGACTGCAAGGCGGAAACCCGCGACTTTAGGTTCGGGAGGAAGCCGACAACCCGTTACGTGAACGAGCCGATATCATGAGGTTATTAACCAACGCTGGTCGAATTCTGTTGGTTAATACTGTTCCGACGGGTACTCCACCGCATCCGGCGTGACTCCGTGCGGTCCGTGGTGCACTCGGTCGTCTTTGGGGTGTGGACGCGCTGGGCGTCGACACAGTTCGTGAGTGAACGCGAGTTCAGTGTGGGCGTCGCTGAGTGTCGACACCGTTCGCCCAGTTGGTGGTGCGACGTCTCGGTGAGGGTTTATATGCGAAGACGAAGCCAGCGTGTCCCAGCAGATGATGACTGCACAGACGAATTCGGTCACATTAGGGCTCGAGACACGCAGCGGGCGTTCCACCCAGCTGTCGAACACGCTCACGGCGGTTCGGCGTAGATGGATGACGCGCCTCAACATTCAGGGGGAGACGCGGCGGCCGCAGCGACGATGGGTCGAGCAGATACTCAATCGACACTCCCACGGCCAGATGTTCGTGAGTCGCGGTCAGTCTCACTTAGCTGAAAGAGAGGGCGCTAAGCCCCCTTCCTCAAGGAGCGACCGCAGGGAGCGAGTAGGGAAGGGATACAGCGCCCGCACGAGGAACAAACACGATAATCAGTACCCTTAACATATCTCAGACTGCACGAGTTGACACGTCGCATGAACTACAGCCCACGCTTCCGGTTGTTCCCGACGACGGAGCAACGCAGAGCGATGGACTGGCAACGAAACACCGTGCGACAACTCTACAACCACGCACTCAAGGAATTCAATCAAATACCCGAAGACGAAGGTACGCTCCGCCAGCGCGTCTGGATGGTCCGAGACACGCTTCCAGCGATGAAAGATTGGTGGCCAGACCTCACACAGGTCTACTCAACCATCCTCCAGAAAGCCGTCGAACGCATCCGAGATAACATCCAGAACCTCGGGAAACTCAAAGCCAAGGGCTACGACGTTGGGTCGTTGAACTGGAAGCCTCCACGAGATTTCAGGAGTTTCACGTATCGACAATCGGGCTTCGAACTCGACAAAAAGAGTGGCCCGAACGGTCGAGGACTCCTCATACTCAAGAAACTCAAGGGAGAAACTCGGGAGATTCCAATCCGTCTCCATCGAGACCTTCCCGACCACGACTCCATCAAAGAAGTCACGCTCAAGAAAGACCCTACTGGTGCGTGGCACGTCTCGTTCTGCATCGAGACTGGGACGCCGGAGAAACCTGCCGTCGAAAGCATCGACACAGATGATACTGTGGGGATTGACCTTGGTGTTCTCAACTTCATCCACGACTCAGACGGGCGTTCCGTTGGGAGAGTTGACTTGGATGACGACCGGAAACGACTCGAACGCGAGCAACGCTCGCTCTCCCACAAAGAATACGAGTCGAACAACTGGGAAGAACAGCGACGACGAGTCGCGAAGGTTCACGCGCGAATGTCGAACAAGAAGCACGACTACAAGCACAAACTTGCGCACTTCTACACCGCGGAGTATGACGCCGTGTTCGTTGAGAACCTCAACGTCAAGGGAATGCTCGAATCTGGGGATACTGCGCGGAACAAGGTGGATGTCGGTTGGCGAGGGTTCATCACGATTCTCGAACACCACGGTGAGAAGAACGGCTGTCACGTCGTGCAGGTTGACCCGCGTGGAACGACCAAGGAATGCGCGTCGTGTGGGGTCTCAACAGATAAGCCGTTGTGGGTTCGTGAACACTCATGCCCGACGTGTGGGTTTGAAATAGACAGGGATTGGAATGCGGCGTTGAACGTCCTCAATAAGGGACTCTCGAAACTAGGAGTGGTTCACTCCGAAGCAACGCCTGTGGAGACTGCGACCGCTGTGTCCACTGACGGGGGCGATTATTCGTCCATCGTCGTGGATGCAAGTCGCGTCACAGAAGCAGGAAGCCCCGCCCTCAAGGAAGCCGCGTCAGCGGCTGAGTAGGGCGGGGTAGTTCACTGAGTGAGGTGCCTCCAACCCAGGCGTGGGCGGTCGACGCGGTCGTCGAGGTGCTGGGCGAGCGTGAAGGACTGTCGCTCGAGGTGTGTCTCGAACTCAGGCGGGTCGGCGAGTTCCTTCTGGAAATAGCGGACGAGGCGTGTATCGGACCGGGAACGACGCGGGTGACGGTCGCGGCTGCGGCGGTGTACGCGGCTGACCGGCTGACGGAGGGAAAGGTGGTGACCCAACAGGCGGTGACGGACGCGGCGAGGACGATTGTGCCGATGTCGAAACCCGTGGTCGCGGGGTACTCTCGTGAAGTGTACGATGCCTACGAGCGGAGATACGGGACGCGTGCGGTCGAGACGGTGCTGACGGGTCGGCTGGCCTGAGCAGGCCGGCTGGCTCTCTTTTTCTGCCCACCACCCACAACCCGCCCACGCCCCCCTCCCCACCCACCGCTCCGTGCTCGCGCCAAGGGCGCTGCGCGCGCAGCCACGACCGTTCTAACAGGTCAACCCATGGGCCATGTGTCAGCTATCTTTTTCAAGCCGAGAATCCCGCCGTTTACGGTGAGGAGGATGTCACATTGAGGGCGTATTCGGCAGAATCGGTCGACGTTCACTCGTGGAGCCAGTCGTACCATTCTCCGAGGTCGACGAGTTGGTTTTCGATGCTGTCCGTCCCATACTGTGTGAACACTTCGTCGACGGTGCGGGCAAGGCCCTCGGGGTCGGCATCTGGAAGTTTCTGGTCGTAGTAGAGCAGAATCCCCGCGTGGTCGTGTTCGTGGTGTAGTGGCTCGAAATCTTTCGCGTTGTTCGTCACCAAGACCGTCCCGGACTCACCACACCACCTGAGGAGTTCGGCGTCGCTCGTGTGCTCGCCGAACCGGTCCTTTGCCTGTTCGACCGTGTGGCCGCGTTCTCGGAGAAGTCGCTCGAAGACTCGGCCGACGTGCTCGTCGAGCAGAATCTGGACGCTCGTCACTGCACGGTCTCTTTGGGCTTCAGCGAGGACTCACGAACTCGCTCGAACGCCGCTTCGTTCGCGCCTTCGAGTTCACGCATCTCGTCGATGTGACCATAGTAGTACGAGAGCGCTTCGTACACGTCTGCAAGGGCCACATCAAGTTGATCTGCGACGTGAGCTGGGGATTGGCCGCTGTCGATCACCCGCGCAGCAACGTGGCGGACCCCGATGCGCGTGCCATCGATTCGTGGCTCGCCACCGAGCACGTCTTCGTCACGGGTGAGACTCATGCGGTGTGATAGACGCTCCCTTCGGTTATACCTTTTCGCGGGTGACTTCTCCCACGACTAAAGTCGTGGGCTTCCCTCACTGAGGGTTAGCCCCACACTGTCTGGGGAGTTCGCAGGTTCCATCTCAATCTCACCGTTGGGTCCTTTGAGTACGACCTGCGTTTCGGGCTGAGCCACAACAGCCCCCACCGTCGATAGCGGACTCTGAATGTTCTTACCGACGGCTCGTTTGCCGATGTTCGTCGCGCCATTCTTGTCGCCGTTGTCGTCCAGTCCACAGTCGTGGCACTCGACACGCCCTTGCACTCCCCGCGATGTGTTCTGCGACCCACACCGCCAGCACGTCACAGACGTGTCATACTCCTCGACCGGAAGACACTCTCGACCGTCAAGATGGGCTTTATACGTGAGGATGTTCGCCATCTTCGCGTACGGCATCTTGTGGGTCTTGTCGTTCACGTACCGACCCTTGTCGTTATCGAAGCGCAATCCAGTCATATCACCGAACACGAGGACGGCGTTGCGCTCCCGAGCGCGAGCGACGAGTTCGTTCGCCACCTGATGTAGTTCGTGTTCGACCGTTCTGGATTCCTTGTTCCCGAGGCGTTCGATGACCTGCGCTCCCGAGCGAACCTTCGCCTTTCCGATGGACTTGCGGAGTTGCTTGTAGTGTTCGCGGACACGGCGGACTTCCGCCCCGTGGAACTGTGTGTGCCGGTCTGAGAGGAACGTGCTGACGGCTATCCACTTCGCACCCATATCGACGGCGAGTACGTCGTCGTATTCGTCTGCGACGGCCACAGACCGCTTGCAGACGAGGTGGACGTACCATTCGCCGTCTCGGTGGACGAGTTCCGAGTCGCGGATGTACTCGTCGGTGAGCAGGTGCGCGTCCTTCTCGGGGACGCGGACGGGCACCCAGATGCTATCTCCGCGCTCTTTCTCAGGGTTGTAGACGGGGAGTTTGAACCACCACGACGAGAGAACCGTATCCTCGTCGTGTTCGATGGTGATGCAGTCGTTGCGGAGGACGACGGGTTGCTCGGTGTCCGCTCGCGGGTTCTTGTTCGAGCGGACTTTGCCCGCCTGTTGTTTGGTGGCGGAGTAGAGGTTCGCGTCGTCGTCACCGTGAACGGCGTCTTGGAACGCGGAGTATTCGCGTTCGATGAGTCGGGCTTTCCGCTGAGTGAGCGAGTGGAGTTTGACCCGTACCGTGGTGGTGACTTCTCGATGCATCGTTATTGTCCGGTCTGTGCTTCGATGTACTCCTCGATTATCTGACTCGACACCTCGCCTGCCGAAGAGACGAAGTACGAGCGCGTCCACAGTGATGGAAGACCGAAGTCGAACTCGTCGCGGAGGTTCCGCGAGGTGTAGCCCTTGACCTGTTGGATGATCTTGTTCGGAGCGAGTTTCGGATCGCCCGTGATGAACAGATGTACGTGGTCGGGTTGGATTGCCAGTCGGAGGATGTCGAGGTCGAGTTCGTCGGCTTTCTCTTCGATGAGCTGTTCGAGGCGGTCGGCAACCTCATCTGTCAGCACCGGCTTGCGGTACTTCGGGCACCACACGAAGTGGTAGTGGAGGTTGTGAACCGACGTTCGCTCTCGACTGTACCCCCGTGGCATACGATTAGATAAACGTCAATCTATATTAGGTGTTACGACTCCATCAACCCTCTGTCGGCTATCGAGGATGGCTTGTGTCGTGTGTGGTCGGATTCATCCCACGACTGAAGTCGTGGGCTTTCTCCTCGATTTTGTGTAAAGTTGAAGATGAAGCGGGCACTCGTCGGTATCCTACGTCGACGAGTGCTCGCTTCGTCTCTCTGTGGACATCGTGCGTACAAAACCCCGTCGTCACTCCGCGGTGGTCGGTCCATGGGCTACACCTGCTTCACTCGAGCACATCTGGCGGTTCTTGGTCGCCAGTGGTGTTGTTCGCGGGGTCGATTCCCAGCGCCCGAAGTTCTTCGTCCGTCGGTTCACGTCCACGCGTCCCGGTGTGGACTGCAACAGCATCGTCGAGGTTGCCTAGTGCTTCCTCTCTGGACGCTCCCTGTGTGGTCACGCCCGTATCGACCTCTTTCGCAATCCACCAGCCGTCCTCTTGCTAGAGACGAATCTCGCCTTCGTTGGTATCGCCGTGACGAGTCGAACTGGCCATCTTACCCCTCGTTGCCGGATGAACTGTTTACGGGCCCTGTTGGATGAGTCGACGGAACACCTCCGACCGGTCGGCACTCATCTCCTCTTCACGTTCGGCGAATGCCTCCTCGTCTTCGTCCGAAATGCGCGTATCGACTGTTTTCGTCGGTACAAAAGGGTGCGTTACGATACGCACTGGCTGTGACGACGGTCAGAACCCATGTCGAATCGGAACTGACGCCTGAACGTGACGGCTTTACCCGGTGCTAGATATCAGTATATTTGTGCCAAAGCTAATATGCTTACTCGAGAGAGGTAACGTATGACCAACGACCTCGCCGACGTGAACGAGCGTGTCGCCGAGGAGTGGACGTCCGAGACCACTCCCGGCGAACGCGTTCGCACCGTGATGAAGCGGACGTACGACCCGCAGTCGGTTGCCACCATCGCCGAGCGCGCGCTGACCTCAGAGACGACCGCACGCAAGCATCTCGGCGTCCTCGCCGAAGACGGGGTCGTCGAGGCAGTCTCTCTCCCCGATACGCGCGGAACGTGGTACAAACGCTCTTCGCGCTCGGTCGTCCTCGAACGTGCGGGGCAGATACTCGACTCGGTCGATGTCGAGACCCTGTCGGAACGCGTCACGGAGCTTCGCGAGACCGTTCGTGAATTCGAGGAACAGACCGGTGCAGAATCTCCACGCGCCGCGGCCATCGCTGGAGCGGATCTGGACTCGGCGGCAATGACGGAATGGCAGACGACACGTCGGAATCTGAAGCTTGCACGGGCCGCACTCGCGCTCGCGGACGCGACTGATGCTGTCGAGGGTGACACGGGAACCACCGAGCACGGCGACCCAGCCGGTGTCATCGGCTGACGTATGCGATATGCTGAATCTCACTCGCTACGTGGCGCCATCGATGCTGGCGCGCTCCATGACTTTCGCTCCGAGTTCGAACGCCTCGACCCACTCGCAAGCGGGTCGCTGGACGACCCACTGAGTCCAACTGAATTGCGTCTCCATCTGGATGACGGGATTGGCGAGGCGACGAGTGCGACCATCACCGTCCGGTGGTCAGTGCGGGACGACTACAACGTTCACTACAGCGACGATACGGATCGAAATCTCCGATGGGACGTACATCCGCACGACTACACCGACCCCAACGGTGACGGTCACTACCACCCACCGCCGAACGCGGCGAGCGACGACGCCGACGTCGAAGCGTCCTGTATCACGGTCACGGAACTCGTCCTCGTCGCCCGTGCCGTCCATCAGTTGTGGCGGGCTGGGTACGACAGCGGGATTGTCGACCCGCTCAATGACGCGAACAACTCACCATAGCGGTAGTCGTGGGAACGGTCAGAGCTGGTCTCGCACTCACTGAGCGATCTGTTAGCTGTACGTGTCATACACCGAGCGTCCGGTTTGGAGTGTTTCGTACACGTTAACTGCATCAATATGGCCATATTCGTGTGCGAGAACGTTTCTGAACCCGATCGCGGAGACAATCGTGGTCATCGTCTGTTCGTTGATGACACCCTCTTCGTGCAAAACACGAACAGCCCCCGTGGCAGTCTAGCCCTCGAAGTCGAACGCGCGTGTTGCGATGTGTTGGGCGAGGGCAGAACACGCCTGTATCGCGTTCTCGAACATCCGTTCGACCGCACGCTGTTCGGTCGTACTCTCGACTTGGAGTGCGGCCTTCGCAATGTGGAAGACCCAATCGCGTACGTTGAGCAGTCGCCAAACGACACGGAGCAGGTACTCCACCCGTCTTGACAGCACCGTTCTGCGGAGATCGATCCTGGTCTCACCCACCCTGACTCAGCCGTGCGTGGGCCCTGGGATGGTCTCGACGACGAGGGCAGGGAGAGCAGCCGGGTCCATCCACGAGTGAAACCGACTGTGGAGTTCGAACTTTCTGAATTTGTTTTTGTGTGGCCAACTGTACGACGCAGGTGGTTCATCCGCTTCGACTCGTCTGTCCACGATGTCTTGAATCGTGTCTCGACTGAGCATCGATTCGCTCTCGGTGAGCCGTCTCGCCAGTCGCTGTTCGCGTTCGTCGGCATCGAGTTCTGAATCGAAGTAGTCGGAGAGCGTTTGCACGACGAGGTCGAAGTCGTGAGTAGGGTTCGGGTCGTAGTCACGAGCGTAAACGTAGGCTTTCTCGAAGAACGGTGGGTCGTCTATCTCTCCGAGTTCAGGTGCTTCACCACCACTGTCTTTCTCGTAAATAGCCACGATGTAGCTGCTGAACGCAGCAATTAGAGTGAACATGATGTCTTCGTCGGGCAGTCGCCGCGTTCGGAGCTGTTTGACGTCCCCGAGAATGACGGTGTACGCGCCGTACTTGTTGAGCTCGTGAGCAGTGCTTCGGAGACGGTATCGGTACGGCGAGCGATAGCTCCCGAGAATGAAATACGACGTGACCGGAGAACGAAGTGGCGTAATCTCGTGTGCGTCGAACTCGAGAATCGCATGAAGTTCTTCTTGCTCAAGGTCGATGCCGTCCCCGATTGCGTGGGTGACGTACTCGAAGAGTTGCGTGGCGTGTGGTGGCGGTGTGGGATCTTCCATCTTCCTACAAGGAGGGAATCCGACAACTACTGAACTAACCACGCTCTGACACTCAGCACGAATGCCGACCGTTATTTTTAATTTACGCTATTACTTACGTTTTGTTGGATGAGAGCCGACTTCGATATGGAGCGAGGCGGGCCACTTCACGAAGCCGTGAAGGAGTACGCCCGCGACCACGGGATACGCCACTCACGAGCGTACCCCGAACTCCTCCGCAAAGCACTCGAATCCGAAGGCTACGATGTCAACGACTCAGACAGCGAATAAAACACTGGAAGCCACGCTCGCACCACCCACGCGGTGCAAGGAGCAACGCCTCCAGCAAACGCTGTCTGAATACCGAGACGCTCTCAACGACGCCTTCGAGCAACACTGTACCACGATGAGCGCCACGAACGACGTGGTGACGCCGTACAACCTGCCGTACCAAGCGAAAGACGCCCTCAAATCCTACGTCCCGAAACTCCACAAGACGTACAACGCCAACGAGTTGGACGACGAACACCCGCTCAGGTTCGTGAATCGAGCCGGGAAGTTCGACCACGACTCTTCGCGTGAATACGAAATCTGCTGGGAAGTCCCCCAACCCGGTCGCGGAACCAACTTCTGGATACCACTCCGACTAAATCCCGATCAAGAGGAACTGTGGGACGAGATGCTCGATGACGAGTCGAGTACCAAAGTGGGTGAACTTCGCTTACAGAAACATCGGAAGACGTGGACACTCCACGTCACCGTCGAATACGAGATCGGAGACACTTTCGAACTGCCCGAGAATCCGACTCGGGTTGGGTTCGATATTGGCGAGTCGATGTTGGTCACGGGCTGTGCCCTCCACCACGACACTCCCACGAACCCACTGTTAATCAACGGGAAGGAGGCCAAGCGAATCCGCAAAGAGATGTTCACGACGCTCAAGCGCCTCCAAAAGCGAGACGCTTCTGAGTGGCGCGTCGAAGAACGCTTCTCGTACTACCAGAACCGACTCACAGACATCATCGAGAAAGCATCTCGTGAGTCAGTCGAGTACGCTCGTCAGTTCGAGAACCCTGTCATCGTGATGGAGGACTTGGCGTCCATCCGTGAGTCGCTGGACTACGGGAAGTATATGAATCGACGCCTGCACTCGTGGGCGTTCGCTCGATTGCAAGGACGTATCGAGGACAAGGCGAAGGATGCGGGGATTCCGGTTCGGTACGTTCACCCGCAGTACACGAGCAAGACGTGCCACTCGTGCAAGCACGTTGGGTATCGGCCTCGGCAAGCCGAGTTCAAGTGCAAGAACTCCGAGTGCCACGTATCGACGTTTCAAGCGGATATTAACGCGAGTGCGAACATCGCACGTCGCGTGGACCCGAGGGGAGAGAGCCTGCCGTGGAAACAGGCAGGCGATGACTCGCCACAGGACGGGAGCGGTTGTGACACCGCCACGACTCAGTGTGAGCAGAGCGTACCAGCGCAGATGAAACTCACACCGTTTCAAGAGTTGAAACCCACTGCCAGTGACGAGTAACTGGCATTCCCACCGTGTGGGAAGCCCCGTCGTTTACCGCGGGGAGGATGTCACGGCAGGTGTCCGCTCCGGCTATCGTATCTCTTGATCAATCTATGTTAAATATTCTCTCGTTCTAACACTGGTGTAGGTGAATTATTATGAGTGCTGGTCACCTACATCCGATAATGTCCGAACCCGCTGGCTCCAGTGCGAACGAACACATGCCCGACCCGTTCGGAGAGCAGCAACGCGTGTTCAAACTCCTCTCTCAGGATACGCGTCACAAGATTATCCAGATGCTCCTCGGGCATCCTGACCATCTCGCATCACTCGACGAACTCGTCTACATGACCGGCAAGAGCAGCGGTGCGATTCGAAACCAGTTGGACGAGTTAGAAGCAGCGGACATCGTCGATGTGTACCCACACCTCGAAAACATGGACGAACGCGAGTATCCCGCGAAGTTCTACGGATTTACCCCCCACGGCGTGCGGCTCTTGGCGCAGTACAATTACCTCTCGGGGCTCCCCGTGATGCGTGCCCTCTACGACCGAACGAAGAAGGACGAAAAGGTCGAGACCCATGAAGAAGCTCCACGCCCGTCACTCCCCGAGGTGGTCGAGAACGCGCTCACGTTCGACGAGTCTGGAACGCGTGTGGAAGAAGAGACGCCGACGCATGGGTCATGACGACTCGAGTCGCTGCGTGCCCGACGTTGCGCTCGTTGGCAGTGGTGACCACGGCGACGGAGTTGGGTGAATCGATACCGGCTTCGTCGAGATCGTCCTCGACACCGAGACTGGTCAACCACGCAGGCCGTCCTCCGCAATCCGGTCAATCACGTCGCGTTGCTGGCGACGAATCGTGTCACGTTGTTCAGCAAATGTCGTTTCAAGCTCTTGCGTGACCGTACTTCGTGGTCGGGTGTCGCCGTGTTTACGGTAGCCGGGCGGATTCGCCGTGTCGTCTTTCTGTCGTAGGTCGAACCATGACTGGAAAGCGTCGGAAAGTTCTTCGATGACTTTCTGACTGGATTGTGCGTTCAAGTCTTTCCAGCACGACTGGTTCTTCATGTACGATTTCAGCGAGCCTTCGTCTGGGATTTTACCAATTTCGTCCCATACGCGGTCGGCTGTCCATCGTGCGACGTTCCAGATTTTGGAGGCGGAGTATCCGAGCGAATCGAGGCCATCGCAGACCTGTTGCTGGTTCTTGATGGAACCAACGTAGGTGCGCGTGACCTGAATCGCCATACATAGCCTATGTCGAATTAGTTACTTAATGATACGGGTTGGCGTGGAATATCCGGCCAGAGTGTTGTCGGTGGGTTATGTAGGAGTTGTCGGATTCACTCCCGTCCCCAGAACGCTTCGCGTTCTGGTGTGCAAACGAGACGCGAAGCGTCTCGTTAACGCCGTAAACGGCGGGATTCTCTCCTCGAAGAAAGATAGATGGACACCATCCCCCGCGAGCACATCAGGGCGGTAAGTGTGGGGAGTTGACAGACACACACCACACTCGCGAGTGTAACGGTCGAAAGAGGCTGAATACTCATAAACACACACCTCCCTCGCGAGTGTAACGGTTGAAAGAGGCTGAATACTCACAGACACACACCATCCTCGCGAGTACATAAGGGCGGTATGTGTGGGGAGTCGACAGACACACACCTCCCTCGCGAGTGTAACGGTCGAAAGAGACTCAATACGCACACACCACACTCGCGAGTGAATATTCAGGGCATGCGGAGTCGATGACTCTCGTTTGATGACGAATACTCAGTGGTCCCCCTCACCCCATCCAGTTACACCCGCGAGGGAGGTGTGTGGCCCCAGTGACGATTCGAGGGATGCGAGAGTGAACCTCCAGTTGTCGTCAGATACACGCGCGAAGTGACCGGGGACAACTCCATCGAGAGTTCTCGCCTCTCGAGCCCTCAAATCCGTCAATCTGCCGAACCTACACACGCGAGGGACGTCCGGAGGTTCATGTACCAACCCGAAGGGAACAGTTCCCATGAGCGAGGACGACACCGACCGAGACCCGCTGTTTCGCTACGAGCAGCCACTCTTTGCTGACGAGCAACTTCTCAAGATTTCTCACCTCCCTGGCCCAGCGCGTATCGTCGGCCGAGACAAGCACATGCAAGACGTAGCGAACGCGCTCAACCCGGCTGTCTTCGGTCAGGAGCCAACGCATCTATTCATCTTCGGGAAGACCGGGACCGGCAAGAGTCTGACCTCACGAAGTGTGTGCCAACGGGTCGTCTCAGAAGCTGCTCGGGAAGGTGTCACGGTCAACACAGCGTTCATCGACTGTGGAGAGCAAAATACCGAGGCGTCAGTCATCAAGACCATTGCTCGGACGATCAACAACCCGAACGAGACAGGGTTCTCAGTGCCCGAGCGTGGCCTGGCAACCGGTGACTACTATGCGAGACTGTGGACGGTCCTCGACACGTGCACCGACGTGGCGATACTCATCCTCGACGAAATCGATATGCTCTACGACGACGAGGTCCTGCGGAAACTCTCTCGGGCCGGTGAAAGCCGACGCCTCTCTTCGTCGAATATCGGAATCATCGGTCTCTCGAATAAGATCGACTTTCCCGAGTACCTGACCGAACGCGTCACGTCGAGTTTCCCCCACGACGAACTCGTCTTTCCACCGTACGACGCACACCAACTCCGCGAAATTCTCGAGCATCGGCGTGACGCCTTTCACGACGGCGTCTTGGCGGATGACGTTATTCCGCTCACTGCAGCGCTCGCGGCACGAGAACATGGAGATGCCCGCAAAGCGATTGATATCTTGCGCAACGCTGGCCGGCTCGCGACGAAAGCTGGTGACGACCAGGTCACCGCTGAACACGTCCACGCTGCGAAGGAGAAGACAGAAGCTGATCGATTTGCCGAACTCATCGATGGTGCGCCGATGCAGGCGAAGCTCATTCTGTACGCACTGACTCTCCTGACGGAGTCCCGCTCGAAAGACGAGTTCCCAACGAAGGAGATCTATCGGACGTATCAGTCGGTGGCCGCAGCCGTCGAGATGCAGACCTTGTCCGAACGGCGCGTCCAAGAGATTCTCAAAGAGCAGGACTTCCTCAACGTGATTCAATCGGAAAAACGAGGTCGCGGCCGTGGCCGTGGCATGTATGCAACGCATCGGTTGCTCGAAGATGCCGAGGTGATCAAACGCGTGTTGCAGCGGGATTCGAGACTAGCAGAGCTGAGTGCGTAATCGATGTCGAGAATTGTTTCAGAATTACGGTACGGAATTGCTCGACGACGAGCGACCGACTCAGTGTACGTACCTCCGAGTTTGTCAGGAGAGACCCACGGAAAATAATACGGAACTGTCTTAACCAACATTCCACCCGGATTAGGACAATGTTGGTTAACCACGCTGAAGCGTATTCAGACGCATCTCTCTGCGCTTACAATGCAATGCTCGGATTTCTGCTTCGGACTGAGCGGAACGAGGGGCTGAGCGGTGGCTACTACGACGAGTACGAACGCAACCTCGACGAGGCGGTTGTCCTCGAAACTCGGGAGCAAATCGAGTCTGAGGCCCGGTGAGTGTGTGCCCGAAAGCACACGAAATGAACTCTGTGTGTATGGTTGAGGTGTGCTTCACCCGTGAGCCACGGGGGGAGACTCTCGCCCGTTCGGAGTGGCTGTGCGTCGACACCACGAACAAATACTGCTGGCGTCGGTGGAACAGGACGCACAGCGCACGGTCTCAGTGGTGCGAACCAGACGGCTAGCGTTATGTCATCGCTCGTGTTCGACACAGCCGATGGATGCCGTTATCGAAGCAATCCAACGCGGAATCCACGGTGAACTCGTCGGGAGCGGGCCGAAGACCGTCCAGTGTGACCTCACCAGCGATCACGGCCCGAATCGACTCATCGACCCCGCAGAGCCTGTGCAGTACGAACTCATCCGCGTCGTCGACATCCCGATCATCGAGCGGACAGTCTTGCCCTCCAAGACGTGGGTTCCCGACCTGTTGCGCTGTCCCGCCTGTGAGCGATCCAGTCTGGGAGAGCCGACCAAAGGGTACGACGAAGCCCTGGTCGAGCTCAGACTCTCAGACTCGGGCGACGGATACACCATCGACGCGACGGACCTCCGGGTACTCGAGTACTCGCCGGCGACTGATGGCGTGCACCAACCACACGTCCCCGAATGGATACTCAGGATCGCACAGCAACAGGTCGACCCCGGGCTCTACCGCGTCTCTCGACTGCAAACCGCCACTGAGGACCTCCACCGGGTAGGAGAACACGACCGTGCCGCACAGATTTCCGAACTCCTCGAGATTGCACGCGGGCTTACCGACGCTCGTGAGTGAGCGCTCAACAGGTGCGTGGCGGACCTCAGTCGACTGCTGGCGGACGCGCCCTGGTCGGGACTGGCCTCGCTGTGAGACACACGATTCAGTACGCGAGCACTGTGTCGCCTCGTGCTCACGAGAAGGGGACCGTAGATTTCGCGTGTACTCTCGGTGCGAGCTGTCGATACATCCCAGAGCGAGTGAGAGACATCGTGTATCCTAGCATCACTCGTCATACGAATGGGTACAGAGAGGAGATTTCGTCTGCTTTCACCTGCCAGGCAGCGTGGCGGAGCATACTGATTCGAGGCGGAAGAACACGGTCTCGGTCGTCGGCGACTGACAGGGAGCGTGACGACGGGCGTCTCTCGCTCGGTGAGGGGACGACGAGAGTGTGTAACAGTGTTAACCAACTCTTTTCGACAGTGTTGGTTAATTCTGCCCCATGCTGGATCGACTGTATAGCCTCCCACCGAGTGTGATATCCTCGCCCCACGCGATGTCGTGCCTCTCAACAGAGAAGCGCGAGCTGGTGCGGTGGACGACGTCGGGGGCGAGATGGGCCGCATCGGCTGAACGAGACATGGATGTTGGTCTCACCCACCTTGTCGTGACTCGCTGGCACGCATCCATCGAGCGCTAGTCAGACAGCGTGTCGACGATCGCTTGGACACGTCACTGTCGCGAGTGTAACACTTCTCGAAACGGAGACACCGATGCTGTCCTCGTTTTCACCGCCAACGCGAGGGTCGACGCCGTGAGTGAACGCGTCGACGAGGAGTCGGTAGCGGATCGACTAACTACGCTCGAAGAGGCAGTCGAGAGGCTCGAAGCACGACTAGACGCGCTCGAGACTGTCAGTGCCGAGATGACGAGTAAGGAAGAGAAGTACGCTGTCGTCCTGGAACTCGCGTTCGCAAAGCACACTGACTCGGAGACGGTCTCGGTCGGCCCGCACGAGATCCGAGAGTGTACCGACGTGTCGAGACGCTACGCCTACGACATGATCGACGCGATGGGGACCTCGATAGTGGGTTGTGAGGTCCGCGACTCGGACGTGGTGGAAACGATTACTGGCACCCGACGTCGTTCGAAGGCATTACTCGTTGATTGTACTGTCGTCCGAAGTCCCGAGTCTGTCACTCAGGCTTCGAATCCGGCTGCGTCGAACATGGAAGGCGCTGAGCCAGCAGCGACGTCAGCCGACGACGGCGGTGTCCCAACGGTGGTCGAGTTGGACGTGTTGACCGGACTGACGCCCCGCGGCTTCGAGGAGTACGTTGCGGACCTCTGGGGGGCACAGGGGTACAGCTGCCGTCTCACGAAACAGACTCGAGACAGCGGTGTCGACGTCATTGCCGAGAACGAGCGTGATCACGTCCTCATTCAGGTGAAACGGTACACAGAGCGTGACGTCGGTATCGAGACCGTTCAACGGGTCGCTGGTCTCCTGGTCGACGACGAGTTCGAGGCATCGAGGGTTATCGTGGTGACGACGTCCGGGTTCACTGCGGATGCGAAACAGCGTGGCGAGCGAATCGGTGCTCTTGAGCTAGTCGACGGGTCCGAGGTCGTTGCGCGTGGAAGAGAGCGGGGGCTCTCGCTTCACGGCGAAGACCATGGTTACGAAACAGAGCTGACGGACGAGCAGGTACTCTCCGTGTTGGATTGTGGAGAGCCTGTAACGACGGTTGAGGTGGCGGATGCGCTCGGGACCAATTCACGGTCGGTGCTGGTCAATCTCGAGTCGCTCGTGGAGACGGGGGAGGTTCGAGTTAAGCGAGTCGGGGATGAGTACGGAGTGTAGTATCGGTAGCGGCTTTGGGGGAATTGAATCGGAGACGAGTTCGATTCAACGAAGAGTCACAGCCTAATCGGGGTGAACCATAGCGACGTCCGATTGTGTTATAGTTTGAAAATTAATCGACAAATCGCAGGGTTTAGATTCAGACGAACCGTTTGTTTTCGAATCTCCGGAATCATCACACATGAAGACCCTCCGGAACGCCGGGAGCGTCGTCCTCGACAGAGAAGCCGTTTGTGAGTGGTCCGACCCGGACGGTCACACCCGCGCCGCCGTGGTCTACACTGTTCTCCGACCAGTCGGGGCTCATGCGGTAGACGACGTCTGAGGTTGCCGTGACGAACGCTTCGAGTCGCGCCTCGCTCTCGCGTACCGCCTCTTCGCTCTCTCGGCGTTCGCTGATGTCGATAACGAATTTGACCTTGTCGGTGGCGTTCAGCCGCCGAGATTCGAACAGCCCCACAGCACAAGCCGTTGGCGTAGTAGTACTGTTTCCCGTAGGAGACGCCGCTCCCGTTCTCTTCGACCTCAATGAGGTGGCACTTTCCGGCTCGGTAGAACTCCTTCGGGCGAGAGGTCTCGCCGCGACGTGCCTAGCGCGTCATCGTAGTCAAGGCCCAGCATCTTGAGGAAAGCGTCGTTCGCGTCCGCGTTCGTACCGTCTCCGTCCCAGAAGATGACGCCGACTTTTTGAGTCGAACACAGGGTGCTATTGAAATTTGTATGTTAACAAAGCTAGAATGTGGATAAAAGTAGAAATCCAATCAATTCAAACAGTACTTCGCAGCAGCAATTATTCCTCGTGCTGTAGAATCAATTGACCAATCGTTAATGAGTTTTTTTGATTCAATTCCTGCAGACAATCTTAATTTGTCATCGGACACAAATGGTTCAATCTGGTTTTGTAGGCTACGAACACTTCCAGATTTAAATACGGCACCATTTTCTTTAATCAAGTCTTGAGACGCTCCGACAGTGTCTGACGCAACAATTGGCAATGAAAAATTCATCGCTTCATTTATTACTAAACCCCAAGGCTCATAATTGCTAGCTAGTACAAATATGTCTGAAATACCATACATTTTTGGCAGCTCAGATTGTTCCACAAATCCCGTAAAGTAGACACTATCAGACACTCCTAGCTCTGATGCCAGTCTCTCATAATTTTCTTTTTGAGGTCCATCACCAACTAAGAGTAGAGAAACGTTCTGTTTGTCTATTTTTTTAACCAATCTAATAAGTAAGTCCGCCCTCTTTCGATTGATGAGCTTACCAACCTGTAATATCACAATATCGGAAGGAGGTATGCCAATCTTCTCTCGAGTCTCAGCTTGTAAGACACGATCAGGATGGCGCTTTTGAAACCAAGAGTTATCCACGGTCAGAGGAGCATCAAATAATAAATTTTCTGATATTCCAAACGAATTATAAAACTCTCTGTTTGGGGTGCCCGTAACTGCAAATGCGTTTATATTCGAAAAAAGGGTTCGCAATACGAGTTCTCGAGTTTTCTTTAGCATTTGGGGGAGTCTCTGTGTGCTAGCTAAGGTTGAGTCTCCTCTGATGATTATGGGAGTCTTTGAAAAGCGAGCAACAGCGAATGAAAGCCAGTGAGTTATACCTTCCCAACCATGTACCCAAAGAACGTCTGTATTCTGCCGTACAATATGCCAAGCGATACTAGGGTTTACCATTCCTGCTACAGATGATTGATTGGGTTTTGGTGAAATGTTCGATAAGAATGTTGATTCATATCCTTTTAGAAGAGGGATGTCCCAACTAATCTCCCGGTTAAATTGTTTGTCAAAGCTATCATTCACCCCATGATCGTCACAGAAATATACGTGTAAATTAATGTCCGATTGGTCTGAAAGGTTCTGGAAGAGCGGTACCTGATACTGAATCGGATGTGACACAAGGCAAGCTACGTCTATTGGTTGTTTCTTATGCATTGTGATTGCGGAATATGAGTGTCACTATTACGTCCATCAGCGATACTGAATTTGTCGATAACACTTACATCCATGATTTGGCTAGTACCAACACACATCTGTTGCAACAACTGACGCAGGGTTCCCGGCAACCATTGTACCTGATTCTACAGTTCCGGTAACCACACTGTTAGCAGCCACGATGGCATTGTTTTCAATCGTAACACCAGGAAGGATCGTGGCGTTCGCTCCAATCCAAACGTCGTCTCCGATAACTACAGGTGCTTCATAATTTTGTAGTTCTCCCTCTATAACATGATGGTGCATGTTTGTATCCATAATATCAACACCCCACGCGATGGCAGAGTCTCTTCCGATTTTTAGTTCTTCCCTACAAGTTATATTTGATTTTCCGGAAATATAGCTTGAACCACCCATAGTGAAGTTACCTTCAATTCGAAGATGAGAGCCAGGTCCAATCCGAGCGACACCACCACCCATTGCAATGCGTACTACAGCAGTATCATCAATACGTAACCTTGACCCACCAGTAGAGTCATGTACAGCACTACTGTTGAGTCCAAAGTCGAATCGTCCACTACACTCGATACTTGCTTCCGGTTTTATTGATACAGAGACCTTTCGCCCAAATACCAGATTTATTCCAGGGGAGGTACGCAGGGAGTATCTAATAGAGGTCAATGCACCTCGGAGGCCAATATCCTTCGCCAGAGGTAGTATGCTCGATTTATTTAGTACCATGAGGTTAGCATTTAAATAATCAATTTGGAATCTTATAAATAATGTTTTCTCCATTAGAGAATATTCGGCGGACTTGATGATCTTGGTCATACTTCTCATAGAAATTTGGTTCCGTTGGAGGTGCATACGTTACGAAAATTTCCACGCCATTTTGCATATCTTTTGATAAAAGCAGATACGTGTCATCTGCTTCACTTTGAGATATAGTTTGTGCTTCGGATATATTTTTAATTGATGATATTCCATCAGAAGAAGTCCCATTATAATAGATAGAGTTCAGTCGTTTGGTAAAGTCCGGGTCGTTCGAGGGCCTTACTGCAATTATCGCTTGATGTGACTCATACAGAAGTGCTAACCCAAGTCGGGAATCTGAAAAAATATAGTCTTCACTATGTATATATTCGCCAGAAAACTTAACACTGTCTGACTGCTGAACAGATATTTCAGCAGTACCAAACGATTCTTGCGAAGCGACAGCTATCCCTACGGTAGAAACCACGAGAACTATCGCAACGACTGTACCCAGTTCAACCGAAGTTGAGCCCTCCACTAGTAGAATAGCTGCAGCTAGTACGACAAACCAAATGCCAACATAGATCGTTCGAGTGATTGCTGGTCCAAATCCTCCCCAAAGATACAGCATTACCGTCATGGGTATAAAAGCAGGGACAATTAAAAATGCCAATCGAATATGCCGAGTGCGCAAGAAATTGAGTCCTCTCTTAGTCATATTTTCAATTACAAGGAGCATGAACGAAGCGAGTATTATAAAAGCTATGACGATACTGATTGCCGTTGATATTCGAGTGATCGTAAATATATTTGTGACAGACTCATTGAACCGATTGATAAATACAGTATCAAACCCACCACCTTCGGGAGAAGTGAAAAAAAGTATTCTGGTCACAATTTCGAAGACACGGTTATTTGCAAATGTTCCAATTGAAGTGTAGATTACGCCGAAGGTCATAACTTCCAACCACGTAACTAGTCTTTTTGTGGAGCCTGTAAGCTTAACATAGATTTGGTCGAGAATAAACGTTCCAGAGAGTAGTAATACGAAAACAAGTGCAAATGTATGATATTGACTTGCGATTGCAGCAGAAAAAACAGACAATAATATAAACCTTCTATATATTCTCTGTATGCTTCCAACTATTATGAATGCTCCGACCAGTACACCCAACGCCACACCACCGGGATGGTAGCCGTTACTCGCGATGAATATCGCGGACTCTGCCGGAAATAGCGAAAATGTTAATATTAAAAAAAGATGTTTGAGGGACATTTCAGATCCGTTTTTTATTGATACGCGCGATAACCAACCTAAGCACAAAGCCGGGATTACTAGTGTCCCAGCGAATGGAACCAGCCTTACAAACGCGATACCACTCCTCGAACCACTTGTCCCAGTAATAATATTAATAATAGCATACATCATAGAACCAGAGTCATATGTTTGCGAATACATCCATGCCGACAGTTGTGTGACGGGTTCAAATTCACGCCTTGTGAGCCCGGTAGAAAACGCATATCTGGCCATATCTATATTCGCTCCAAAGCCTCCTGCGATAGGGGATCCAGTCCCCACCCCGTGTATCCGCATACGAAAGTACCATGAAAGAACACATACCCAAATGCAGATGAAAATCCAATTCCTGCGTTTCATGGCTCTCAGGTCCTGCTCAGAAAACCTAATACTTGTGATGTCGATTATTCATTATTGTTACTGTCTTCAGTAGAATTCCCTTATCTTTTTGACTTCTGAATCGGTAATCCCACCAAAAAGGTATAGACAAACACAGTAGACTGAAGAGAATACTAATATGTGGAATATTAATCGGACAGGGGATGAAATAAATGGAGAGAGCAGATAAGACGGTATTACTGCGGTACCGATCGCGGAGATACTTGGTATGAATCTTTTGTCAAACAGTTTTATTTCGATTATTCCAGTCATTTTCAAATAGTGTGCAATTTTAATCACAACTAACCCAGTAGCGGTACCAACGCTTGCTCCAACGATTCCAATTCGCGGCACAAGAATAATATTTAGACCTGTGTTAATAGCCGCACCACCAAGGTAGGTCCAGAACACAAACTTGGACATATCCGCAGACTTTAGTAGATTCGTTGAGGGGCCGAGAAAAATGTATAGGAATTGACCAAAAACTATAATAATCAAAGCAACTCTACCTTGAGAAAACTCTGCCCCAAATAAGTAACTCAGAGACTGGCCTGCAAATACTGTCAAGTATACTGTGGGAGCGATCGCCGTTAAAACGGCCCAACGTCTACCGCTTTGGTATCTTCGTGCAAGCTCAGAATAATTTTTATTTTCAAGTAATGCACTGTATTTTGCGTAAAGACTACTAGCAATGGCGGTGAGAAAGATGCTAAGATTGGTTCCTAACAAGAATGAGGCCTGGTAGACACCTACAGATGATTCATTGAGAAAAATTCCGACTATAGCAGTATCAGTCCAATTCAATAGGAAACCTACACTTGCAGTCAACATCAAAGGTGCTGAGAACGAGAGTAATTTAGACGGATTGTATTCAGCCAAGTCCAAGTTGCGAATTGGTAGTAACTTAATCGAAAAATAAGCACCAATAATACCTGCCATCCACATGGACAGCGAGTAAGCAACACCGATATCCAGTAATTGACCATCAAAGAAAATTACAATTGCTGCCAAAGCGATGAGAAAAAATCGGGGGAATATCTGTTTGATTAATGTGTTCAGCCCGCCTTTCTCGTATCCAAGTGCGATGGAACTACTGAGATACACCAATACATTTGCAGGTATAACAAAAGACATATACAACATCATTTGTTTTAATTCAGGAGAGCCGAATATTTCTGTAGAAATAGCGCTGGAAAATAATCTCAGAGTGAATAAGAATAATAGTGATAATCCGATGGTCAAGACAGTTCCTGTGATTACATCTCCCAATATTCGGTCTGGGTGTTCCGAAGCGCGGTACTTCCCAATAAAATTCACCAATCCATCAGGAACGCCAAACAGGCATACAGTCGTAATAACAGAAACAATCATCAACCCAAGAGAAAATGTTCCAAATCCTTCAGCTCCAAATTCTCTAGCTAATAATAGCCGAAATCCAAATGATGCTATATTGGCAACAACGGAGCCAACGAATATGTAACTCGCATTTTTCAAAATGAGCGAGCCATCATCCGACATTAGCATGTTAACTTTTCAGCACGTAAATATCCCTTTTCATTTGACGGTGTTCCAGAAATCTTTTTTAAACATCCGAAGAGTACTGTGTATGAACAACATTCTCGTCTCTGTCATTATACCCACATATAATAACGAAAGCTCGATCGGAGAATGTATCAAGTCCATACAAAGCCAATCTCTAAGTGATATTGAAATTGTTGTCGTAGATGGTGGTAGTACCGACGAGACAATGGAAATCTGTCGCAAGTTAGGTGTCGAACCCTACGCAACGGACTTAGGTAGAGCTAGCGCAAGGAAATTCGGCGCCGAAAGAGCTGAGGGAAAATATCTTCTTCATGTGGACTCTGATATGTTCCTCAGCGAGGACGTTGTCAAAGACTGTGTAAACAAGGCTGAAACTGGCTATGATGCCCTCATTATTCCCGAGAAAAACGTTGGTAGCACGTACTGGGCTCGTGCATCTGATATTGGAAAGCAGATCTCAATTGCGGGACGTGAAGGGAACTTAAGATTTATACAATCAAAATCATATAGAGAGATAGGTGGCCATCAGTCGGGGCAGGTTGCGAAGGAGGATGAGTATCTAAATGATAAGGCGATTATGAATAATCTACGAATTGGATTTTCCGATGGACTTATTTACCATAATGTTGGCTCGTTATCTCTTCGCGGTTTACTGAAAAAGCGTTATCACTATATTGCCACCATTGACAAATATGAGAGTTCAAAAGATTTTGAAAAAGAGGAAGTAATTAGTCACCATACTAACCAAGGAGCGTCGTTAATTACAAGTATAAAAATAGTCGCTTCTCAGCCGCTCTATGCGCCGGGATATGTTCTCATTGAGGGTCTTACAGGGATGCTATCTATTTATAATAAGTTTCTGGACCGCAGTGAAACTGAGCCAAGAGAATAAATTCGCGTATCTACATCAACTATCATTTTCTCGCAATTCATTATATATTTCTTGGAGTTTTTTTCCAGTATTATCCCAAGTGAACTGGTTATTAACGCGGTCTCGCCCTGAGGAACCAATTGATTGCGCATATCGTGTATTCAGAATCAGGGTCTCAACAGCTTCAGCGATCTCAGCACTACTTTTTGGCGAAACAAGGATTCCAGCGTCCCCAACTACCTCGGGTATCGCACTTGATGTAGTGCTAATTACTGGTAAGCCACTTGCCATTGCTTCAACAAGTACCATACCGAAGCCTTCGAGTAATGACGGGAATACGAATATATCCGCTGCCCTGTAGTATTCCGGAAGTAATTTTTCAGAGACAAATCCATCAAATCGAATGTGACTTTCTATACCTAAATTTTTAGCCAGATTCTGTAAGTGTCTTTTGTCGCCCCCGCCAACGATAATTAAACCAACTTCCGAATACTGTTCAAGAATATCGTCCATTGCTGTAAGAAGATATTTAATACCTTTTCGCTCCGAGAGTGGCCCAACGTACAAAAGGGTGTTTTCCCATTGATTAAGATCTACTTGTGATGGTCCTGGATGATAAGTATCCGGATCCACACCATTTGGGACTATACGGATTTTTTCTTCGTTAACACCCCTATGTGACAAATCTTGTGCAGAGTATTCAGAGACAGAGATGACCGTGTCAGCAATTGCATAGCATTTAAGCCAAAGCCAATGGCTGGATGGCAAATATAGGTATTCCATTAGTTCATTGGGGTCATCCCAGTGATGGTAATGGGCAATCAGAGGAGTAGAGAAGCATTTCCAAACAATCGGAGTGAAAGTATGTACCACGTCAGATGAATTTAGCAGGTCGCGGTACGATCTGAGTGAATAGTTGATTGAAAGGAAATCAAGTGAGAAAGCACTGCCGACCCTCCCTAAGAGCTGCCTGCTGTCCGGAATTCGATGAATAATGACTCCGTCATCATTCGACACTTTTTTTTCACCACCGTTTCGGTATGTGGTGATAACATGGACCTCATGTCCTCGTCGAGCGAGCGCTCTTGCTGATTCCTGTACAACTCGCTCAATTCCAGGATTATAGCCTCTTTCCGGGTACGGGTAGATATATGAAACTATACATATTTTCATATGATTTCACCATACACTTCAGATGTATCTTTAGCAACACTGCCCCACGAGAAGCTATCAAAGACGAATCGACGGAGTTCAGAACCGTTGATGTCTGACTCAGATATCCGGTTCAGTCCGTCGAGTATCCCCTCAACTGTTGGACTTACTTTCTTACACCCAGAATGGTCAACCCATTCAGAGACACCACAGACATCTGTAACGACGACAGGCGTTTTGCAAGACATTGATTCAAGAACGACATTTCCGAACGATTCGTATCTGTCTTTAGATGGTAGGACAAATACGTCCGCATCTCGGTATGCCTCAAACTTCTCTTCGTTATATAACGGACCAGTAAATGTGACGGCGTCCCTGATGCCAACCGTGTCAACAAGATCTTGTACGTTGTCTAAATACCCGGTGTCTGGTCCAGTAATGACTAAGTGGGCATTTGGCTTTTGATTCTTAAAACGGTCAAAGCTACGAATCAGGAGGTCAAGTCCCTTTCTCTCAGATATTCTGCTCAAAAATAGGACGATGAATTTACCTTCCAGTGAGTGTTGCCTTCGGAAGTGGCCAAAGTCGGGAACCTCTGAATACTCTTGAATATCAATCCCGTTGGGGACGTGAAACACTTGGGGTAAATTAGGTTGTGGGACAACACTGGAATATAAGCCTGATTCACTTTTTGAACTAGCTATAATTCCGGTAGATGATTGTAGCATTGATTCACCGATGAGCTTGTCAAATACTAACTTTTGATTCGATTTTGTGTACCGAGGTACGGAACCACGTGGCTGCATAACAACTGGAATTGAATTCTGCTTGGCAACAGTATATGCAAAAGCATTTTCCATAGACCTGTACTCATGAATGTGAACTAAGTCGAACTGTGAGATATTTTTTTGAAGTGCCCGGAGCATTCGGATAGGAGTGGAGACACGGTAGTTCCACACCAAATTATTAGACAAATTTTTAAAACGATATACTTTAACACCATCTATCCATTCTGGATTATCCACGTCAACTCTACTCTCAGAGTCGTTCGCATCAGTAGTGTATACCGTAACCTCATGTCCTAAATCCACAAGCTCTTTACATAATTTGCTCGCGGACTTCACAGGGCCACCGTAACCATATGCAGGAGGAAATGCCCTCGCAATGTGAAGAATCTTCATTTTGTATTTATTTGTAGAGTTTGTGATGTGTGCTCGGCACAATAACTGATTGAGTAGTCTTATTCATTTGAGTTCCTTGTTCGATTAGTCAGTAAGCTCAACTCCGTTTTTACCCAGAATTTAGTTGTTACTAAGTTCAATGGCTACGTTATCGCGCAATGACTTTTGAACCGAAAATGTTGCTTCAGTGACTTCAATTATCGATTCCAGTGGAATAGGTGACTCACTCTGACTGAGGATAGCTTCGACAAATTTCTCAAATTCCTGTTCGTGTCCCTTATCTTGAGACAATCCGAGCCTTCCACTTTTGAAATTGTTGATTCGTTGTGCAGATCCATTTCCAAACCCTTCGACCAATTCTTTTGGGAGTGAGTTATCCCCAAGTGTTGTGTATAGCACGGAAGCAGTACTCCCGTTCTCAAACTCGAGGGTCAAATCAACGTTCTGTACGGGGACTGTCTCGTCACCGGTTTTCGCGGATGTGGCTCGTACTTTACTTATTTTTGAGTCAGAAATAAATCGGGCAAAATCAACAAAGTGACAGACTTCACTGACGATACGACCACCACCTACCTCTGGGTCATGAATCCAGTGATTATCCGGAATCTCATTTGCGTTAACTCGATAATTTATCATCACTGGACCGGGTCCGTCAGTCACAGCCCTCTTAAATTCCTGAGTCGCTGGAGCGAAGCGTCGGTTGAAGCCGAGCATCAAACGACCATGCGAGTTCTTTGCAGCAATAGCGAGCTCCTTTAGTCCTTCTCGAGTGATGGCAGCCGGCTTCTCCAAATGGACTTCTTTGTCATTCTTTAGTGCTGCGACAGCAATCTCTGCATGCATATCGTGTCTCGTCGCTATCACAACGAGATCAATTCGATCGTCTTCGACAATTTCCGTGTAATCTGACGTGGAGTACGAGCAATTATGCTTTCCAGCGATTTCAGATGCAGAGACTCCAGTAGCAGAAGCAACAGCTCGGAGATCGAGCTGTTCAATATCATTTATTATCGGGATTAATTTCCCTTTCGCAAAATTTCCAGCGCCGATTAGACCAACAGACAGTGGGACACTCCTCTTTTGGGTTTGAAAATTTGAGTTTGTGTCGGCATTATCACTTGTCTGAATAACAGAGTGTTCTCGGTCCGGATCGTACTTCAATAGTATTCCAGTGAAGTCTTCGTTATTCGGGTTCTCTAAAATCAAGTCATAGGCATCAGTTGCGTCGTCGATTTTGTACTCGTGAGTCTGCAATGGCCCGAAATCGATTCGACCCTCTGCCAGGAGTCGAAGAGTCTCTCGCATATTCCGATTCTCAGTCCATCGAACGTGGCTAATCGGATAGTCAAGGCCTTTTTCTTCGTAGTTTCGATCGTAGCGGCCTGGCCCGTACGAGCGCGAGATAAGGAAGTCAAGTTCTTTCTCGTAATACAGTTCTCGCGGAACGTCCATTCCGACTTGACCGATGACAGACACTCGTCCGTTCGTTCTAGTAATGCTCCCGGCTAACTCCACAGGGTCGTTGCTCTTTGTTGAAGCAGCAATAAGCGTAGCATCAACGCCGTTCCCGTTGGAAAACTGCTCAGCAATCGCTTCAACGTCTGAACTGCCGATAACAGCTCCTTTCGATGCACCTGCGTCAAGGCCTTTCTGGACCTGGCTCTCGGAAATATCGAGCCCAAGAACAGGGAATCCGTATGCGTTCAATAGTTGCGTAACTGTCTGACCAATCAGACCCATACCGATAACAGCAACATGCTCACCAGGGCTTAGGTCTGCACGTCGGATTCCTTGCATTGCGATCGCCCCAATGGTGACGAATGACGCGTTCGCCGGGTCCACGCCCTCTGGGACAGGGGCACAAAGATTCTCCGGGACAGAAGCGACTTCGGCATGATTCGCATATCCGGCGCCTGCACAAGCAACTATATCTCCAACAGAAAATTCGTCTACATTGTCTCCGACTGCGATAATCTCACCACAACAACTGTATCCCAGTGGTGAGGCTTCTTCGAGTCGGGCCATCACCGATTGATACGTCGATACTAAACCGTCGTTTTTCGCCTTTTTGAGAACCTGTTTGGCGAGGTCTGGTCGTTCTCTAGCTTTCCCCAGATAGCTCTTCTTCCCCAGCTCAATCATTGACTTCTCAGTCCCGGCACTTACACAAGAATAGTGATTTTTCACCAGAACACTATTGTCGTCGACTTGAGGCCGTGGAACGTCGGCCAGTCGTACCTCTCCCGTCTTAAAATCCTGTATAACCTGTTTCATTTTTCAGAGTCCCACGTAAGCGAGATAGTTCGTACATCAATCCTTGTTTGCGGTTGAAATGAGTGTTACGAATAGGATGTCAGATAAGCGCTATTGCTCCTACAGAGAAGGTAAACTATAATGTGTGCTATCAATTTCAAGGCTACCCGAGTTCCGATCGTATGTCACACTTCCTCCCGTACCTGTAGAGAAGAAGAACCAACCAGTTGATTCCCCGTATGTTAATTCGACCGTCTGTCTAGGACAGGTAGTACCAAACTCCGGAAAGTACGAACTCGTATCCAATGTGGCGCGCAGGCAGCCATTTGTATCCAACGTGCCGAGTATTTCCCCATCTTGACCCTCGATAATGAATTGATTGTTAGTAGATTGATTGATTTTCACGTCGGGGTGTGCATGCAGTCGACTAATCACTGGCTTGCTATCTACTCCTACGATTGAATCAGTGATTAGCCACCAGTCCCCATTTGAATCGACGCGTCGCCGGTGAGTGTATGACTCCTCAAAAGAGCGTGAAACATCGTATTCACCTACTAGCGTGTTAATTAGGTCTGATTCGTGATGCCCTACAGTAGGGTTCGTCCGTCGCCCCATGAGATACTGTCCCCCCACATCAATTGGCCCAGATGTTCCCACCTGGACCGAATTGTGCGCTTGGACGCTTCTAGCGTACCGGCGGTTTTCATCTGGGAGGTACTGATACACACCCGTATCTGTCAAGACCCGTTGACCGTGAAGCCACAACATAATACTTAATAAATCAATATGAGAGTGACCTGGGAGATGAGGCGGTCCAACACCTCCTCCATCAAACAGGAGTCGACTCTCCCCCTCACCCAGCCAGTAGTAGCCCGTGTCTGAAAGGGTAGAGCTTGGGCTACCAAACGAAATACCGACTGAGTCTGCGTAGTTCAACACTTCAGATATCGAGAAGAACTCATTGAATACAGCGTCATTTAGCAACGGTATACGACCATCGGGAGGAGTGAGTGTTCTAATAAATTGTGTCGCAGACCGTGATACTTGCAGAAGAGCATCTGGGACGTGACGGCCATAGCTATCGAGTAGGCCGACAGCTGAGAGAAATCGAGTGAGGACCATGATGTGGTACATAGGGCTTCGTTCAAAATGACCACCGTCATCCAAGAACTGATTCTGACCAGCGTTTTCGAAGAGTGAGAGACCAGTTTCCAGCCAGTCGGTTTTAGACTGGAATACCAGTCCGCTCATCGTAAGGGCTAACGCGTTCTCAATGAGGTGGTTTCCCCCCACGTCGGTCTCAATGTGGTTCCTGAGAAATAATGTATTTTTATAGAGATATCGTAAGATGAATTCTCGAGAGGATAGCATGTCATTTGCATCAAGCCATGCACAATACCGACAAAGCCGCATAATTCGTAGTGAGACTGCGTGGGGAATCCAATCTCGCCGTAGATACTCTTCTGATCCGATGACCGTCCGAGATACCATCTCACGAATCCAAGGATCAAGTACTTCTTTGACGAACTCAATTGGATTTTCGAGTCTTCTTTCAGCGGAAAAAAACCAGTCTAGTTGCTCAAATGAGGAATATTTTAGCCACCACAATAAGGGAACCTCATTTAATTGTTCATTTCCCCATTCGATTGTCCGATGTTCTCGGAGTTCAATCGTTATATTCAGAAACTCGAGCTGAAAATCGGAGAAGCTATTGATCTTTTGAACGTGCCGCTCTACAGTGGCAGAGCTAAGGCACTTTTGAAGGGTTGTGAGGTTCTGAAAAGTAGGACCTAACGTTGGATCTAATTCTGTCGGAATCTGTCGCTCATATCGTGCGTCAAAATCCACAGGAATCTTAGGAACAAATGTGTGTCGCAGCTTCCGGTCGACGATTCCAAGGAGTTGTTCGCGTTGGAGTCTTGAAACGGTCCACAGACCAAGCCGCAATTTTTCAATGCTCTCAGGTTGGTTCATGAGTAGGATGGGAGACTTCTAGGGCTACACTCGGTTTGCTTGACGGTCAGCGCTATCCATCAATATCCTCGTGCAGTCGGATTATTCGCTGCGAGAGTTTCTGAGCAATTGCCTTCCGCTCGTACTTCTCCAGTATAAATTCCCGGCCTACTGTGCCCATCTCGTCTAAACGTGAAGCGTCTGCAAGCAGTGAGTCAATCTCTGAAGCGACTACGGTCGGGGTTCCATCTGGAACGATTCCCGCTTCAGACTCGACTACGATTTCTTCAATAGCTCCGGTTCCGAGAGCCAGAACTGGAAGTTCACATGCCCAGTACTCGTAAAGTTTTGTCGGCACGGCATATGAAAGGGAATCACGTCTCTTGAGTGGTGCCAAGCCGATCCGGGCACTGCTCAGATACCCCGGGATTTCCTCTCGATTGACCAATCCTGTGAATTCAACCCTATGAGACACGCCGAGTTCCTCTGCTAGCTGAGATAGTTCTGACCGGAGGTCACCATCACCAACGAGACGGAGGGTGACTTCTCCGTCTGTGTATTGGAGTGCTTTAATGCAGGTTTCCAAGTCCTGTCCATAGCCGATATTTCCGGTATAAATAAGATCAACCTCGGTAGCAGAATCATCGGGCTGAAACATGGTCACATCGACACCGTTCGGAATGAGTTCCACTTCCGTATCGAAATCGTATCGTGAACGTAGCTGCGTAGTGGTCCCGTCAGTCGTGACGGTGATTAGTTGAGCTGTGTTGAGTTCAAATTCTTGGTACGCATGACTAAGCCTCGTGACGATTGCGTTCTCTGAAATAAAGCCGAGGTCCGTGGAGACATCAATCCATAAATCACGAATGTCAACAACCCAATCTACGTATCCTAAAAGTTGGAACGGCGCTGCTACCATCCCTGTAAAAATGGGTGGAGAAGAAGTCACAACAACGTCGAATTCTTTTCGTCGCCAGAATAACCAGAGAAGCGCATGGGCAACGAACGTGAAATAGTACAGCATTCGCTCGATGAAAGAAGGATCAACGCTCCGAAGTTGCCACGACCAAAGCCTGTGCAACCGATGTCCGTTTCGTCTTTCAGCAGTTTCCCACACCCATGACCAGTCGAAATCTGTCGCAGGATAACACTGTGGAGGCGCAATGACAGTCAAGTCAACGTCAGAGGCCATGTGCTTCGTCAAATCGCCCAGCCGAGATGCGTTTCCGCCTTTTTCTGGTGGGAACTTCTGACTGACAACTAAAACGTTGGGCTGTGGATCGCTCATCCAGGGTTAAATTCGGGTTAGATTGAAACCAGCATTGATCCAGCGCATCTTGTCGAGAACTGCTTTTGAGTCGATAATGGTATTGCCAGACATCTGTTGCTGGACACGGTCTAAATCCATGTCGGTATACTCCTTGTGGTCTGTAGCGATAACCAACGCATCCGCATCGGTGATGGCGTCGTCAAGCGGATGTAGATTTAGCGTCTGGTCGTCAACGTGTGGGTCATTAAGATTCACGTTCACCCCAGGAGACGCACCACCATCAGCTGAAATCGATGATTCTTTTCGTTCAATACTTGACTGGATTCTCCGAGCTATTTCTAATCCAGGACTGTTTCGAATATCATCTACGTTACCTTTGTACGCGATGCCCAGTATCGCGATTGTTTTTCCATCCAAAGATCCAATTTCAGACTGAAGAACTTCAACGACATAATCGGCCATTCCATCGTTGATCTGTCTTGCCAGAGAAATGAGGTTCAACTCGTCTGAATTTTGACCGAGGAACCACGGATCGATAGGCAGGCAGTGACCACCGACTCCCGGTCCTGGTTGGTGAAGCTCCACACGGGGGTGTTCGTTTGCGAGCTGAGTCGCCTCACGGGAGTCAATATCGTAATCGTTCGCGAGCTTAGCAAGCTCATTCGCCAGCGCGATATTAGTATCACGGTAGGTATTCTGAATCAGCTTCACGAACTCTGCCGTCGTTGCGTCAGTAGTCGTATGGATATCACCCTCCACAAACGAATCATACAGTCGGACAGCAGCTTCTGTAGAGACACCGTTTACTCCCCCGATGATACGGTCGTTTTCGCGGAGTTCGGTGATAATATTGCCGGGTAACACTGTCTCCGGACAATGAATTAGGGCGATGTCTTCTCCAGCGTGGTGTCCGGACTGCTCCAATATTGGCTGTAAGACAGTTTCTGTGGTGCCAGGGGGTACCGTTGATTCCAGAATAACTGAGTCACCCGAACGGAGGTGGGGGTAAATCGCCTTCCCAGCTTCTTCGATGTAGTCGAGTTTAGCGACTTTCTCTTTGTCATCGAAGGGAGTAGGCACAGCAATGATGTGGTACTTCGAGGGGCCGACTTCCTCAGAAACTTCGAGATTACCAGAGTCAAGTGCTTCAGTGACGAATGCCCGGAGTCCCGGCTCTTCTACTGTCACAGTGCCATTCTGTAATTCGGCAACGAGTTCGGTGTCGACATCAACTCCTACAACCGAATGCCCGTAGTTGGCCAACATTGCAGCCGTCGGGAGGCCAATGTATCCCAAACCGTGAACGTGAATCGAACTCATTCAGCTGATTTCCTCGTTTTCCCGCATGATATATTAAGTATCTGTTCGGACGCGGTCCCATCACCAAACGGATTATCCCAGTTATGTTCTGAGTCAATCATCTCTCTTGCACAGGTTAAGATTTCATTCGGATCGACACCAGCAAGAAGATTCGAGCCGACATCAAGTGTTTCGGGTCGTTCTGTATTATCTCGGAGCGTGACACACGGGGTCTGAAGAATACAAGCTTCTTCTTGAACACCCCCCGAGTCTGTCAATATGATAGACGCAGACTGTTCTAATAATAAAAAGTCCAAGTAGTCGAGAGGTTCGACGAGTTCAATGACGTCTGGAATCTCGATATCGAACTCATCGAGTCGGCTCCGTGCCCTCGGATGGATTGGGTATAATACCGATAGGTTGAATTCCTCGGCGACGGATTCAATTCCACTTAGTAACTGCTGAAATCGGTGTTGGTTATCGACATTTTCGGCTCGATGTGCAGTCACAAGTGCGAACGGATTCTCAGCCAGTTCGAACTCGGTTAGGACGTCACTCCGGTGGAGTGCGAGTTGACTATGCTCTTCTACCGCATCAACAACGGTGTTGCCTGTCACATAGATACAATCATCTGGTAGTCCCTCATTTCTGAGTAGCTGTGCTGAATCTTCCGTGGGCGCAAATAGGTAATCCGCAGCGTGATCAGTCAACACCCTGTTGACCTCTTCAGGCATCTCATCGTCAAAACTCCGCAGTCCAGCTTCAATGTGCCCGAGTTCTATCGGGAGCTTACTTGATGCAATGGCACCCGCCAAGACCGAATTTGTATCACCTTGCACGAGAACGACATCCGGAGTCGACTCAAGTAGAATCCGTTCGATGCCCTGAATCATTCTGCCGGTCTGTTCCCCATGTGAATCCGAGCCAATTTCCAGATTATAATCAGGCTCGGGCAGGTCTAGTTGCTCAAAGAAGACCGAATCAAGTGATTCAGAATAGTGTTGTCCGGTATGGATGAGTATAAAATTCAAATCGCGATTCTCGCACTCCCGTATCAGGGGAGCGAGTTTGATGATTTCGGGTCTAGTTCCGAGGATGATCGCGACGTCTGTGGGCTGCTTATCTCTCACTGTCATTGGATTTTGGACTCGCTAGTTTCGTATTTCATGAATCGCACCTCGGCTCAGCAGTTGACCGGCTTCAAGCTCTGAAATCATCAGTCTGTACGTTCATAGTGCGTTTCGAGTGAGTGCAGGATAATAGCGGTGAAACTCGCAAATGCACCGAAAAGCCCGAAGAGGCCCGAAACAACCGCGAGACCGACCGGGAATGTACCCGTGGAGAGATAGTTGCTGAACGTCCAGTAGACAAAGACGATGGCGATTGCAATCGAGAGGAATCCTGGAATTCCGAGGGCAGAAAGAGGGTGCTTTCGTTCAATCGTGCGGATGAGATTCCCCACAAGTTGTATTCCATGTCTTAGTGGATGGTGTGAACTCTCATGATCAACGTCATACGAGATTGTAGTGCCGATCTCCTCAACGGGGTATCCCATCTTGTGGGCATGATGGAGGATGTCAGTACTGGCACTCATGTCATTACCGATTGTGTCAGTTGCAAGACTATCAATCGCTGTTCTACTGTAAAGGCGGAAGCCACTCTGCGTGTCTGATACACGTGAATCGCTGCGCACGACCCCCATGCTCAGATTCGTTAGGAGGTTAACCACACCGAACCCAAACCGACGATATAGTGGCATATCTGTTTGCGCCCCTTCGACAGATCGACTTCCGACAACAATTTCGGCATTACTCCGCTTGAGCGCATTGACGAGCTTTGGGATATCATCCGGGTCGTGTTGTCCATCGCCATCAAGTACCACGAGGTGCTCTGCGCGGCATCGTTTCGCTTCGGTGAACGCCGTCTTGAGCGCCCCGCCGTATCCCTTGTTCACCTCGTGTTGGATGACGGTTGCACCGGCCTCCTCGGCTAAACGGACAGTGTCGTCAGTGCTCCCGTCGTCGATAACCACGACCTCGTGGGCGTAGTTCAGAGACTCCCGGACGACGTCGGCAATCGAACGTTCCTCGTTGTATGCGGGAATCGCCACCAGTACTTCCGATTCCGAATCGACTCGGGGGGCCGGGACAGCCTCGGTGAGGTACGCGTCGTCCTCACGCAATCGTTGCGTGCTTGTTTCGAAGTCGACAGGGCGTCCAGGGCACTCGTGCAGCAAGACGCCCGGATACCCAATTTCCCGTGCTTCACGTGCGATACCACTAGCGAACGGGCCGCCCTCCTGATGGAGGTCGACTTCGATGGTGGGCATGCCCAACTGTTCGGCAAACGAGACCGCTTCGAGTGTCTCGTCGCCCGCATGACAGACAATCGTCTCGTACCCTTCTGTTTGTCCTCGGAGAATCGTGCTCGCGACGTCCTCCGCGTTATCAGGGGTAGCCACCACAGCGACTACCGGACGATCCGCCTGGCGTCCGATCTCCGGTGCTGATGTGGCTCCGTTTGTGTGTGTAGTCGAGTTGTGTTGCTCCATCAGGCGATGTCCCTCCCTTCTCGAGAAGTCGCCCGTGGAGAGTACGGGGTGGTAGCACCTCTCGCGAGCCCCTTTGATCCCCGGAGCCGAGGTACGCTACTTGACTCACAGACCCGATTGCGCTCCCCCTGCACTCGGTTGGTACTCACATTGGTTTCGTCCGAGTCGTTGGTTGCCTTGTTCGTCTCGTGTTCGATGACCGTCGCCCCGGCAGATGCTGCGACCTCGACGGTCCGGTCGGAGCTGCCGTCGTCGACGACGACCACCTCGTCGGCGAACGCCTGCGCAGAAAGAATCACACTCCCGATTCCGACTGCCTCGTTGTATGCGGGCAGCCCCACAAGGACACCGAGCTCTGCGTCTCTCGTCTGGGCCGTTTGTGCCGATCCGTTTGTTAGATTCTGTTGATTCATCAGTCCCCACTACTGAACACACAGCGACTGCCGGACACGGTCGCGACAGCCCCCGAAGATATCCAGCACCCGTTTTCAGTTCGGACTCGCATTCCTGTCAACCCCGTAATCCCCACGCGTGGATAGACACGCGTACAGCGTCTTATGATATTTGACAGCCATATATCGAGATGGCCAGTTGATAATACTACTGGAAAATCTTCTTCACTAGTGAATAGTAATGAACATTAACATAATAATATCCGCTCGAAAACGAATCCTCAGTTACGAGACACCAGCGAGCGGACTGGGCGGCAAGCCAACCCAATTCTCACTCCCGTAACCGCAACAGCCGCGTCGGCGGGGCCCGCAAGAACCCCAGCGCTCCCACGACGACACTCGTCACCGACAACACCAACCCACCACCGACGACCATCGCGATGAGCCACGGGACGGCCGGGATCGAGAGGCGAATCCCGAAGACGACCAGCAACCCGGAGAACTCCAGGAGGCGCAACGCGACGTATGCGACCACCACCCCCACGATCGTCGAGGGGAGGGCGATCACCACCGCATCACGGACCAACAGTCGGAGCACCTGTCGGTCGGTCGCTCCCGTCGCGCGGTGGACGCCGATGGTCCGCCCCCGGGCGTGGACGGCCTGCGCGAAGGCCGCGGTCGTGCCGCCGATGGTCGCGAGGCCGGCGAGTAACACGATGGCTCCGAACAGCACCTGCACGTTCCCGAAGACGTTCTCGATGGCCTGGCCGACGGGCGTCCCCGGCGAGTAACTCGCCCCCTGGGCGGCGATGGATAACACCCGGCTGTCGCCCTGGACGCGATACGTCGTTGAGGCGAGCGTCACCGTCTCGTCGGCGTCCGCCCCGACCGAGTCGACGCGGATCTCGTACTCGCCCGGGGGGAACCGCTCGTCCAAGCCCGCATCCGTCGTCGGCACGTCGACGCGCGCGGTCTCACCGGCGGCCAACTCCACCGTCCGCGTCGTGCGCCCCTCGGGCGAGACGAGCGCGAGCGTCCGGTTCAGTCGCGTCCCCCAGGGGTTCGCGACCTGGATATCGACACGGGGTCGCGTGAGCGCGTTACCCACGGTGGGCGTGACGCTGAGTCGGACCGAGAGCTGTCGCGTCGCACCCTCCGCGAGTCGAATCTCACGCGACGTCGCAGTGTAGCCGTCTTTCTGGGCGCGGAGTTCGGCCGTCCCTGTCCGGTCGGGAAGCGTGACGACGGCGACACCCTGCCCCCCCGTCTCGTAGGTGTTCGAACCGACGGTGACCGTCGCCCCCGAGACGAACGAGCCGTTCGGAGCCTCGACGGGGACGATGAGTGTCGCCCCGGGTGGCGCTCGCGCGGGGAGTTCGGCCGGGATCGAGAGCGCGTTCGGGTCGAACACCTGGACCGACGTCGTGTACCCCTCGACGCCGAGCGTCGTCGCCCCGGTCGTCGAGAGCGTCACGGGAATCTGCACCTCGCCCTCCGCGTCGGGAGCGAGCGTGACCGACTGCTGCCCCAGGGTCTCGTTCCCCGCGCCCTGGAGGGTGAGCGTCGTCCGTGTCTCGGTCGCGTCGAGGTTTCGCACCGAGACGGTGACGGCGAAGGACTCACCCAGCGCGACCTGAGCGGGTGCGTCGACACCCGTGACGACGACGCCACGGTCCTGTCCGGGGGCGACGAGCGCCTGCTGTGCCGCCGAGAGGTCCTCAGTCCGGATGATGTGCGCGCGCGTCTCACTGGTCGCCAGCCCCTGTGCCGTCTCGAGGGGGATCACCAGCATATCGTTGAGCGTCCCCTCGGCTTCGAACACGCCGACGACCGTTACCCGCCGAACGCCGGGCGTGACGCTCCCCCCGAGGACGATGCTCTCGCCGACCGCGACATCGAGTGTCGACGCTAGATTCCGCCCGATGACGGCCTCGTCGCGCGACTGCGGTGCCCGCCCTCGGAGTAGTCGCGACTCGGAGACCGACGCGAAGGCGTCGTAGTCGGCCCCCCGGACCATGTACGGTTGCCCATCGCGCACGGCCGCGTAGATGACCTCGGCGCTCGCGTTGATGCCCTGTGAGCGGAGGAGGTCGGCCGTCCCCGCATCGACACGACTGTTCAGGGGGTGGGCCGCCCCGGCTTCGACGATGGTCCCGCTCTGTGTCCCCGCGAGCGGGACGAACGCCCCCCACAGCGACCCCACGAGGAGCACGACGAAGACGAACACCGTCAGCGTCGCCGTCGTCGGGATGGCTGCACGCGGGTCCAACAGCGTCGGGCGCAGCGCCTGCCGGAGGCGGTGGACACCCCCACTCGGTCGCCCCCCGTCCGTCCGCTCCGCTCGAATCGACGAGAAGAGTCCCCCACGGGCGGAACTCGACCCCCGCGACTGCAACCGGAGCTGTGCAGGTGGGGTTCGGACCGTCGGCCACGCCGCGAGCGCCCCGGCGACGAGCCCCGAGAGGACCAACACGCCCGCGAGCGTGAGCAAGAGTCGCGCCACCGCGGGCGTCACGGTCCCCGCGAGACTCACGGGCAACCCCGCAACGACCGCGAGGTTCGTCACGGCGTTCGTCAGGATGACCCCGAGGGCGTACCCGAGTGCGACGCCACTCAGCACCAGCCCACCCGCACGCGCACAGAGGACGGCGAAGAGCCGTCGCGGTGAGCCGCCCGTCGACCGGATGACGCGAATGTCGTCGTGGCGGTCACGGATCGACATCCGGGTGACGCTGTACACGACGACCAGGACGAGGATGCCCCCACCGAGCGCCGCGATGGAGAGGATGGTCAGGAGTTCGCGCACGCCCGCGAGGAGGAACGGCAAGGCAGCGAGGAGCGGCGTCCCCGGTGGGGCGGGCCGCCCGGTCGGCACCGCGCCCGCGATTCCCCCCTCGCTGTCGAAGACGAGGACGGTCGACACGCCGAGGGAGTCCACCTCCGACGCCGACGCGGCGTACCACCACGGCGGGAGGATGGTCCGGGCGTCGTTCCCCTCCGTGACGGTCTCGTAGGGACGAACCGTCGTCTCGACCTGTCCTTGGGTTCCGACGAACCGTATCGACTGCGCCTGGGCAACGGGCCCGGCCGCCCCCTGTCGGATATCGGGGAAGCGTGCCTGTCGCCAGTCGACGGACGCCCCCGAGAGGACCGCGGGTGCATCGGCTGGAATCCCCGCGACGGTCACCGACTCGCCGTTCACCGTCGCACGCGCCAGCGGGATGACGACGTCACCCTCTTCGGCGGCGGCCTGTGCCGCCTCGAGCGAGTCGTACTCGGCGACGGTCGCCGTCGACGAGAGGTCGTCTTCGAGCGTCTCGGTGTACGCGCCCGCACTCGCCAGGAGGAGGGCCGTCCCGAGGAGGAACGCCGTCGTGATGGCGACGACGAGGACCGTCAGCCACTCGCGTCGCGACCACCCACGGAGGAAGACGCGTGCGTAGCTCATCGGACGCGAGTGAGGACAGGGTGGGACGCTGTCGCGACCGCGGCAGGGACGAGATGGGTGACGAGCGAGGCCATCGCGCGAGTCACACGTGTTCTGGTCCGTGTTCTGCGGGTCGACGTTCGAACAGGTCGCCTCCCTGCAGGGTGAGCGACTGGGGGAACCGCTCTGTCAGTTGGCGGTCGTGGCTGATGACGACGAGCGCCGTCCCGGCTTCGGCCTTCGTCTCGAACAGCAGGTCCAGCACCGACTCGGCGGTGTCGGGGTCTAACTGCCCCGTGGGTTCGTCCGCGAGGACGACCGCTGGCCGGTTCGCCAGCGCCCGCGCGATCGCCACTCGCTGTTTCTCCCCACCCGAGAGCGTGGGTGGGTACTGCTGGGTCAGGTCGGCGATACCGAGCGCCTCGAACAACTGGTCCAGCCAGTCGTCGTCGCGGTCGCCCGCGTGTTCTTGGGGGAGGGCGGCGTTCTCTCGCACCGTCAGGTCGGGGATGAGCTGGAAATCCTGGAAGACGAAGCCGATGAGGTCTCGGCGCAAGACGGCTCGCTGTCGTTCCGAGAGGGAACTCGCGTCCTGGCCGTCGATGACGAGCGACCCGCTCGTCGGGACGTCCAACAAGCCCAAAATGTTGAACAGCGTCGTCTTGCCCGCGCCACTCGGCCCCTGGATGAGCATCGTCGCGTCGGCGGGAACCGAGATGGAGACGCCGTCGAGAATCCGCTCGCCCGCTCGTTCGACGACGAGGTCTGTCCCCTGGAGGACCGGGTTAGCCATTGCTGGGTGTGAGTCTCTGCTCACGGTACGTAATGCTGTCGTCAGATCGGAACGGGTCCGAATGCCACGCTCGGTTCGGTCTTGGGAGCGCGTGTGTTCGTGTCGGTATCGTCGTCGCCAGCTGGCGGAATCGTCCGGCGCAGGCAGCTTCCGTCTCGAGTCGCGCCCCGAGTGCAGTCACGTAAGCGTGGCAGATGGCTTCGAGAGCCAGAATAATTAACCAACAAAAGCCGCTTATCGAAGTCTCAAGGCTAAAACCCCGCCCTTCAGGGCGGGGATACAGCCGACAACTCCTACACAATCCACCGTCGATGGCACGGCTGGATATTCCACGCTAACCGACACTATTAGCAAAACGGTCTTCATAACCAGTTATGAAGCCAGAAAATGAGTCGGACCATCCGAACATTCGAGGCGACGATTACGAACCAGCAACAGGTTCGTGACGACCTTGACCAACTCGGATGGGCCGCCTCAAAACTCTGGAACGTCGGTCGCTACTACGCACAACAACAGTGGGACGAAACGGGCGAGATTCCCGATGACAGGGAACTCAAAGCCGAACTCAAAAGCCACGATCGCTACACGGACTTGCATTCTCAATCCAGTCAGCGCGTTCTCGAAGAACTCGCTGAAGCGTTCAACGGCTGGTTCGGCAAGCGTCGAAACGGCGACGACCGTGCCCGACCGCCCGGTTACCGCAAACACGGTGACTCTCACCCGCGTTCAACTGTGTCCTTCAAAGCGGCTGGCTTCAAGCACGACGCACAGTTCACCCGCGTCCGCCTCTCGAAAGGTCGGAACCTGAAAGAACATCGTTCAGATTTCATCCTCTGTGAGTATCAGACTCGCCCGGATGTTGACCTGACCGAGTGGGACATTCAACAGGTTCGTGCTGTCTACAAGCGCGATGAGTGGCGGCTTCAATTCGTCTGTCGCACCACCGCCGACCCGGAACCGCCGGGCGACGAAGTGGCTGGTGTTGACCTCGGGATATGCAACTTCGCCGCCGTATCATTCGGTGGAGAGTCGGTGTTGTATCCCGGTGGCACACTCAAAGAGGACGAATACTACTTCACGAAGAAGAAAGCCAAGTGCGACGATTCCTCTTCGCGAGAGGCAACTCGTCTCGACCGGAAGCGGACTGATCGCCGGACGCACTTCTTGCACGCACTCTCGAAAGAAATCGTGGAGGAGTGTGTCGAACGAGGTGTCGGTAGACTTGTTGTTGGCGACCTCGGCGGCATCCGAGAAGACGACGAGAACGGTGAACCTCGGAATTGGGGCGACCACGGTAACCTCGACTTGCACAGGTGGGCGTTCGACCGCTTCACAACGCTTCTTGACTACAAGGCCGAAGCCGAAGGAATCGGAGTGGAGTTGGTGTCGGAAGGCGGCACATCGAAGTCGTGTTCGGCGTGCGGCCACACCGACGAAAACCAGCGTGTCGAACGTGGACTGTACGTGTGTGAGAAGTGCGATACAGTTGCGAACGGGGATGTGAATGGGGCAGAGAACATTCGGCAAAAGGTACTCCCAAGTCTCGCCGCGGATGGCGGTGATAGGGATAACGGCTGGTTGGCACAGCCAGCGGTTCACCTGTTCGACCGTAGTGTGGGTGTTTTCGCCCCACGAGAACAGGTTGTTAACCGCGAACCGTAATATCCCAACGGCGGTCGGGAATCCTCGTCCTTCAGGGCGGGGAGGATGTCAATCGTTGGGCACTCCGGGACGCCGTCAAGCATCCCTCATTCTCGCGCAAGGGCTGGAAGGATATCGCCGCCAGCGAACACCAGCTGGCGACCGGCCAGGGGCGAACTGACAGTAGCGACGAGATTCGAGCGCGTCTGACTGAGGACACGGATAGGAGCGAGTCGGATTCCTCTCACGGCTGAGCCCGTGGGCTTCCTCCGTACAGTTCTGTGACCCGTCCACACGCAGGCGCACATGCAAGCAACAGTCCCTCGTGGGGTCCCGCCCGAACACACAGGTGACGATGACCAAGTCCAACCCGATCGACGAGTGGGCCGTCTCGGCCGACCGCCGACGCGACACGACCCACACTGACGCACCGACAGCCGGGCCGTTGCCGACAGCCGAACGGACAGCACACATGACGAGCGACCGTTCCCTGAGGGGCCTGCGATGCTAGCACTCGCCCTCTTGCCCGTGTTACAGCTCTCCGGCGGGGGGTTCCTCACCTACGCGATCGGCTTCTTCGTCCTCGCCATCGGCGCGGCGGTCGTCGGCTTCCGAGGTGTCGCCGGCATCTCGATGCGGATCGCCAAGTTCCTCGTCTTGGTGTTCCTCGTCCTGGCGGTCGTGTCGCTCCTGCTCTAGGCGACGCTCGTCCATCCCACAGCGCGTGAAACGTCTGCGAACGGCAGACTGTCCGGTCTTCTTGTCACGCCCCGAACATTCACACCGGGGTGCGCGCAATACCAGCGTGAATCATGAGTACCATGGTCGAAGCGACCCTGCCGGTCGACCAGTTCGCCCTCAGTGAGACACTCGCGGAGTATCCGTCTGTGGAGTTCGATATCCTGCGGCTGGTCGCCAACGGGACCGACCGGGCGATGCCGTTCCTCTGGGCGTCGGGTGAGGCGCTCGATGACCTCCCCGCAGTCCTCGAAGCGGACCCGAGCACCGAGAACGTCGAGGTGGTCGCCGAACTCGAAGAAGAGTACCTCCTCCGGATGGACTGGCGCGCCAACATCCGGGTCATCCTCTACATCATCCTCGAGGAGAACGCGACCATCATCGACGCGACGGGGTCGTCCGATAGCTGGCTGTTCAGAATCCTCTTTCCGGAACACGACGCCGTCTCGGCCACGCACGAGTTCTGCACCGAGTACGAGGTCGACCTCGAGTTCGAGCGGATCTACCAGCTCTCCGATTCTATCCGGCGCGGCCAGTACGGACTCAGCGAGGACCAGTACGAGACCATCGTCCGGGCGTACCGGGACGGCTACTACGAGGTCCCGCGCGAGACGGGGCTCAAGCAGTTGGCGGAGCACACCGACGTCACCCACCAGTCGCTGTCGGAGCGGCTGCGACGCGGACACGAGACGCTGATCGCGAACACGTTGAGCCCGGAGTTCGTGTCGGTTCCGGACTCCTGAGTGGTCGCTGCAGTCCGCGGACGCTGAAAGATACCGCAAGCGACTCTCGGAGGGTCCGCACGCCGTCTCGCGTCAAAATCAGGTACCCTGTCGTCGGGCGGGCCGCTCAGTTCGTCGTCGCGTCGGTGCCGGGCGGAGTCACGCGCTCTGTATCGCAAAGCGCCCCATCTCCGGCCGGGTCAGGAGCCGTGTCGGGCCCATTGTCACGCTCGCGCTCGGACGTCGCAGTGTGTGCGTCGTCGCCCACGGGCTGTTCGGCTGTCTCCCCCTCAGCGGCATCGGCTGTCTGCTCGTCGTCTGTCAGCTGTTCGTCGTCTGTCGGCTGTTCGTCGTCCGTTAGCTGCTCGTCGTCCGTTGGCTGCTTGTCGTCCGTCAGCTGTTCGTCATCGCTCTGTTGGGCCGTCCGACGACGCACGAGAGCGTAGCCGACGCCGACGAGACTCCCTGCGAGGAGGGCGAGCGACAGTCCCCGCGAACGACTCGACGTCGTGGCTTCGCCGTCGACGCCATCGTGGTCGGGAGCCGAGTCAGCGTCGGCAGCCGCTTCAGTCGCGTCAGACGGCTCGTCCGCTTCTGTCGTCGCGGACTCGTCACCCGTTCCTGACACCGCTGTCGTCGCGGCGGTGTCCGTCCGAGCCACCTCCTGTTCGACGAGCGCCTCGCGGACCGCGTCTCTGACCGGTTGCTTGATGACCTGCTCGACGAGGTCTGTCGACCACGTGGACTGCGTGTCTGCGTTTCGGTCGTTCATCCATCTGAGTCGAGCGGGGCGCGAGCCACTGGCAGTTCTGCCTGCACGTGCAAGCAGGCGAGAACGGGGGCCCACGGAGGTGGGAAGAGAACAACTCGCGCTTCAGCGCACGGATTACCACGACACCTCTCACCTGATTGCTGGCCTCGGTCGCGAACAGCCCTGTCAGCGACGTGTTTATTGCAGTCTATAACAGTATATTACACATGCCGATCAACATCGACCGGTTCGACGAAGAACCGACCGAGGTCCTCGATATCCAAGAGGATACACAGCCCTACCGGATCCTCCAGTTCCTTGCTGAGCATGACGACAAAGCGTTCACCCAGACAGAGATCCACGAGGCGACGGAAATCAAGCGCGGAAGCGTCGGGGCTGTCCTGTCACGTCTCGAAGACCGAGGACTTGTCCGCCACCGGGGACGGTACTGGGCGATTGGAGAGGACGACCGCCTCGCGTCGTATGCAGCACAGGTGAAGGCCAGTTCAGTCTCGTCGACTGACGACTACTACGGCGAGGAGTGACTGGGTTGTACACCCGTGGTGCAGTGGTGAAAGGCCCTGACCTGTTCGCCGACCACGAGTATCGTCCATATGTCTGCCTCAGTGATGACACACACCCGTTCAGTGACGAAGAGGCGCTGTACGCCGCAGTCACGACGACGCGTCGTGCAGCCGCAATCCCACTGACCGACGACGATTTCAGGGCTGGCGGGTTGCCACGCGAATCCTACGTGAACCCGTGGACCATCGCGACGATCCGGCACGCCGACATGCAGCACGAAGAGGGGCGTCTCACCGACACAGCGGCTGAGACGATTGCGAAGGAAGCAGCAGGATATCTCGGAATTCGGTAACCCACTGCGATGAACCGCCGCGGACCCAAGCGACTTGAGACGCCGGAGGCGTCTCGACAGCACCGAGACCGAAGTCTTCCGAATGACCCCAACGGACTCTCCGTGCTGAGTACCCTCTCGCGGGGGGTTTCACGTCTTCAACAACGAGAGGATTCACTCAACAGCCCTGGCCAGCCGCTGTAACGGGAAGCGAGACCGTCGCCGGGTCGCGACCCGTGTTCGCGTAGACGACGTGACGGCTCCCGAGCCACGACTCGTAGCGCTCTTCGGACACCGTCTCGGGAGCGAACGGGAACAGGTGTGCGCCGCTCGTCGTCCACGACTCCTGCGAGAGGACGCGACACGTCGGGCTCGTCCCACCCGAGAGCCAACTCGCCGTCGGAGAGACGGTCGGGTCGCTCCGATAGTAGTGGACACCGACTCGAGAGAGCGAGTGGTCGGTCGCCCACTCGTCTCCCGCGTCAGAGGCGAAGCCGACGGCTTCGAACTCCGAGTCGAGCGTCGTACTCGGGTACGTGCCGGTGTCGAGGTTCAGGTAGGCGAACGGCACGCTGACGACCACCATGAGCAGGACGAGCGCGACGGCGGCCGTCCGAAGCACGGAGCGCCCACCGTCGGCGGAGCCGGAGCCGGACCACCCGGACGCGAAGTCAGTCTCGAGACCGGTGCGCGTCGCCAGCAACCGCGCGATGACGAGCCCCGCGAGAATCGCGAGCGGGAGGTGGCCGAACGTCTGGGCCCTGATCGCCGTGTTGACGTACTCGGGGGTCAGCGACGCGGTCAACGAGAAGCCGATGACGGTGAGTGGCCCCGCGAGCAGCGCGACGACGATGGCACCGACAGAGCGGTGCGGTGTCAGGAGACCCATGCCCACACCACCGACCAGCAACGGCAGGGCGAGCGCCACGACCGGGACGAGCACGAGCGTGGGTGTCTGCGGCGTCCCCGGATAGACCGAGACGAGCGTGTTGACGGCGGTCACGAGGTAGAAGACACCCAGCGGGACGACGACGGCGAGCGAGCGGGCTCGCGACGAGGTCGTCCACACCCACGCGACGCCAACGACCAGGATGATGCCCCACGCGAGGAACAGCCCGGGGAAGGCGACGACGCGGTCGACGTAGGCGATCTGCATCACCGTCGCTGCGAGCTGGTAGTACCCCCCGAAGTAGAGCCAGAAGCCGGCGGCGATGGCCCCTCCACCGAGGAGCGTCCGACGGTCCGGGTGCTGGACGGCGTGAGCGACCACGAGACCGACGATAGCTAGTCCTGCAATCAGCGTCGAGAAGATGTGGGCGAGCGGAAGCGTCACGAGCAAGATGCCGAGCGGGACCGCCCAGCGCCTGGTGTGCGACCCGTCGTCGAGCCAGACGTGCAGCGCGAGGATCGTGAGCGGCAACAGGACATAAAACAGCACCTCCTCGTCGGCGTCCATGGTTCGACGGAGGAAGATCCCGTTGAGCGCGAGGATCGCGCCCGTCGCGACGACGGCAGCAGAGACACGGCGGCGTGCCCAGTCGAACCCCCGCGCGACACGGTGCGCGACAGCGACGCCCGTGAAGACACCGAAGACGCCGATGAGCGACGACAGCGGCTGCGTGACGCGAAGGGCGTCCACGCCGACGACGGCCGAGACGCTCGTGATGAGGCCGGTGAAGACGATGCTGTCGACGCGGAACGCCGAGATGGGAAGCGCGCCGGTCCGGAGCGTCTCGCTCGCGAACCACGCGTACTGGAAGCCGTCGAGGGTCGCCGGATGCGGACTCCAGTACAGCGGGAGGAACCGAACCACGGCGGCGAGTGCGAGGAGCGAGACGATGGCGAGGCCACGGCGGCCCCGCGTCCCGAGGCCGTGCCCCTGTGAGAGCGACTGCCGTGAGGCAGTGGCGGTCGACGCCGACTCCGACCGCGTCGTCGTCCCCCCGTGTTCGATCTCAGTCATCGCTACTCACCTCCGAACCACCTGTCGACGAACGCGTTCCCTGTCGCTTCGGCGCGCGCCGCGTCACCGGGGCGAGCAGTGTCGCGGGCGAGGCGGCGACGAGCGACGTCGCCGCGACGACCGCACTGAGGAGTGCGAGGCCGAGCGCACTGGCGCCTGCCGCGACGAGGAGCGCCGGCGAGAACGTCGGCCGGAGGACGATGCCGAAGAGTCGGAGTTCGCCCAGCGACAACAAGAGCCAGACGAGCACGCTGGCGACGAGCACGGATAGGACGGCACTCGCGCCGCCGACACGGAGCACGTCGCCGAGGACGAGTCGGTAGATGCGACCCGGCGAGGCACCGACGGCGCGGCGGACCCCCACCTCGTCGCGGGCGGCGTGGATGCTCCGGGCGAACGAGGCCGTCGTCGCGCCGATGGTCATGACGCCGACGAGTGCGACCATCGCGGCGACGAGCACCTGGATGTTGCCGAAGACGATCTCGATCGCCTGGGCGATGCCCCCACCGCTGGACTGGCGGCCACTGCTGGCGAGCGCCGCAGCCAGCCGTTCGTCACCCTGGACCTCGAACTGCGTGGCAGTGGCGTTCTGGCCGTCCTGCAGGAGGGTCACCGAGTAGGTCCCCGCAGGGCGGTACGGGAGTCGGAGGCGATGCTCGGCAGTTCCACCGGGTTGGAGGGTCAGTTCGCGTTCGGCGGCACTGTCGCCCTGGACGAGCGTCACGGTCTGAGTCACTGGTTGCCCCCAGGGGTTATTGAGCGTGGCGACAGCCGTGGGCCGCGTCGCGATCGAGGGCGTCTGTGGCCGGACGCTGATGTCCGCGCCGAAGCGACGGTCGAACGACTCGTCGACGACGACCGTGGTTCGCGCCGTCTCGGAGCCGACCGTCGTCTCGAGGGTGTACTCGCCCGGCTCGGGGAACCGGATGCGGACGGCACCGTTCTCGTCTGTCGTCCACGTCTCCTCGCGACCGGTCACCGTGATGGTCGCGTCAGTGACACGCTGCCCACCGCGGGTCACCCTGACAATCGGCTCGGCTCCCGTCGGCACCTCGGTCGGCAGCTCGATCGAGAGGGCGTTCCCTCCACCCCCGCTCCCCACCTGCACCGACTGGGAGAGCCCGGCCACGCGAAGCTCGTACGTCCCGTCAACACGGGGCGGGAACGTGAGCGAGACCCGTCGCTGTTGGCCCGGTCGGAGTTCGACCGGCACCTCGCGGGTGTCCCCGCCGAGGCTGACGGCCAGCGCGTCGTCGACGGGTGCCAGCCCGTAGTTCTGGACGGTGAGTCGGAGCGTCGTCCGCGTCTCGTTCGACCGCGCGGTCGCGTCGAGGACCGAGACCGTCGGCTCGGTGCTGTCGCCGGACTCGATCGGTTCGGTGCGGATGAAGTTGACCACGCCGTCTCGGGTCGTCGAGAGGCGCGTCCCCGTCTCCAGCGAGACGAGCAGTTGGTCGTCTTCGACGCCGCGGGCGGTGAACACGCCGACGATATCGACGCGGGTGAACGCCGGGCGCGTACTCCCGCCGAGCGTGAGCGAGTCGCCGACGTCGACGGCCAGCGTCCGAGCCAGGTCAGCCCCGATGACTGCCTCGTCGGCCGTCGCCGGGGCGCGCCCCCGGACGAGTGTCGGGTTCGAGACGGACGCGTACGCCTCGTACTGCACCCCCCTGACGAGGAACGGCTCTCCCTTCGCGGCCTCGAAGAGGAGTATCTCGGGGCTCGCCGCGATGCCCTGTTGCTGGAGCGTCTCCGCGTAGGCGGTGGGTACCTGACTATTGATGGGATGGGAGGCATCGGCCTCGGTGATGGTCTGTTGGTCGTCCGGCGTCAGCGACGCGAGGGCGCCCCCCGACGCCGAGATGAGGAGGACGAACACCACGAACACCGAGAGCGTCGCCGTCGACGGGACGAGTGCACCCCAGTCGAGGAGCGTCGGACGCAGCCGCCGCCGGAGGGCCGCGAACGACGCATCGGGCGTCGGCAGCGCCGACGACGGCCGCGCAATCGTCGCCGGTGGCGGGCGAACGGCCGGGCGAGCCGCGATGACGCCGGCGACCCCGCCGAGGAAGACGATGAAGGCGCTCGTCGGGGCGAGCAGGCGGACGGCTTCCGGTGAGACGGCAATCGAGAGCGAGGTGGGTGCCCCCGCGAAGACGGCGGTGTTGATGACCACCCGGACGAGGACGAGTCCGAGCGCGTAGCCGAACGCGACGCCGATACCCGTGAGCAAGAGAGCGCGGACGCCGAAGATGGCGTACACCGACTGTGGCGAGGCGCCGGTCGACCGCACGACGGCGATGGTGTCGCGGCGGTCTTCGACGATGACACGCGTCACGCTGAACGTCGTCACCGCGACGAGGACGCCCCCGGCGAGACTCGCGAGAAGCAATACGTCGACGAGTTGGCGCGTGCCGAGCAGGAAGAACACGAGCACCGAGAGGAGCGGGACGGACCCGTCGGTGGGAACGAGCCCCGGACTCGTCGGCGAGAGGACGAACGCCCCCGTCGGGCCGATGGTCTCGACAGTCGACGCGCTGGTCACGTACCATCCGTCGGGGACGAGCTCGCCCGCCGGTCGCGGCGCGAGCGTGACCTGCTGTGACCCACTCGTCGTGTCGACCCGCTCGTCGAGTGTCCGCACCTGCGTGGTCGACGCGAGGACACCATCCTGGCCGCTCGGGACGACGAACGTCTGTCCGCGTGACGTCACCTCCGGTGGCGGGTTCGGAATCCCGATGACCGTCCGCTGGTGTCCGTCGACCGAGATGGTCGTGACGGGGAGGACGTACTCGCCGCTGTCGGCCGCTTGGCGGGCGGCGTCGACGGAGTCGAACGACTCGACCGTGCCCGGTGAGTCGAACTCGGCGGCGATGGCCGTCGTCTGCCCGGCCATCGCCAACCCGAGGAGCGTCACCCCCGTCAGGAAGGCGATGGTGACGGCGACGACGAGGACGGCGAGTCGGTCACGGCGTGACCACCGGAGGACGAGGGCCTGTCGGTACCCCATTCACCCGGGAGTCGAGACCGCGGCGGGACGCGAGCGGTGCGGGGTCGTTCCATCGAGAGGCATGGTCACGCTTGCTCCTGGCCCTGCCCCGGTGCGGTGACGTTGACCCAGAGGTGGAGCTCGCGGTACGCGTTCTCCGTCGTCGGTGTCGCGGGCGGGGCTCCCTGGTACAACATATACGTCAGCCGAAGCCGTTCGCCCGTCAGCTCGGGCGTCACCGAGTGCTGGCGCTGCCAGGTCTCGTTGTGTGCGGTCTCCACCTCGAACGTCCGTAACCGCTCCCGGTCGAGTATCCGCGTCGAGTTGTTCTCCACCTCGACGTCGTGGAGTTCGGCGACGACCGTGTACGACTGCTGGCGGTGTTCTTGATTGCCCACGCCGACGACGAGCGGCGTCGACTCACCGGCGACGAGGTCTGTCGGGTAGCCGTCGGCGACCAGTTCGCCGTCTTCGCCCTCGGTCAGGAGGTAGAACTCGGTGAACGCTTCACCCTGTTTCGGGACGGCCACCGCGTAGCCGACGCTACTGACGGCCAACACGAGCGAGATCACGAGGATGACGTTCAGTGCGCCGTCAGTGCGCGTCTCCGGTTCGAGTAGCTCCGTCTTCCCCGCCTGGAGCCACGCACGCCACGGGACGGCGAACCGCTCCTCTGTGGGGAGTTCGAGTCGCCGGCGCGTGGCGACAGCCGTGAGCACGAGGACGAGCGCCGTGAGCGACACCACGATCGGCACGAGACGGATTCCGAACGGCGTGAAGTTGAGGACGAGCCCGACGAGCGGGACGACGGCGATCGACACGCCGAACGAGAGTGCGACGCGTTCGAGGCCGGTGATTCCGGAGCTGTCGAGTTCGTCGTCCGCGGTCGAGTCCGACCCTGCCTCGGGGAACAGCGCTGCGACGAGCGCGTACCCCGGGACGAACAGGACGAACGGCAGGCCGAGCACGACCCGAAGCGGCGTGTCTCGGACCACGGGGAGGAACACCGCGCCGGCGGTCAAGAGCGTGAGTCCGACGAGTGCGGCGAGGTCTGCGGGAACGCGGCGAAGCCACGGCGGTGCCAGGAGGCTCCACCGGACGTCGTCATCCATACCCCCACCGAATTGGTCACGGAACAAAAGTGAGTCGGTCGCTCTACCACACCCGATACTCGGGTGTAGACCGGCCGATGTGAGCCCCTCAGTCGTCGCCGGGTGCGGCCGACGTGGCCTGGCCGTCGGTCTCGACGAGCGACCGCGCGGCCGCAATCGCGCGCTCGGCGACAGCCGTCGAGGGGTCGTCGGAGCCGTATCGCGCCGCCTCGTACGCCTCGGTGAGGGTGCGCAACAGGTCGGCGTCGGTCCCCGCAGCGAGACACGCGTCGAAGAACTGCCAGTGTGTCCGACCACGCTTGTCCACGAGTCGTGCGGTGAGCGCGCGGCGAGCCGCGGCGTACGCGTCGATGACGGCATCGTCGGTCGTGCCAGCTTCGAGGGCGACCATCGCCGAGGCGAGGAGGTCGCGAGGTGCCGGACCCGACACGGTCTGTTCGGTCGAGCCAGTACCTGTGGTGCGTACTGTCGTGTCAACAGCGCCGACAGGGGTGACAGTCGTGGTGTCGCGGCGACGACGGAGCACGCCAACCGCTCCCAAGCCGACGACGCCGAGCACGAGGCTGCTCACGATTAGCCCGACCGGCGTGGTGAGCGCCGCGAGCGGGTCAGACCGAAGCAGCGCGACGAACTCCTCGACGGCGGCACCGAAACCCTCGAGGACGCCGGAGGTCGATGCATTGGACTCGTCGGGCGTTGTCGCCTCGGCGTCCGAGTCGCTCGGGAGGTCCACCGACGCCTCCGCGGACGCGAGGTTCGTTCCCTCGCCGTCGAACGTCACCTGTGCGAGACCGCTCTCGCCGTCGACGCGAACGACGTACGCCCCCTGCGCGTCGGTTCGTGCCGTTCCGACCCGGTCACCGGCGACGGTGACGACGATTCGCTGGTCGGCGACGGGTCGTCCCGCGGCAGTCAGCGTCCCCGAGAGTGCCGTCACGTTCTCCTGGGTCGTTTCGTCGACCGTCGCCGACAGGGCCGTCGGCGTCTCGGTGACCTGAACTGGTGACTGCGCCACGGCGACGTCGACCGCACGGCCACTCGCAGCCGGGCCCACACTGAGCGACTGTGTCCCCGACCGCGAGTTGGCGGGCAACGAACCCTCGAAGACGAACGAGCCGTTCTCGGTCGTCCGGGCCGTCCCCACGCGCACCCCGTCGACACTGACCGCGAGCGGCAGGCCGGCGACGGGTTCGCCGTCGACCGCGAGCGACCCACGGGCTGTGACAGGCTCACCGAACGACGTCTCGGTGCTCACCGTCTCGAGTTCGACGTCGGCAGTCACCGGTTCGATTCGGACCGGAACGGTCGCACGCGAGTCGTTGTAGACGCTCGTGTTCTGTGGGACGTACCGGACCGTGAGGTTCGACGCGTTCGCAGGTACCACCGTCGGGCGGTAGGTGAGCGAGAACTCACCGTTCGCACTCGTGGTGACCCTCGTCGTCTGCCCCTCCACTTCGAGGCTGATTTCGCGGGGCCCGAGCGGCCCGTCCTCGCTCGCGATAGATCCGGTGAGTTCGAACGGCTCGGTGAACGAGCCTTCCTCGTCCGCGACACGGACGGTGAGCGTCGTCGCCACGAACTCCGCGTTCGAGATCTCTGTCCGGTCCTCGTCGATATCAGTCTGGACGGTCTGGATTCGCTCCCGTGCGTCCCCGAGGTCTGCGCCGGACACCTGTTCGAGTTGTCCGTAACTCCCGTTCAGGCGCTCGGACTGCCGTGCCGCCTCACGACCGAGGTCGACGGCCTCGCGCGCTAGTTGCCGCGCACGCGCCTCGTCTCCGTTCTCCCTCGCCTCCTGGTACGCGTCGACGGTCTCACGGAACTCCTCGACGGTCTGACTGTACTCGCGCTGGGTCTCGCGAGTCTCGGTGAACGTCTCCGTTGCCGAGGTCGCGTTGTCGTCGCCGCGCTCACCAGCGACGTCGCCGTACTTCCCGAGCTGGTCGAGGTACTCGTCGCCCAGCACCGACCGCGCCTGGTCGTACTGTTCCTGACTGAGCTGGACCGAACTCTCCGAGAGCCGTTCGGAGAGACGGCTCCCGAGGACGCGCTGGAGGTCGTCGAGACGGTTCTGGGAGTCGACAGCTTCGGGGTTGCGATGACGAACTGAGCTGTTGTTGTACGAAATCGGTGTCGTCTGCTGTGCGTATTCGGACTCCCCGAGCGACACACGGTGGTCGACGGTCGCAGTCGGGCCCTCGTGTCCGGGAGACACATCCGCAGCACTCGCGATGGGACTCGCGACGAGCGCGAGGGTCACGACAAGGACGAGGAGACCCGTCCGAACCGAGAGCGAGGGCTGCAACACTGTCTCACGTTCACCGCGTGGCGTACATGTAAGTTGTCGTTCAGTCAGCCATCGACGAGGGGTGGGTCAAGAGTCGCAGTGAGAGAGCGAATCGCCCTCGTCACTCGGACTGATGTCCAGATGCGCCAGCGTCTCGTCTGTCGCGGGGTCCGCGCTGATTGTGGTCTGCTCGCCGCTGTCGATGTGGACGACGGAGTCGGAGTACTCGAAAGAGACCACGAGCGATCGAGCCGCGACCGGACCGCCCCCGGACGTCTCTGGCGCGCAGAACGACTCGAGTGCGTCCACGTCGACCGAATCCGACAGGGGTGGGAGCGCCAGCGGCTCACACGATTCGACGTCCGAGACCACGTCCGTAATCGCGACGACGAGTGATTCAACAGAGAGCTGATCGACCGTCTCACTCATTCTACATTACTGTGTGAAGACATAACTCAAATAACATACGGTACACGTGCTTCCACATACCAGATAGAGACCGCCAGCCGTGAGAGACCGCATCATCTAATGCCCCACGGGGGTGAACGGAGTGTAATGCGGCCGACACGGCGGTGGTGGTCGATCGCGGCAGTCGGAGCCGTGTTGCTCGCGATTTCGCTCGTCGGGAATCGGTTCGTCCCACTCGTCGGCGCCAGCGTCCTCGGTGCGTACTGTCTCGTCACGGCCGCGCGCGCGGTGTCGACCATCACGACGGCCGACGACAGTCTCGCGGTCGACGTCGACGCGACTCCCGGCCGTGTCCCAGCAGGGAGTGAGACGACAGTCACAGTCACGGCCACCCTCGACGCCCCGGTCGACCATCCCGTGACGGTCGACTACACGTTCCCGGCCAGTGTCGACGCTGCGCCGCAGTCGCTGACGATCACGCCCGGCGAGCGCCGCGCCCACGCGACCTGTGCACCGTCGTTTCCCGTTGCCGGTCGGTTCTCGTTTCCCGACCTGACCGTGACGTACGAGAGCCCAGACGGACTGTTCACACAGCGCGTCCCGCGCGATGAACAGGTCTCGGTGACCGCCGAGGCGCAGGGCACGGGTGATATCCACGTCGGAGCCGGTGGTGACACTCTCAGAGGGATGTTCGGAAGCCATCAAGAGGAGAGTCAGGGTACGCGTGGTGACGACTTCGCCGACCTCCGGGAGTACCAGCCCACCGACTCGGTGCGGCGAATCGACTGGAAGACGACGGCGAGACTCGACACCCCTCACGTCCGTGAGTACGAGGCCGAACGCGAGCAGCTCACGCGGCTGGTCCTCGACGCGCGCTCGACACTTACAGCGGGAGATTCGGCACGGACGAAACTCGACTACCTCCGGGAGGTCGCACTCAGCATCCTCCGCAATACGGAGCGATCTGACGACCCCGTCGCGCTCACGATTGTCGACGACAACGGAATCAGAACGATAACCGACGCAGCGAGCACCGTCGACCACTACCGACGGCTTCGTGAGACACTCCTCGCACTCGGTAGCGAGCAACAGACGCGACACCGGCGTACAGTCACTGCTGAGACGGGCCCCGCCGATGCACAGGCGGCATCCACCCAGCTCACTGCGCGGACCGGTCCGCTCACGACGTTCGAGCTGACGCTGATGCCTTACTTTTCACGGACAGGTAGTTACGTCGCGCAGGTGTCTGCGGACCCACTCTTCACCGCCGTCCAGCAGCACGTCGGCGAGGTATCGAGCGGGACCTGGACGGTCCTCCTCACCGACGACACCGAACGCGGACGGGTCGTCGAGACGATGAAACTCGCTACCCGCGGGAGCCACCGAGCGACTGCGTTCGTTACACCCAGCGTCCTCTTCGAGCCCCGCGGTGTGTCCGACGTCGAGTCGGCGTACGAGCGCCTCGTCGATTTCGAGGAGTTCCGGAAGCGAATCCACAGGATTCCGCGCGCGAACGCCTATGAAGTCGCTCCTGACGGTCGCCTCCGAGCCGTCCTCGCGCAGGGTAGCGAACGGGGTCGGCAACAGACCCGTAGACGACGGTCAGCAGACGACTGACCACGCCGTGGGTTGAGCGCGAATCGACTGGGTCATCGGGTGCTGAACCGGGACGCATTTACTATCGGATGTGTATCCGGAAGACGAATGTCGTCTCGCACATCGACGGTCACCCAGCGCGGTCGACTCGCCCTCCTTGCGGTCGCCCTCGGCGTGAGTGGCGGGGCCCTCTTTCTCGAAGCCGGCCGACTCGGTGCCCTCGTCGCCGTCGTCAGCGTCGCCATCGCTGTCGGTACGACGGGTATCGTCGGGGTCGCCGTCCTCCACTTGGCACTCGTTGCGTTGCCGACTCCTCTGAGTATTGTCGGGCTCGTCCTCGTCGAGGCGGCTGCGTGCTTCCTGCTCGTCGCCGAGACACCGGTATCGCACCGACTCGTGACGGGCGCGCTCTTCGTGCCGATCTCGGTCTGGCTCGCCGTCGCGGTGGTCACCCTCGCCGAACGAACCAGCCTCGCGACGGGGGCCACTGTCCTCATCGGGACCGTCGCCGTCGGGACCTATCTGGTCCATCGATACGCGCGCGTCCGACTCGGCCTCGCCGCAGGTGAACTCGACGCATGAGTGAGAACAATCGACAGGAGCCTCGCTCGACCAACGGTGTCGGCGAGGCCGACGCACCAGCATCGACAACGGAGCGCGACGGAGTGACCGATGACACGGCCATCCTCCGGGCCCGTCTCAAGCGGCTCGAAGAGGAGAACGACCGCCTCCGCGAGCGGTACGCCGGCGTCCGAGAGACGCGTTACAGACGCACCGCGCTCGGCCTCGCCGCCGTCGGTGTCGTGTTCGGTCTCACGGGGGTCGTCGTCACCGCCGTGCAGGACGTGCTGTTCGCCATCGCCGCGGCGGGTCTCTTCGGGGCCGTGCTCACACGGTTTCTCACCCCCGAGCAGTTCATCCCGCTCGACATCGGGGAGGGAACCTACGCCGCGCTGGCCGACAACGAATCCGCACTGGCGGACCAACTCGGGCTCTCGTCGAAGCGGGTCTACCTCTCGACACCACAGGGACCCCGTCTGTTCGTCCCCGAACTGGCGGAGTACGACCGTACCCTCCTCGAGGAGGACGCGTTCGACAGACCGCTCGTCGTGAACGACACGGCCTCGCGGTCCGGTGCGGCGTTCCGACCGACGGCCGAACCGCTCCTGCGCGCGTTCGAAGAACAGTACCGCAGCGACCTCCCGTCCACCCCTGCGGAGGCCGCCGCCACCATCCGAGAGGGGGTGACTGACGCGCTCGAACTCGCGGGTGCCGTGGAGGTCGACCTCGATGCCGCGGACGGCCGCGTCACCTTCGCGGTCGACGACCCGCTGTACGGCGACCTGACCGGGTTCGACCACCCCATCAGTTCGTTCCTCGGGGCCGGTCTCGGCCGAGCACTCGGTGTGCCCATCGAGGTAGACGTCGTCGTGACCGAACGCGACCAGCAGGCCACCGCGCTCGTGACGTGTCGGTGGGACCCCGAGGCACTCGCGAGCGACGCTGACGCCGATGGCGACGCCGACGCCGACGAATCAGAGTCGGAATCGAAGACGGACCCACAGACTGACGACGTCGCCGCTGTCGACACCGAATAGGCGAGAGGGGTCCCCGACTGACGCGGCCGATTGCGGACGGCAACTGTCGCTTCGACGAGCCCCGCGGGAATTGTTTTCCTGACTGCAATTGAACACGTGTGTCGAAACAGCGGTGCAGTCGACGACGGGGCGAACGCGCGGGAAACCGAGTCGCGAGGAGACGGCGGGCCAGCGGATGCAGCGCGTGTCGCCTCGCGAGGACTCTCCGCTCCGAACGCTCCGGCGGCAGCCGGGGAACGGGGCGATTCGACGGCTCGTGAAACGTGGCGTGGGTCCGACGCTGAATATCGACGACCCGGGCGACCGATACGAGCACGAGGCCGACCGTGTGGCCACGCAGGTGATGCATGGGCGTGAACGCGCTACCAAGACAGAGGCGTGGGTGCTGACGGCGACGGCCTTGCTGTACTTCCACGGCCACCAGTACAGAGCGCCAGACGTGTTCGCAAACGGCACGCAGACGAAGTTCATTGACCTGCGCTTGCGAGCGAGGGCGTGTTCGACCGCGTGAAGCTCATCGTGAGCACGTCGTGTGCGACCTGCTGCGAGGAGGTGATCGAAACGTTCACACCGATCTTCCCCAGCGCCGTCGTCCTCAGTTACCGGAAGTCGACTCCGCTCCGAGGGGAGGTCGTGCGAGGCGATTTCGACAGGCGAATCCGCGTGCTGAATCGCCCGCCCCTGCTGGACGAATCAGTCGACGTCGACGCGATCATCGACGTGTGAAAGTCGGTTGTCAAGCACCACCACCTCAACGAGAGTCGTCGGCTCCCTGGCTACTACCAGAACGGGACCGTCCACTACCTGGAGTCGGGGACGTGGAAGTCGATCCCGGCCACCGACCCGGCGAACACCTGTCGGAAGAAGGGCTCACAGATCCAAGCGGCCTCCCACTGAGATGATCGCGGCTGATCTCTCGCTCGACGAGGAGTGAAGCTCGTCGTTTACCGAACAGGGACAAATCCCCCCGCGGTTTATCGGACGGACGAGTCCTCGTCCTCGTGGCTCGTCTCGTCAGAGACGAGACTCCAGATTATACTCTGTGCGCGTGTCTCGTCCCACTCGGGGTGTTCCTGACGAACGTACGCGAACAGTGAGTCCTCATCAACGGACTGCTGCTCGTCGTTACCGTACCACGAACGGGTTGGAAGTCCCGTGCGCGCGAGATATGTGACGAGGACGACCCCGATTATGCCGAGGCCTGAGAGGGCGAGAGGCGTGCGCTGGAGCCACAGGAGTGCCGCCCGAACCGGTGGTTGACTCCCCGCATGTGAGTAATCGAGGAGGATGCGGTCAGCGTCTCCGATCACGTTCGTAAAGAACGCAGCGTTCGATGCCCGCGACTGCATTGCGTTGATGAACACGCTCGGGTCGCTCACCGCGATAACGGTCCCCTCACTGACGGGCTCGGCGCCAACAACCGGAAACGTCTGAAGCGTCTCGTTGTCGTCGACTTCTCCGTCGTCGTCGCCGTCGAGATACGCGAACTCAGAGGTCCGGACCGCGACTGTCGCGCTCGTCGTATTCGTGAGAACGGTGCCACGGTTCAGCATGATTGCGTCGACATCACGTGTGTAAGGTGAGTCAGAGACGTTCGTCGCGAGCGGCATGTCGACTGTCGGACCATGGTGGCGTTGATCGGCGACGATGCGGCCATCGAAGCGCATGTCAGCTCCGAGGGCAGAGAGCAATCGGTTTCCACCGTCACCGACGTCCTCCGCAATGATAACAGTGCCACCACGTTCTACGAACGTACGGATACGGACGAGCTCGGCACGTGAGTACGATTCAGTTGGCGCAAGAACGAGAGCGACAGTCTCCGAACCGGCACTATCGTAGGCCGTCGTTTCGGTAGCCACCTCGACGGGTGCCCCCGTCTCAGCAGCGGCCGTCCGAACCCCAGAGGAGCCGTCCCATGCGGCGTTGAACGTACCGAACGCCTGGGAAGAAGTACTACCCGCGAACGCGAGCGCAAGCAGGCCGACGACGACAAGCCCAATCAGGAACACTTGCGGTATCGAGAGATCATCAAGGGGTCTCATACGTCAGAACACCCCCGGCGGAAGTATTTCGAGAATGCGTTGTATCACGACGTACGCAAAGCCAACAAGACCCACGAGGATCACCCAGCGAAGACGTCGTTGCCAGGTCGGCGTGACGCGAAACGGCATCGTCAGCGCAGTCACGACGAGGAGCCCGATAAGTGAGATGACGAAGAACAGCTCGTACGAGAACGAGTCGAGGAGCACGAGCACAAAGAGCGCAGCCACTATCCACGCGAACTGGCCGACGAGGAACCGGTCACGGCGGGGATACATCAGACTGTCCCAATGGTGGGACCGCGACTCACATAAATTCAAGCAGATAGTCTCACCTGTCGATTCCGCATGGAGAGAGGTCACACTCCCGATACGTCCCACTTCAGGGCCGGTGCACGTCCTCGAACCGAAGTCGGCTTTGTGTCGTGCGCGAGGTTCTCAGTGGATGCTTCCTTGGGCACATGCGGCGTTCGGCTACCTCATCTATCATTGGTACACGGCACGGGCAGACACTCACACCCACCCGACCGGGCTCTCGGCACTATTACTCGTCTTCGGGACGCAGGTTCCCGATATCGTCGATAAACTGCTCGCGTGGACGTTCGATGTTCTTCCATTGGGGCGCAGCTTGGGTCATTCGGTGTTTACACTGCTACTTATCTGTGGACTCCTGTACGCACTCTTTGACGGGGCGCGCGAGACGGAACTGTTTGCTTTCGCGACCGGATACACATCTCCTCGGTGACGGTGTGACTCCGACAGTCACAGGAGAGTTCACCCAGCTCGGCTATCTCTTTTGGCCCCTCACCTCGGCCCCACTTGACGATTACCAGATGACTTTCATCGAATTTTTCATGACCCTCGAACCATCTGGTTGGTTCCTGTTCGGACTCGGTCTTACCGGAGTCGGCCTCGTTGTCTGGGCACGTGACGGCTGCCCAGGCGCGACCAACGTCTTGGTACCGTTCGTCGTCGCGCGTGGGTCGAAGCGGAACCGGTGAGGAGACCCCTGAGAATAGAACGCCACCACGACATTAAACTAGTATATCTGATATTAAATGAGTACCAGGTACTGCAGGGTTGGAGATGACAATCGAAAACCGAGGCGACGCGGTGTCAGGTCCTATTCAGCGACGCAGCCGCCTGATGAGTCCCGCCACGAGGAGGAGCGCCAAGAGGAGCGGGACCGCACCGAGCGGCGCGGACGTCTCCGTTGTCGGTTCCTCCGTCGGTTCGGCCGTCGCTTCAGCAGTCGAGGCTGCCGAATCGCCCGATGAGTCGTCAGAGGTCGGCGTGGGCGTCTCGGTCGAGGTCGGCGTCTCGGTTGGCGTCTCGGTCGGGGTCGGCGTCGCGGTTGGCGTTGCCGTCGGCGTCTCCGTCGACTCGTCGCTGCTGTCGGCCCCACCAGCACCACCGACTCCGCCACTGCCACCATTGGTCTCGTCGCTGGGGTCGACCTCGAGCGAGGTGGAGTCGGACAGTCCCAAGAATACCCGCTCGCCGTCGAGTTCGTCCGCCCCGCGGACGAAGATGTAGGTGTTGTACTCACCCTCGTCAGGGACCGAGATGGTCCCGGAGTACTCGTTCGACCCGTCAGCGGAGAGTTCCTCGAGAACGACGATATCCTCGGACGACGTCTCGGCAACGGCCACCTCGACGGCGTCCACGGACGGTCCGCTCGTCTCTTGCGTCAACTGCGCGGACACGTCGAACGACGCGCCGGCTTCGGCCGTCGACGGAATCGTCGATGACACGTCGTACTTCTTGACGACGACGGGCAGCAGCGCCTGGACGTTGCCGTCGGCGAAGACGACGGCGAAGTACGTTCCGGGCGTGAGCGACGACGTCGAGAACGTCACGCGGTCGTTTCCAGTCGCTTCGGCGTCGTCGACGAACTCACGGTCACTGTTGCGGAGTTCGACGGCGTAGGACACACCGGACGGGCCAGTCGTGTCCAGTTCGAGGGTCTGCCCTTGTGAGACACGCGCCGACTCACTCACCTCGAAGTCGCCGCCTCCGACGCTCACGGTGCGGTCGGGCGTGTCCACCGCGCTCGGTGAACTCAGTTCGTACGTCGCCGCCCCGACGGTGAGTGGCACCACGCCGGCGGCGAGCACCGAGACGATTACGAGACAGACGGCTACACGCGAACGAGAGAACATTTCGGTTCCACGTGCGCTGACAACTTTCAAGAAACTTTCGAGGGAGGACGAACGTGTACTCTCTTTATTAAATTTCACTCGTTTGTGGTAGTCCTCCCGAGACGAACGTCCGACTGGTTCTCGAGACCGGCAGATACACGACTCCTCGTCAGTCAACTCGACAGATTCGCCGCCTAGAGCATAACACATATGTGACGGCACGAAAGACTGTTCGGCATGGTAGATGAGTCATCGCGACAACTATTCGTGATTGCTGTGTCCGTCCTGGTCGTCACCGGGATGATTCCAGCCGTCACGGCAGGGGCGTTCGCCCCGGAACAGACAGACCCTCGAGCGGCGATCTCGGGGCCAGACTTCGTCGACGCATCGGACGACATCGAAGTGTGGAACCGAGCGCCGTTCCCACTCCGGACGAACCCGGAGCGGAACGCTGATACGGTGATCAAGAACGTCGACCCGTTCGTCGAGGTCACGGAGTACGACGCCGGACGAGTCAGGCTCAACAAGGACAAGGTCGCCGTCTACGACGACGAGGCGGAGATCCAGCTCCAGTTCCAGAGTGGGCTCGGCTACCAGACGAGTTCGTTCCAGGGACAGGACGTCCAGCTCGTCGCCGCACACATCGAAGAGGACACTGAAGCGGCTCGGGACCTCTTCGCGTCGCGGTCGACCCTCACGACCGACAGCGCGCTCGACCTCCTCACGAGAGACAACGTCAACGACAACGTCCACTTCGACCTCGTCGAGGACTACGGCACGCTCGACAGTAACGGCGAGATCGTCGAGACGTACGACCTCGGCGACGAGGACCGCGGCGCGGGCTTCTACGTGTTCTTCCTCGTCCAGGACTACCAGGGAAGCAACAGCTGGGGTGTCACCGACCGTGGCTTCGAGGAGTCCAGCGGTGACCTGAACATCGAGAACAAGAGTCGTGTCCTCGGTGTCGACACGGCGACCGTACACCAGCAGCCCGCCGAAGCCAGCCCCGGCAGTAACACGTACGCGGCAGGTGAGGACATCACCTTCGACGTCGACGCGCGACAGGACGACGGTGACGTCACTCACGCGATCGTCGTCTACAACCGGCGGAACTTCGAGAACAAAGACGTCACCCTCACCGTCGACGGCGACCTGAACAGCCTGTCGGCGGACGACGTGACCATCGAGCGTGAGATCGCAGACGTCAACGGCGTCGCGACGATCTCGGGGTCGCCCAACGTCTTCGGTCTTGGGGACATCCAGGACGGCCGGAGCTCGGGACTCATCTCGGGCGGACAACTCATCGACTTCGTCGCCGAGCAGGCGAACTCGGACGCACCACTCGACGAGACGACTGACGACGCCGTGACGCTCGACGCCTCCGTCACGGTCGTCGAGGGAGGAGACACCGGGCAAGTGACGGTCGAGACCCTCGAGAACTGGTCGACCGGCCGCTACGGCTACCTCTACGTGGCCACGGGCGAGAACTCCCGGGAGATCACGACGACTCGCGGTGAGCTGACGATTACGCCCGAGCAGAGTCAGGGCGGGAACATGGACAACGGCCGCTTCGCGCTCTCGCGGGTCTCCGACGACGTCTCGGACTTCAGCATCGACTTCGGTCCGGGCGCGAGTGGGGAGGTCCGCGTCAGCCAGCAGTCCTCGCCCGGGCAGGACGTCCCGGCGGTGAACGGCCCGGACCCCATCTACCTCGACATCGAGGTGTCGCAGGAACTCCAGAACCGCGAGTCGACCATCGAGGCGACGGTCACGAAGTCCCGCCTCGGCGACCTCGACCCTGACGAGGTGTCGCTGTGGCACTTCACGGACGGCGAGTGGGCCGAACTCGAGACGGAAATCGCCTCCGAGAACGCGACGCACGTGACTTACACGGCCACGACCGACGGGTTCTCGCCGTTCGCGTTCGCTGAGAGCGCGGCGGCAGACGAGCGCGAAGACTCGGACGACGATGGGATGGCCGGTGGTGGCGAGCTGCCGACCGACGAGCCGACGCCGGAGTCCACGTCGACTGAGGCAGCACCGACTGAGACGGCCGCACCGGAGACGGCCGCACCGGAAACGGCTGAACCGACTGCGACCGCAGAACCTGCTCAGACTGATATGGCGACGGCCCAGCCCGAACAGACGGCAACGCCGACGACGACCGACACGCAGTTCCCCGGCCTCGGGGTGACGGTCACGCTCGTCGCGTTCGTCTTCGCCGTGCTGTTCGGACTTCGGCGCCGACAGCGCTGACGACAGCGCTGCACCACGCTGTTTCATCTACCCTCTCCACGTTCTCAGCGGCTCAGCAACAGAACAGATGATGAGCCCGTATCAGGATTCCAGCTTGGTCAAGGCCATCGTAACTCCACACTGATGACATCCTCCCCCGCGTAACCGGGGGGTTTCCCCATCCGCGCTCGGGGGCGAACCGGCTAGCGCACCACTGAAAACGGTGCGCGGGACTCCGAGTCGTCCGACGAGGGCAGATCAACCCGGTTGCGCGGGGATCTCGGTTCGTGCGCGATTCATCGACCCCGCGAGAGGTGTGTCGTCTTCAGCGTCCGTTCGGACGCGGTATCCGCTTGCACCGTGCATCCTCGTCGTCGATAACGGAGTCGGGGGATGCCCCCGGACGCTGATTTCTCCGTATCCGGGCACGGACCCTGCTATCGACCTGCTGCCCTGTGAGCCACGGTGGACAGGCCTGATCGCGGGAGGCTCGCGTTTTTGATGCTCGCCTTTCAGTGGGTCGCCGGTGGACGTGCGTCCGGTCGAAGGTATGTTATCGATTCTGCCGACGGAGGGAACACCAACTTATCGCCAATTTTCCGCGTTGAGTCGCCGGAAAACCGACCCCGACCAGCATAAACCGTGGTTCGTGGCGGAAGTGGTCGGATTCACGCCCGTCCTGACTGGCGGGATTCTCTCCGTGAATCCGGTCGTCGGAGAGTCCGGACACGCTTCAACGATCAAGACAATAGACAGGTATTGGAGACGGCCTGTGGGCTACGTCCCCGAGAGGAAGTTACCTTGGAGTGGCTTGGCGCGAAACCGGTTGGGTCAGACCCTCCGCAGTTAGACCGTTCCCCCGTATCCGCCCTCCCCGAATTTGAATTCGCCGAAGTCGTCGTTTTCATCGGGGGTGTTAGTTGGTTCGGGTGTCGGCGTTGATGTTGGGGTGGGAGTGGGTGTCTCGGTTGGGTCGGGTGTCGGCGTTGATGTCGGGGTGGGAGTCGGTTCGGGTGTCGGCGTTGATGTCGGGGTGGGAGTGGATGTCTCGGTTGGGTCGGGTGTCGGCGTTGATGTCGGGGTGGGAGTGGATGTCTCGGTTGG